>CALCJW010000083.1:0-5505 GCA_937967235.1 uncultured Clostridia bacterium
TGCCCTGATTCGTCCGATAAAGCAAAACTGCCATGCCGTAAGCGGCAAGGCAGATAAGGATCGCGGGCAGGCTTTTGTCCGTCCATATGATATTCGTCGGCTGCTCCAGTGCGCTGGTCAGATTCCACAGCAGCTCCGGCAGTCCGCCGCCAAGGGACTGCGCCAGCAGGAGGGCAAGCCAGACAACAGGAACAATTCCAATAAGATAAAACAGGGTGTCGTTTGATTTTCGGATAGGCATCACCTCAGAAAAAACGCCCTGCAAAGCGCAAAGCCTTGCAGGGCAGTTGAAAATTATCGTTCAGGTTCGGTATTACGTTTGCGGCGGCTCTGTGCTAGAATACCTTTCTCCATGAACTGCTCCAATAGCGCTTTCTTCTTCTCGTAGCCGGTGAGAATGGAATCCACGAACGCGATGCTGTCGTCCTTGGCGTACAGCTCTGCAATTTCTTCCCGGCTGGGCAGCAGATCCATGTGGACGCGGCTGCGGTCGGTGACGAGCTTGAGCAGTTCCGTTTCGGTCTTACGGAAACTGTTGACCGTGATCTCTGTGCAGTCGCTGCGCTCCGGCAGGCGTGGGGCATCCCAGAACATCGAATTGCCAGAATCGAAGATCGGGGCCATCCGCACAAATTTCAATGTCCGGCTGTCCCGCAAAACGCCGAAGTTATTGAGATGCCGGTCTGTGTTTGTCAGCACGAAATCCGTGAGGATCTGATATTCGAGGAATCCGCGCACTTCCTGCTCTGACAGACCATGCTCTGCGCAGACATAAATGAAATGCTCATAAGTGGAAACAGCATTGTCCTTTTTCTCGGAATCCACAACGTCAATCGCCGGAATAAACTCCAGCGTCTCCGATGCAAAATCCTCGCAGATACAGCCGTACTGCTCGCTTGCGCTGCCGGTGAATTTGACCGGGCGATACCGCACATGGTTGGAAAAGCCCTGCTTTTCATGCAGCATGGATGCCAGCACTTCATTGAGACTTTGCTGGGAATTTGCGCCGCGGTTGCCTTTGAGCAGGCAGCGCGTATCGTCAACGATCAACCACTTTTTGATCAGGTCACCTTGCAGCGATGCGCTGGGCGAATACGCTGGTGTCTGGGTGCTTGCCGAAGCTGCACCGTGAGGATGTTGAATCTGCATGGATTCCAGTGGATCGCGGAAGCTGTTGGAGAACAGGCTAACGTCTTTCCACGTCAGTTCGCTGCCGTTCGGCTTGATCCAATAATGGTCGGACAGACTGAGACCGAGGTTCCGCACGAGCAGGCTCTGTGTGGATGGAATGCCCTCCTGCTGCAAAAGCGCGGCAATGTTGCCCTGACTGATAGGGACGGCACGGCGCAGCCACCATTTGCGCAGACTGTCTGCGCCCTGACTGCCGCCGAGCGGCAGCAGTTCCGAATTTGTGCCGGGCGTGACTTTGAGGATAGCGCCAGACAGGTCGTCGAGCTGCAAAGACGCAACAACGTCGTCTTTGTGCATCAGCTCATAGCTTTGTTCTGCCATATGCGCCACCTCCCAGCTTTTGTTGGTTTGAGTATATCACAGTTTGGCGTGCAAATCCATCCAAACTGTGCTTATTTTGTGATCTCACTGTGCGTTTTTTCTCTGGTCGGAACACGCGGTTCGACACCGGACAGCTTTTCACGGAAAGACTGAAGCTGCTCGCCAATGGACGGGCGGTCATTCTTCGAGTTCTTCCTGCTCGTAGGCGAGCTGCTGGCGATATCGTCCGAGGAGCGTTCCGACCGAGACTCTTTTTTTGATGAGCGTTCCTCCTGTGACTTTTCCAGCGAACCAAAGAGACGCTCGAAAATGACATTTGCCAGTTCCAGATCGGGCGTTGGAATGACGAGATCAATGGGTGCGTCCGGCTGCTCCTTGTCCTGGATGCCGGCGAACAGTACCTTGTCCTTCGCCTGACGGCTGAACTCGCGGTACTGCTCTGGTGTCAGGGAAAACGTGCGGATGTCGCGCGTCTGCTGGAGAATTTTCTTGAGACTGGTCTTGCCGTAGACCTTTTTATGATTGCGCGCCAACGCCAGCAGCATCGCCGCGGCATTCTTTGCCGCAGAGCCTGCCAGCTTGACTGCAACCTCGCCGCCGGAGAGCATCATGTGAACGACCTGCTCGGCGGCTTCGCTGTTTCCTACGTTGATGGGGAATCACCTCCTATTCATGGGCGCGTGTTTGCGACGCTTCTTTCTCATGGTGGGATTTTTCCTGTGCAGCGACATCGCGCTGCATGACCGCTGCCGAGTCTGCAATCTCGCGGCACAGCTTGATCTTTTGCCGCTCGGCACGGATCTGCTTGTTGAGCTGTGCAAGCTGCTCGTAGATATCCGCTTTTTCTTTCGTGAGAGCTTGCCGTGAAAAACCACAGGCGTCCAGTACTGCTTTCGCTTCCGCATATTGCGCGTACTCGGATTCCATGCCGGAAATACCCTCCGCGTAGAGCGCTTTGCTTGCGGCAAGGGATTCTTCCGCCGCAAGCGCGTCAAAGAGTTTCTTCCGCTTTTTCTTGCGGACATTCAAAATCGTGCGCTGCTTGGCAAGCTGCGTGACCGTGCTTTCTGCCTGATGCATGCAGGCGGTCAGGTCATCCGCCGTGGAGATGCTATTCTCTTGCAGGAATTTCAGCCGCGCCTTATAGGTTTCGGCTTTCATGATCTCCTTCCGAAGATGCGGTGTCATGCGCGGCGGGTACTGCCGCTTTTCGATGCGGCCGAGCAGATAGCAGTAGTGATAGTAAAGAGCAAGAAATCCTTTGTACTTTGGATGTGGGCGGTATGGCTGGGGCTTTGGGCGCGGGAGGAACGCCGGTCTGGTACCAGCCTCGATCTCTGCGAGATTGCCCGCAATGGCGCGTTCAATGTTTTCTTCCGAAAACGCCGCGTTTTTGCGCTCCGGATACATGAAACGCTCCTGCCCGCGCAAACGGAATCCAAGCCGGTTGCCGTGGTGGATCTCGTAGCCCTTATGCTCCATGAGCAGGAAAAAGTGGCCGAGATCGTTCGCGTCGGCAATCGCATCGCGCAGGTCCGCTTCCAGCATGGAACGGAACGTTGGTTGCCCTTTGGACTGCCGCAGCCATTCAATGTAACTGACCGTTTTTGTACGCTCTCCTTGAAGAATTACGGATAGACCATTTTCTGCGCAGAGCCGGTCTGAGATCCCGCGGATTTGTTGGTAATAGTTTTGAAGCGTGCTGTGGTATTTGATGCCGGTATCCGCATTGACCGAATTGAAAACGATATGCGAATGGATGTGCCCTTTATCGACGTGCGTTCCGATTACGGCTTCATATCCTTGTAGGTGCTCTGCTGCAAAGCGTTTCGCAATTTCATGCGCCAGTTCCGGCGTGATCTCATCCGGCTTAAATGACTGGATAATATGATAGCATTGGCGTCCATCCGTTTTATGAAACCGCCGTTTTGTATTCATCATCTGCTGATATGCAAATCCGGGATCGCAGTTAAAATGATCGACAAGGACGCACTGATCGGTCTTATCCGGATTCGTAATATATTGAATGGCCTGCGCAAGTCCGCCGTTGCGGTACAGGATTTTTGTGATTGCCATTTCTATTTTGAAAACCCATACATGAGTTCATAGACACGATCCAGCATCCGCAGGGCGCGAGTGACCTCGTCACGGCTGGCAAACCCGGCGTTTGCTTTCCGCGCAAGCTGGTTGATGTTGTTGCCGATCTGATGGATCTCTGTGCGCAGCCTGCGAAGTTCTTCTGAGGGTGCGGCTTGAATGCTTTCTCCGAGGATCAGTTTGCGCAGGTACGCCGACAGCGGCAGGCCGCTGGCCTGTAAGCCCTTTTCCAGCGCGGCGCGTTCGTCCTCGTCCAGCCGAATATGCAAATTGTACTGGTTCTTCCGCACGGCGCTCCTTTCTCCGCCCGCAGGCGGCATATTGGGGACAGGGTTCTCCCTGCAAGCTGCCTTTTGGTACCAAAAGGCGATGCTTGCGCGCTCTTTCCGCGAGGCGGCGAGAGCCTGACGTCCCGCCTTTCAGCGGGGCGAGAGAAGAGAGAGATTTCAATTTTCTTTCCGTATAGATGCCTTTGCGCTGCTTCGGCTATTCAAATTGGTTTTAAATGGCGTAGTCGCTACAATAGTCGCTATGAAATTCAAAGCCGCCGATTTCTGCCGTTCACAGTCGCTACTATAGTCGCTATGCCGCGTTCAGCTCTGTTTCCATCCGCTTTCTGGCGAGGTCCGCGTACACGTCCGTGACCTCGATGCCGGTTGCATCATAACCCTCTTTGACCGCAGCCAGAACTGTCGTGCCGGAGCCTGCAAAGGGGTCCAAGATATGACCGCCCGGTTCTGTGATCTTGACAAGGTCCTGCATGAGCTGCAGGGGCTTTTCGGTCAGGTGAATGCGGTTCTGCGGATTGCCATACTTGAACACACCGGGCAAACACGGCACGGGGCGGCTGACCGGCATATCTCCGTTTGAACCCCAGACGATGTATTCTGCCTGCTGACGGAAACGCCCCTTTTGCGGACGCGAGTTTGCCTTGTCCCAAACAGCAATCCCGCGCCAGATCCAACCTGCCCACTGGAGTGCGTCGCTGGCACAGGGAAGCTGCCGCCAGTCAATAAACATACAGACCGGTGCGCCGGGCTTTGCTGCACGTCTTGCAAGGTACAGCCACTCCGCCGCCCAGCGAGTCCACGAGCGCTGATCCTTGGCGTCGCCGTCAAAATCGGGCGGCGCATTGCCGCCCATGCTGGAATATTTCTTTGCGGTGGCTTTGGATTTCTCTGCCTGCGTGCGGCCACCAGACGCATACGGCGGATCTGTGATGACAGCGTCAAATGTGCTGGGAGGAAAGCTCTCCAGCACCGTAAGGCTGTCTCCGTGGATGATCTCCCATCTGGGCTTATCGCTCATTGGCATCCGCTCCCTTCATTTTTTGAGTATGTTGTCGATTCTGTACCCGTTCGTGCATCAGTTCAAAAACGCTGAGATATTCCGCAGTCGCGTTTGCCAACAACGTATAATCACGCGAACCGGGGCAGCAAGCGTACCACTGCGGCGTTTTCCCGTCAACCCAGATATGCGGTTCCGTATTGCGAAGATTCGGATTTGTGCTGCAGCAGCTTCTGCTGACGATGTCCTCAATTTTCATTCGAACACTGTCAATTTCGCCTTTCGTGGGATTCAGGATGGAAACCGTCAGATATGGATACTGATTCGCAACGATATCTTTTGTAAACCGCGCTTTGACCCGCAGATCGCCAAGACTGCCGTAGCAGCATTCGCCAACGAATTGCGGATCATGGATCACGCGCCCATCTCCATAGATCTTTCTCAGTTCTTCCAGAAAGAAATTTGTCATGATACCTCCGAAAGAAACAGGAGCGCCAGATCTCTCTGACGCTCCCGTAATTATGCTTTAGATATTATATTGTCGTTCTGTCGTGTTTCAATGCAGATGCTCTGCTTTGCGGAGCCCTTTTGTCGGCGCAGACAGAATAC
>CALCJW010000084.1:0-5507 GCA_937967235.1 uncultured Clostridia bacterium
CAAACTCTCGAAGAGTCAGTCCTTCACGGGTCATCGCAAGATACAATTCGCGCTGCTTCTCTGTCAGAATGGAAAGAAGCTCCTTCTCTTTGAGGGCGGTGATCAGTTCCTCCATGCAGTCGCGGGAGTCTGCCAGCCATGCAGCGGACTTCACATCGTCCTCCGGTATAGCGTCAAGGGACAGCACGGTATCAGAAATTTTCTCTGCGCCGTCTTCATCCTCAGAGGTGTTGTCAGAGCCATACGAGCGTCTGATCCGCTTTTCCTCTGCGCGAAGGATTCTCATAACCTTGCGGTCAACCTCGGAAACTTCGCCGGTTCGTTTCACGCGCACCATGCACTTGCCGTCCTCCGTAGTCCATAGGTCGTAATCGAACGCGATAGGGGTCTTAGGGATTTTCATTGTTCATCCTTTCCGCTGCGCGGGAGCAGCGGGAAGGGTGAAGACAGAAAAAGAGCCGCATGACGGTGAGGTTTGAATCCCATGCCGATAAAACAGAGCAATTAAACTCTGTCTCATGCGGCATTAGGATGACTTCACCTATCAGGCGGCTCCACAGCTCAGCTATGACATATATTTTATTTTAGAACAGAGGCTTGTCCTCCGGTTCTTACTTGGTACGCGGTCGCAGTCTTCTCATATTCAGCACATCAAAGACTGTGATCCGCCCGCATTTCTTGCACTTGGATTCTACATGACCCCTCGTGTCCTCGTAGACAGCAATGGCATTATGCTGACAATAGGGACATTTCAGGTATCGGGGCTTCTGCTGGGAAATGGCAACTCTTGCCCTGCGGATTTTTTCGATCAGCTCCGGCGTCGGTTCCTGAACCCGAATGGATGCTCTCTTCATTACCACACCTCCAATGGGTCAACATACTCACTGAATGGACGATCTACCATGTAGCCGAGCTGACGAAGGCGGATAGACGCCGTTGTCTTGGAGACACCGAACAACCGGCAGAAAAGGCGCAGCGTTAAGTGATCACCATACGAATACCTCCCCTCGTAATTGATCAGCGGCGTTTCTACAAACCGACGCATTGCCAGGTCAACCTCTTTTTGAGGAAGCAGGATCGCCGCGCCCAAGACATTTGCTTGCCACTCGTTCCAGTCCTCGCGGGTTTTCAGCTCTCGCGGCGTATAGGCTGTCCGTGCGGAATATTTCATTTCGCAGGACGCCTTTACCTCTTCCGATTCCAGTTGGAAGAGAATCTGATGGGCGCACTCGTGGGCAAGGGTAAATCTGCGCTTGGCGCAGAGCCGCTGCACGTTGCCGGATCGAATGAAGCTCTCGTCCAAGATGACCTGATTACGCTTCAAAGCCAGTGTGCGCGTAATACCAAGTTCCGTGATCTTGTACTCAGTGTCGGCATAGGCAGTGACACCGCAGATGCTTCCGTCCGGCGAGAGACGGGCGAATGATACGCGAAGACCGAGATAGTTCTTTGCAAACTGATCAATGGGTGTTGGCAAAGCTGATCGGTCGGGCTTGTCCGCCTCATCCCCGAAAAAGAACCGGTTGAAGTCCTTTGTTGTTGAGGCTGCAATTTCTTCAAGTTGTCGCTGGGATAAAATCATGAGCAGTTGTCCTCCTTTGCTTCGACAAACCACTTGTCTCCTTCGTGGAAAAGAAACGATTCCTTTCCGCGAATCTGAACTGTGTAACGGATGCCTCCGCCCCCAACCTTTTTGGATGTGGCGCGGCATTTGTAAAGAATCTGGTCGATTTGAAAGATTACACCGTTGTCCCACCAGATAAGGCGAGGGAGGATTGCCCCTTCCTTGTCCACATCCAGCGTAACCGGAACGTATGCCTTTCTGTACTGTGTAGCCATTTGCGTTTCTCACTCCTGTTCCCTCATACCGGTGTATGCCGGTACGGATGATCTTCGGCAGCGTAAATGCCTGTCCATTTGAACTGCTCAAAAGATGTAACTTTTTCGTGTACAACTGCTCATGCCCCTTGACAGGATGAGCAATTCAGGATATACTATGAGTAGTTGGATTGCTCAGTCATTATTATACGCACTTCAAGTGCCTTTGTCAATAGACTTGCGCAATTTGATGTCGCAAACTTTTTGTGAACAGGAGTGATTACCAAAATGACGTTTGGAGAGAAATTCAAGGCTGAACGGGAGAAGCGGAAGCTGACCCAGCAGGAAGTAGCCGATGCACTGGGGATCAACAGGCGTATGATTACCCGGTACGAGAACGGCATTTCCTTTCCCCGTACCAAGGACGCTTACAGAAAAATCGCGGAATACTTCAAGGTGGATGTGAACTATCTGCTGACCGAGGACGAAGAGTTTGTGGTTCAGGCATCCGAGCAGTACGGCTCCCGTGGCATGAAACAGGCAAAGGACCTGATTGAAGGGATGTCCGGCTTGTTTGCGGGCGGTACGCTGTCTGAGCAGGACAAGGATGCGGTGATGAAGGCGTTGCAGGATATATATTGGGAATCCAAAGCCCGGAATGTTGAGAAATACACGCCGAAGAAATACAAGAAGACCGGTACGGACGCAGAGGAATAACTGTCTGCGTCTCGGTTTCTTGACGGATTTACTTTGACTGTTTTCAACATGAAAGGGGTGAAGGTCCCGTGATAATTCGCTCCGAGGAAATATACAAAAAGGCGAACAGCATTGTCAAAAGCTGTGGAACAAGAGATACCTTGAAGATTGCCCGTGAGCTGGGCATTCATCTCCATTTCCTTGACAATCTGAACGATCTGCTCGGAATGTACACCTACCGCCATAAAGAGCGGCATATTCTTCTGAACTCCAACATGGAGTATCTGATCATGCAAATGGTTTGCGGTCACGAGATCGGGCATGATACCTTTCATCGCGATCTTGCCAAAGGGAACGAACCGCTCCCGGAGTTCGTGCTGTTCGATATGCGCACAAAACACGAATATGAGGCGAATGCGTTTGCCTCTCACCTGATCATTGACGATGATGAGCTGATTGACCTGATGAAGCAGGACTACGATGTGGTGCAGCTTTCTGCTGCAATGGGAACAAACATCAACCTGATGCTGATCAAGCTCAACGAGCTGAACCGCATGGGCTGGCAGCTCAACTTGCCGTATGTACCGCACTCTGACTTCCTGAAAAATGTCAGACCGGAGGGGTGAATGAGGATGAAGGATAGTAATTAGATGAACAACGACGACTATAAAGAAGCCCTTTTCTATGCCGCTTCCATCTTTAACGAACGCTTGGGGGCAGAGTTCAGTGAGGACAACCTTGTACTGCGCTGCTTTCAGACGGAAAACCAGCAGGAAGTCTTTGAGCAGTTCTGCAAGCAGTATTTCCCTGACCGGCTGGAAGACCGATATACAGAGGACGGCTATTTTGACTTTCACGCCTCTGCATTCGTCGGCACAGGAGACGGCGCGGACGGAATCCTTCTGCGCACAGACATAGCGCGTCATCCGGCAGAGTTGAAGCACATTCTTCTGCATGAGCTGGCGCATATCTTCTGCACCCGCAACGAGATTGACGGAGATAATTTCTTTGAGCGATACTGCATGGACGATACCATCAGCCGCGAAGAGGACGGAATCATTAACGCCGGTTATGCGGTCTGGCGAGAACTCGCTGCGGAGCTGATTGCATTTGAGCTGGATGACAACTGCGATGTAGTTCCGCTTCGACGCAAGAAAGACCTACTCAGCTATTACGAAGGAGAACTCCTGACCGGCAACGGAAAAATGGGCGTCAGCATGATTCTCTGTGAGGCAATGACCAGTGCTGAGGGCGAAGCGTCTATGACATGGGACGCTGCCAAAAGCAAGTTTACGCGGTTCAAGCCCTTTGATGATCCACTGTACAGGGACTTGCTGGAACTGGTTTTTACACACGTTAGAGAATACTTTATCGTGATTGACCGCGACTTTATCTATGAAATTGGAGTTTTGTATCTGAGCATTGCCGCACAAGCGATGATTGCGTCCCTAAAGAACAGATTTCAGGAAGAATAGGCAGACCGAAAGAGAGAAAGGACGGGTAACGATATGAAATACAAGCTGTTTCGCTCCCCCGGTGATCTGGACAAGGCAGTTCGGAAGCACGAACTGGTTGCCGTGGAGACCGGCAAGAACATTGATGATGTGGTAGACGCGCTTATCCGTGCCGTTCGGGATGATCTTGCGGAAATGCCGGAATATGCGCACTGTGAAACCGCTGCGTATGCACCGGAGCCGGTTCAGGAGCATCGCCGCGTGAGACGTTATCAGTATGAAATGATGGGTATTGTTTACCCGCAGTATGCGGAGAAAAATATCCTGATTGATTATGGCGTGATTGAAGAGGCAGAGTAATGTCAGAGCGAGATGTCGGACAACTGCATAGTGCCGATGACTTGATTGCCGCTGTTGAGCAATACGGCTTTCTGCCCTTCTTTCGGAATGAGATTCACGGCTTCTCCATCGAGGAACTTTGCCCACCTGAGTTGTGGTTTGCGGATGATGTGGACGGTCCGTGGGAATGGAAGGGTCCGGCTGCGCGGAGCGGCAAATGTCTCTACGGCAAACTTTTCAACAAGAAGGCTGGCTTTGTGAGCCGGGAGTGGATACCGGACTTCGCAAACTTCCGGCGTGACGGCTATGACTTTGACGCCCGTTGGGATGACGGCTTGGCGTCCTACAAGGACAAGGAGCTTTATGAATCCATAGCCGGTGAAGGCAGGATGCTTTCCAAACGGCTGAAAGAGGCTCTGAACTACCGCAAGGGCGGCAACACCGGTTTTGAGACGTGCATCACGCGGCTGCAAATGCAGAGCTATGTCTGCATTGCGGATTTCGTCTATATGCAGGACAGATACGGAAGACCTTATGGCTGGGGTGTCGCAGAGTATGCGACGCCGGAAGAACTTTTCGGGTATGACCTTATCACATCTGCATATCAGCGAGACCCGCAGGAATCCAAAGAGCGCATGATGCAGCATCTTTCCTCCATCCTGCCGGGTGCGTCTGTACAGCAGCTTACGAAGATATTGAAAGGATAAAACACCATGAGTAAGAAACTTGTAGCATATTTTTCTGCGTCCGGCGTGACCGCGAAGGTAGCTGAGACGCTGGCAGAGGCAATCGGCGCGGACATCTTTGAGATTGAGCCGAAGGTGCCTTACACGGAAGCCGATCTGAACTGGATGGACAAGAACGCCCGCAGCACGATTGAGATGAACGATCCTGCTTCCCGTCCTGAGATTGCCGTAAAGCGGGACAACATGAAGGACTACGATACAATCTTTGTGGGCTTCCCGATCTGGTGGTACGTTGCGCCGACGATTATCAATACATTTCTTGAGAGCTATGACCTGACCGGCAAGACGGTCATCCCGTTTGCGACCTCCGGAGGAAGCGACATTGGCAAGACGAACGAACGCCTTGCGCCGAGCTGCAAAGGCGCAAAGCTGATGGACGGCAAGGTTTTCAAGGGCTGCGTCGGGCATCAGGAGCTTGCGGCGTGGGTTGAAGGACTTGGACTTTAAGGGGCAG
>CALCJW010000085.1:0-16990 GCA_937967235.1 uncultured Clostridia bacterium
TTATCCGGCGGCTTTGCTGACCGGAAAAATACCGCTCGCCTCGCAAGTGTGGAATTTTGCGCCCTTGGCGCAAAATTATGCGCGCAGTCGAGGCGCAACCCCTTTCTTTCTAAAAAGCATCAGCTTTTTAGAAAGAAAAAAGCCATCCGGCGCGCCGGATGGCTTTTGCTTATAAGCTCATATAATTTCTTGCAGCGTAGAGCCTTGCAAGCAAGGTCACGGCCTGCTCGCAGGTGAGATTTCCTGCCGGCAAGAAGCCGGAGCCGGTGCCGCTAATGAGGCCGGCCGTCGTTGCGACCGCAACGCCCTCGCGCGCCCAATTGCTGATAGAAGACGCGTCCGCAAACTGCCAGAGGACGCTCTCGTCCGATGCAAGCGCGTCGCCCGTGAGCCGCCAGAGCCTTGTGAGGACAACCGCCGCCATCTCGCGCGTCAACGTGCCGTCTGCGTCAAAATTTCCGTATGCGTCTCCCATCATCAGTCCAAGACGCGCCGCCTCCGTTTGCGGCTGACTCAGATCCAGCCAATCGCCAAGGCCGTAGGCCGTGTTCACAAGAAGCCTTGCAAACTGCCCTCTCGTGATGGCCGCGTTCGCGTTCAGGCCCGTCCCGGCCAGAATGCCCCACTGCTTCGCGTAGGCTACTGCGCTCTGCGCCCAGTCGGACACCTCGCCTGCCATAGCGCCGCTTCCAAGCACATCCGCCGCCGATTGATTTGCGGCCGTGCTCAAGGGTGCGGAGGGGAGCACGCCGGTCATCGCCCGCTGCTCATCCTGCCAGGCCTCCTCTTCGGTCGGCTCCTGCGCCTCGGGGCGGCTGCCGTCGTAGGACGTGAGTGTATAGAACGTGTAGCAGCTGTCATAGGATATCGTGCGGTTCACGCCCGCCTGTCCGTTCCAGATCCAGTTCTGCTCGATGAGCGTGATCGTTCCAGCAGCTTCGTCCGCTTCCTTGCACAAAACGTAGTGCCCGCAGCCGCGCTCGCGCTCTTCGGCGGTCGCGTAGCCGATATCGCCGGGCTGGGGATCGCTTGTCCGTTCAAAATAATAGGTATCATCGTTCGTGATCCAGATGTTATGTCCGACAGCCTGAAGCTCCAGGCCGTAAACCTCGCGATAATACCGCTGCACATAGTCGAGGCAGTCGGGAGAAGCGGTCGTCAGATTGTAAATGGCCTCCACACCGTCCAAGGCATCTGCCACAAAGCCGTCGCAGGTAATTTCCACATAATCCGTATGCAGGCTCTCATCGCCCGCCAATGCCGCTGTTGTAAAGCACGCCGCGCAGAGCGCCGCCGCCAGAAACGCACAGAGCCGTCTCTTCATTGAACCAGTCCTTTCTATAAAACACCTTACTATTGTAACCTTTTGTTATCAATCCGTCAATCTTTTTCTTTACCAGCGCTTATTCTGTGTGGTATAATCAGAAAAAACGAACCACATACGGGAGGTCTTCGCTTGAAGAACTACTTTTCTCTTTCCATGCGCCCGCAGGACATCGGCCAGATCAGCGCGCTCGGGCTTGCGCACTGCGGCGACGCGGTGTTTGAGCTTCTGGTGCGAAGCTGGCTGTGTGACAGCGGCAAGCTCACAACCAAGCAGCTGCACCGCGCAACGGTGTCCTACGTCTGCGCCCCCGCGCAGGCCGCGCGCGTCGACCGGATGCTGCCGCTTCTGACGCCCGATGAGCTCGCGCAGTACAAACGGGGCCGCAACGCGCATGTGAGCGCGATCCCCAAAAACGCGACGCACGAGCAGTATTCCAAGGCGACAGGGCTCGAGTGTCTGTTCGGCGCACTGTATCTCGCGGGGAAATTAGAGCGCATCAACGAGCTTTTTATTCTGACCATGGAGGAACCCCATGCCGATTGACGCTGTATTTTTAGAGAGCCTATGTGAAGAATTGCAGGAAAAGCTTTTGGCCTGCCGGGTCGACAAGGTCCAGCAGCCTGAGCGCGACACGATCCTTCTTTCCATGCGCGGCGCAAGCGGCGGCGGAAAGCTGCTGCTCACGGCTTCGCCCAGCCATCCACGCATCCAGCTGACAAACTTATCGTTTGAAAATCCCGCGCAGCCGCCGATGTTCTGCATGCTGCTGCGAAAGCATTTAACGGGCGGACGTTTGGTGTCCATCACGCAGCCGCCCATGGAGCGCCTCGCCGAGCTGACGTTTGACTGCATCGATGAGATGGGAACGCCCTGCCAAAAAAAGCTCATTTTAGAGCTCATGGGGCGCAACTCGAACCTCATCCTGACGGGCGCAGACGGGCGGATCCTCGATTGCCTGCGCCGGGTCGATTTTGAGATGTCCGAGCAGCGGCAGGTTCTGCCGGGGCTTTACTATCATCTGCCGCCCACGCAGGGAAAGCGCAATCCGTGGGAAGCATCCGAGGACGATCTGTGCGCGCTGCTCGGTTCCCAGAAGACACAGAAAGCGGCGGACACGTTCTTATTGGAGCGCTTCGGAGGACTCTCGCCGCTTCTTTGTCGGGAGCTTGCCTTCCGCGTGTTCGGTCAGGTCGATTTTGATCTGGCCTCCATGCCGGACGAAGAAAAACAGCAGGCTGCCAAGCGGCTTTTTGCGGAGCTGCAAGCGCTGCACACCGGCGAAAAAATGCCGACGGTTCTGCTGCGAGACGGCAGACCATGGGACTTTACCTGTGTGCCGATTCGCCAATATGAAGGTCTTGTCTCGCAGGAAACTGCGCCGTCGTTCTCCGCGCTGCTCGACGGCTTTTATGCCAAACGCGACCTTCTCGAGCGCACGCGGCAGAAGACGCAGACGCTCCGCAAGACGCTCACAAACCTCCACAGCCGCACGGCAAGAAAGCTCCAGAACCAGAAAAAGGAGCTCGAGGCGACGTTTGACCGTGAGCACCTCAGGCGGCTCGGCGATATCGTAACTGCAAATCTGCACGCAATTTCCCGGGGGCAGGCGCGGTTAACCGCCGTCGATTTTTACGACCCCGAGATGAAGGAGATCGACATTCCCTTAAATCCCGCCGTCTCGCCGCAGCAGAACGCCGCAAAATTCTACAAGGACTATCAGAAGGCGAAGACCGCCGAGAAGGTTCTCACCGAGCAGATCGCGAAGGGCGAGGCGGAGCTTTCGTATCTTGCAAGCGTTTTAGACGAGCTCTCGCGCGTCGAATCCGAACGGGACATTCAGGAAATCCGGCAGGAGCTGACAGACGGCGGCTATCTCCGCGAGACGGGGCAGAAGAAAAAGATGAAGCTGCCCGCATCGAAGCCCATGGTCTTCCGCTCGTCCGACGGATTTGAAATTCTTGTCGGCCGCAACAACCGGCAGAATGATCTTCTCACCTGCAAGATGGCGCAGAAGCAGGATATCTGGCTGCACACGCAGAAAATCCATGGCAGCCACGTCATCATCGCCTGCGCGCCCGGGACGCCTCCCGACCGGACGGTGACTGAGGCGATGCAGCTGGCCGTCTATTTTTCGCAGGCGCGCGAGGGGCAGAACGTGCCGGTCGACTACACGCGCGTCAAAAATGTCAAAAAGCCTGCGGGCGCGAAGCCAGGCATGGTCATCTACGACCACTACACGACCGCCGTCGTCACGCCGGACACGAAGCTTGTGGAAACGCTCCGGGAGGGTTAAAATGGAACACTGGCAGAATAAGCACTATTCGTTTTTCCAGAATACCGCATGCGAATACTTCCCGTGCCACGAAACGAAGCACCCCGAGCGCTTCAACTGTCTGTTCTGCTACTGTCCTTTGTACGCGCTGGGACGTAACTGCGGCGGCAATTTCCGGTACACGCCGAGCGGCATCAAGGACTGCTCTGGCTGCATGATTCCGCACGAGAAGGACAATTTTGGCCGAATCACAGGCCGCTTTCAGGAGCTCTGCGAGCGCCTTCGCCGGTTGGAACAGACAAAGGAATAAAAAACGCCCCGCCTCAAAGACTAGCCTTGAGGTGAAGCAAATGAATCGCAAAAAGAGGGCCGCACCCTTTGAGCTACGCGACCCGATCGTGCCCGAGGTGCGCGGGACAGCATCTGACGCGCCCGACATTGTGGACGCAAACGGCGCACAGACAAATCCAGCAGAATTCTGACACAAAATACGACCTTCCGTCATAGGATACTTCGGAGGCAATCTCCAAGACTTATTTCGGGAGGTCGTATTTATGTGTAATCACAGCGTTTATGGCGGTATCGTGTTCCCCAGCTTCGTCGCCAATTCCTGCTGCAACCCCTGCTGCCGGAACTCCGGCTCGGTGGGCGGAACGAGCAATTCTAATACCTCGAACCGCTGCACGTGCACCTGCACCTGCAACAATGGCTCGACCGGCTCTGTCGGCGGAACCAGCAGCGGCAACAATTCCTCAAACACCATGTGCGGCTGCGGCTGCCGCCGGTGCGGGTGCAATTCCTGCTCGTCCGGCTCCGTCGCAGGCACGTCCACCGGCTGCTCCTGCGGGTGCAACAGCTGCAACAGCTGCAATTTCTGCCGCCGCTGCGGCTGCGGGAACTACTCCACGACCTGACAATCCGGCGCCCTCGGGCGCCCTACATGGTGGCCTTCCGAAAACCGGAGCCGGCAGGATTTCCTGCCGGCTCTTGCCTTGTCAAAGCGGGTGCGCCATGGTATACTGATTTTGATTCAGAATAGGAGATGAAACGCCATGGGAAGCTTTATGCGCAAGCTCTTCGCGCCGTGGACAGCCGGAGACTGCTTTGACGATTTGGACGATTTTTATGCGTTTTTGCTACATCGAAATAAGGTGCTGAACGTGGTGCGCGTCGTGTTTTTTCTGATTGCCGCCGTGTGCCTGATGCTGGGCTACGCGTTTGAGCCGCAGCCTTATAATTCTGTGGCCGTCGGCGCGCTCGTTCTGGCGCTGGGCCTGAGCCTCGTCATCATCCAGAACGAAAAGCAGCTCCCGCCGGAGCTTCAGAACCAAAAATCCTGACAACGGGCGCATTCCGCAAAGCTGCGTCGGCCCACGAACAGCGCGTAGGGGTCGATGGGGCATCGACCCCTACGTCAAATCTGGAAGTTCCACATAACATGGATTCTTCAGGCAAGCGTACCCGTAGGGGCAATGCCAAGCATATACTCGACGCCGATGGCAACCAAAACGACAAGCAGTGAGATGATGAACCCGTGGAGCATCGGCTTTGCGCCGGACTTGCAGAGGGCTTTAAAGTCGGTATTGAGGCCGATGGCAGCCAGCGCCGCGACCATGAGGAACTTGCTGACGGACTTGAGCGCCGCAGCGAGATCTGCCGGAATGAGGCCGAGGCTCGTAAGGCCGGACATGGCCAAGAAGCCCAGAATGAACCACGGGAAGACGGACTTCATGTTGACCTTGACGCTCGCGCCCTCTGCGGATGCTTCCTTTTTTTTGAGCCGTAGGCTGATGGCGGCAAAGACGAGGACGGTCGGGATGATGGCAAGGGTTCTTGTGAGCTTGACCATGGTCGCAAAATCGCCCGCGGCCTCGCTGAAAGCGTAGCCGGTAGCCACAACGCTCGAGGTGTCATTGACCGCCGTGCCCGCCCAGAGGCCGAATGCCGCATCGGAAAGCCCGAGCTTTCGGCCAAGAATCGGGAAGACGACGACCATCACCATATCAAAGAGGAACGTGGCGGATAATCCGTAGGCAACATCCATATCGGTCGCATCGATGACGGGCGCAATGGCCGCGATGGCAGAGCCGCCGCAGATGCCCGTTCCGGCGTTAATGAGGCTGCTGGTCTTCCAGTTGAGGCCGAGCGCTTTTCCGATGAAGTAGCCGAGGCCGAAGCAGGTCGCGAGCGTGAAAATCATGACCGTGAGGGAGAATTTTCCGACGGTGAGCACGGTCGTAATATTAAGGCTCGCGCCGAGCAGGATGATGGCAAACTTCAGAATTTTCTTCGATGTAAAGCGGATACCGGGCTTTGTCGTGTCGTTCGGTTTATAGAAGCGGTTGACGATCATGCCGAGAAACAGCGCGATGACGGACGCGCCGATGAGGTGCAGCCCGGCGGAAGCCTCCCAGCTTTCAAGCCCCTTTGCAATCGCGGCCAGCACCAGTGCGATCGCGCAGCCGGGCAGCAGCTTTGTAACGGTTTTCATCAAAATCTCCTCCAATGTATCGTTTTTTCTCTTTTGCGGCTTCATTATAGCGCGGATTTATGATAAAATAAAATCATAAAATGGAATCTATCAATTCTTAGTTGTTATCAGGAGACCGACCATGGACCAGAAGCTCTTGACCTTTCTGACGCTTTGCCGGACAATGAATTACCGCCGCGCGGCAGATGCGCTCCATCTGACGCAGCCCGCCGTCACAAAGCAGATTCAGTCCCTTGAGGCACAGTACGGCGTGAAGCTCTTTTCCTACGACGAACGAAAGCTCCGCAAAACCGCGCAGGGCGAGATTCTGGAGCGCTACGCGATGGAGCTCCAGTATAACGACGCAGAGTTGGCGCGCCTGCTTGCCGCAAAGCCCAAGACGCTTCTTCGCATCGGGGCGACGAAGTCGATCGGAGACTATATTTTGATCCCAGAGATCCAGCGTTTTCTTGAAAGCCCGGAAAACGAGCTGTTTTTCACGGTCGACAACACCGCGCACCTTCTTTCTCATTTGGAGGCCGGAGAGCTGGACTTTGTCGTGCTCGAGGGCCTTTTCGACAAGCGGCGGTACAACCACTTTCTGCTGCGTGAAGAGCCCTATATCGGCATCTGCGCGGAAAATCATCCATGGAACGGAAAACAGATTGGCCTTGAGGCGCTTTTTTCCGAGCGTCTCATTCTGCGAGAACCGGGCTCAGGCACACGAAATATCCTGGAGCGCGAGCTTACCCAGCAGGGCTATACCGTCGAGGCGTTCGAGCGCCGCGTGTGCATCAGCAGCTTCAAAATTATCCGCGAACTTGTTGCATCAGGCTGCGGCGTGAGCTTTTTATATGAGGCGGTCGTGAAGAGCGCGCCGCAGTTCGGGCACTTTTTCTGCCCACCGCTCACAGGGGTACATGAGCTGAACGTCGTGTTCCTCAAAAACACGGGTGCAGGCGCATATGCCCGGCGGTTTTTGCATCTGGATGCACTCGAAGACTCGCACGGGACTTGTTTCCCGGACTAGAATCCTGTAAAATAGGAATAAACAAGCGAACAAACACGAAAGGATGACGATCATGAAACAGGCGCACATTTGTCTTGATGAAACGCTCGGCATTCGCTACGCGATCCTCCCGGGCGACCCGGCCAGACTCGACCGCATTGCAGCGGAGCTGGAGGACGTGCAGGAGCTGGCGTATAACCGCGAGTTCCGCAGCCTGCGCGGGCGGTACAAAGGCGTGGACGTGCTCGCGCTTTCGACCGGCATCGGCGGCAGCTCCGCCGGCATCGCGGTAGAAGAGCTCCACAACATCGGCGTGCAGGCGGCAATTCGCATCGGCTCGTGCGGCGCGCTGCAAAAGGGTATCGGGCTCGGAGAGCTCGTTCTCGTCTCCGGCGCGGTGCGGGACGACGGCGCATCGAAGGCCTATGTGCCAGCGATTTACCCGGCAGTGGCGGATTTTACGCTGTATAGCTGCTGCGTAGAGGCGGCCAAGACGCTTGGCGCGGTGACGCACGAGGGCATCTGCCACAGCCACGAGAGCTTTTATCATGAGGAAAACGAAGCCGAGAGCGCCTATTGGTCCAAAAAGGGCGTTCTGGGCGCGGACATGGAGACGGCGGCGCTGTTTACCATCGGCCGCCTGCGCGGCATGAAGACAGCTTCGATTCTCAACAACGTCGTCCTCTACGGCGAGGATACGGCGGACTCCATCGGCGATTACGTCGGCGGCGAGAGCGCCACGGCGAAGGGCGAGCGGCTTGAAATTCTCACGGCGCTGGAGGCCTTTTATCTTCTGGAAACGAGGGACTGCAAATGAGAAAATTACTGGTCGTTGACTGCTGCATCCGAAAAGAGGAATCGCGCACAAAAAAGATACTGGAGCGGTTTTTAAGCGCCACCCCGTCTGACTGCGAGATCGAGCGCCTCGTTCTGACGGAGGAAAATTTGGCCCCGCTCATGGGAGATTTTTTTGAGCAGCGGCAGCGTCTTCTGGAAACAGGCGATTTCTCGCACCCGCGCTTTCGGTATGCAAAGCAGTTTGCAAATGCCGACCTTGTCGTCATCGCCGCGCCCTTCTGGGACTTGGCTTTCCCCGCGCTTCTGAAGCTCTACATTGAGCAAGTCAGCCTCGACGGCATCACGTTCGGCGCAAATGAAACAGGCCTTGTTGGCCTTTGCCGGGGCACGGATCTCGTGTTCCTGACGGCGCGCGGCGGATTTTACACGGGCGATTCCCTCGAAATGGGAAGCCGGTACTTAGACGCGCTGCATACATTCTTTGGCTTTGACCGGTACCACTGCGTCGCGGCCGACGGAATGGACGTAGCGGGCTTTGACGGGAAAGCATCGCTGGAAGAAGCCTGCAAAAAGGCCGAAGCGCTCGCGGCCTCGCTTTGATTTTCAAAAAAGAAACCTGCCTGTTGAGAACTTCAGCAGGCAGGTTTTTGTCGCTCTTCAGATTTTTCGGATGCAGTCCTTTAAAACCCCGATGAATTTGTCCCGGTCGACGCCGAGGACGACCATGGCATTTTTCGTCTCAAACTGCTTGTCGCTGTAGAGATCGGTCACGGTCTTGCCGCGCGTGATGGAGCCTCTCGTCTCAACATACACGCCCGCCTCCTCCGCGCGGAAGAACTCTGGGTGCGCGAGATACATCACAGGGCACGCGTCGTGCATCGCAACGCCGGGAAGGCCGATCGACTTGCAGAACGCCCACGCCTTCTGTACGCAGGCCTTCGTGAATTTTCCGGCCCCGGTGCCATATGCCTCCAGCTCGTCCCAGTCCTCCGGGCGGAGCATTGCCTGCATCGTCACGTCCAGCCCGCACATTACGATCGGAACACCGGATTTAAACACGATCTGCGCCGCGTCGGGGTCGGCATAGATATTGAATTCCGCCGCCGGGGTCACGTTGCCGCCGACTGCCGCGCCGCCCATGATAAGAATGGTGTGAAGCAGCGTCTTGAGCTCCGGGTATTTCGTGAGCGCAATGGCGACGTTCGTCAGCGGCCCGATGGCGATGAGCCGGAGCTCGCCCGGGTGCTGCTTCGCGCAGGCATACAGTGCGTCCCATGCGGGCGTATCCAGCATTTTGGCATCTTCCGGCAGAGGAAGCTCCACGTCTCCGAGGCCGTTTTTGCCGTGGAACGTGTAGGCATACTGCGGCTGGACGATCAACGGCCGGTCCGCGCCCTTGTAAACCGGGTAGTTCGTCTTCATGAGACCGTTCATCCGGTGCGCATTGGAAAACGTCGACGAAAGCGGCACGTTGCCGCTCACGGTGGAGATGGCGAGAAGGTCCGTTTCTTCCAGCGCGTGCAGCGCCATGATGGCGATCGCGTCGTCTACGCCCACGTCGCAATCCAGCCAGACAGGGTATTTGTTCATTTCTCGCCCTCCCCATAAAATTTCATCGATTCGACCAGCCGGTCGGCAAAGGCCTTGCGGTCAACGTCCAGAATGACCTGCGCGTTCGGCGCTTTGCCCGAGAGGCCGAGCTGGTCTCCCACGGTGCAGCCGCGGCAGTATTCGCCCTGCGTCTCAATTTCGACGTGCATGGGCTTCATCGTAAAGATCTCCGGATGAATGAGCGCCATTACCGCGCACGGGTCGTGCATGGGCGCACCTTCGTAGCCGATGGACTTGTGGAAAATATAGAAAAATTCCAGCCACTTTGCAACAATATCGCTCACAGGGTTTCCAAGCGCCCGAATGCGCTCGAAGTCCTCGGGCATAATGAGCGCTTTTTCCGTCACGTCAAGCCCCGCCATAATGATGGGAATGCCGGACTCGAAAACGATCTTCGCCGCCTCGGGGTCAACGAGGATATTGAACTCCGCCGCGGGCGTCCAGTTTCCGTAGGCGATGCCGCCGCCCATGAGGGAGATTTGCTTGATCTTGGGCTTCAGCTCCGGGTGCGCCAGCAGGAGCGCGGCCACATTTGTCTCCGGACCTGTGGGGATGATCGTGACCGGCTCAGGCGACTCGCGCAGCACCTTCGCCATGAGCTCGACCGCCGTGAGGCCGCACGCCTTCATCGCGGGCTCCGGAAGCGCCGGACCATCTAAACCGGACTCGCCGTGTACCGACGGGGCGTTCATCACGTCGGCTGTCAGAGGGTGCGGGCAGCCTTCCGCGATGGGCGCGTCGATGCCCAGCAGCGTGCAGACGCGAAGGGTATTGTAGGTCGTTTTTTCAATGCCGACGTTTCCGCTGCACGACGTAACCGCCAGAATATTGAACCGGCCGCTCCCCTGCGCCAGCGTCCAGCCAATCGCGTCGTCATGGCCCGGGTCGCCGTCTAAAATAACAGGAATTTTTTTCAATTCAGACATAGTACCTCCATATTAAAACGCGCCCGCCCGTCCGGGCGGGCGCAACCAGTTTTAGCCTCGCAGAGTTTCGCATCCGCAGACGCGAAATAAAATGGAAATCTATTTTATCCGGCGGCTCCGCCGACCGGAAAAATACTTCTCAGCCCGCAAGTGTGTCATTTTGTCCCTTGGGACAAAATGATGCGCGCAGTCGGGCTGCAATCCATCCAATTATAAAGAAAGCTTTGCTTTCTTTATAATTGTGACGCTGCGTGCTGCTTTTTAATGCGGCTGCGGCGCACAAGTGCAAAGACCACAAGGCCGATGATCGTGACCGCGTAGGGAATCGGCGAGGCGAGGTTCGAATCGAGTCCTCTTGCCGAGAACTTGATGCCGAGCGCCTGCGCAAAGCCGAAGACCAAGCTCGAGAGCATGCCGCCGAGGCACTCGCCGGAGCCCATCGCCTGCGCCGCAAGCGCGATGAAGCCGCGTCCTGCGACCATGTCCAGGCTCCAGCCCTGTGCGTAGGACATCGACATGAACGCGCCGCCGAAGCCAGCCATGAGACCCGAGTAGGCAATCGCGGTATACTTGATCTTGAGCACCGACACGCCGACAGACGCCGCTGCGTTCGGGTTTTCGCCCACGGCGCGGATGTTCATGCCGAGGCTCGTCTTATAGAGCATGACGGACGTTAAGCCGCAGATGATGAAGGCAAGGTAGGTCAGCAGGCTGTGCCCCGAAAGAACGCCGCCCAGGAACGGAATTTTGTTCAGCAGGGGAATCGTGATGTTCGGAATGCAGAGCGTCGAGGTGATCAGACCCGTCGAAGACGCCATTGCCTTGCCCTCGGTGAGGTTCGTGATGACCTTGCACAAAAACAGCGTGCCGCCCGAGCCCATCATGTTGACGGCAATGCCGACGAGGGTGATATCCGTCTTCAGCTGGAAGGCGAAAAAGCCCATCATAAGGCCCATGAGCGTCCCCATTGCGAGCGCGGCGAGTAAGCCCCAGAACCAGCTGCCTGCGTAGTAGCTGACGAGAGAACCGGTCAGCGCGGCAAACATCATGATGCCCTCTAAGCCGATGTTGCAGAATCCTGCCTTTTCTACCACGATTGCGCCGAGCGTTGCGAACAGAATCGGCGCGGAGATACGCAGAATCGAGAAGAAGAACTCCGGCGTCAGCATCATTTTCAGAAAACTAAGCATTTGCGTGTCCTCCTTCCTTTGCTTCCTCCAGCGCTTTCTTGCGCGCGATTTCCTCCTCGGCGGACTTGACGACGAGCTTCTGCCGGTACTTGGACAGGAACTGCTCGGCCGCGAAGAACAGGAAGATCACGCCCTGAATGATATCGATCAGCTGCGCGGGAACCTTCGCGTAGGTCGCCATCAGCTCGCAGCCCTTGGACAGATACGCCATAAAGAACGCCGCGGGAGGAACAAACCACGGATTGTTGCCGGCAAGGATGGCAATGGTAATGCCCGTCCAGCCGTAGCCGGGAAGAGAGCTCCAGGAGAAGGTCTTGTATCTGCCCAGCATCTCGATGCCGCCGCCGACACCGGCAAGGAAGCCGCCGAGCAGCTGCGAGACTACAATGATGGTGCCGACCTTCATGCCGGAATATTTCGAGAATGCCTGGTTGATGCCGATCATGCGGATGGCGTAGCCCCAGCGGGTGCGGTACATGAAAAGACCGCAGAGAATCACCGCCGCAATGGCAATGAGGAAGCCGACCGAGAGCTTCGAGCCGTCGTCCACCAGCTGGGCAATTTTTGCCGACTCCAGGAACTCATACGACTGAATCTGTCCCTTGGATTTATCGGCAAGATACGTGTTGAGGACGAACTTGATTAAGTACATGACGATGTAGTTGAGCATCAGCGAGCACACCATCTCGCTCACTTCGAGTTTGCTCTTGAGAAGCGCGGGCAAAAGCATCATGATGCCCACAGAAATACCGCCGAGCAGGATTGCGACGATCGGGTGCAGCCCCGCTGCCATCGGCAGATAGATGGCCGCCATACCGGTGACAAACGCGCCGAGCATGATGCCGCCCTCCGCGCCGAGGTTGAACTGGTTGGCGGAGAACATGATGCAGACGGAAAGTCCGGTAAAGATGATCGGAATCATGGAGGCAAGAATGTCGGTCAGGCGCTTGGTTTCAAAGCGCGTTCCGTTTTTGCCCATACGGAAGAGCGGTCCGACGAGCATCTGCTTGAGCGCGTCGCCGGTCGAAGCGAGCTTCTCGGAGAAATTATCGCCGTTTGCACTGATGAAAATGAGCAGCGTCGCAACAAGCAGCGCGATGAGGATCGCAAGAAGCCCGCGCACGATAGAGAACATGAGTTCGCGTTTTTTAGTCATGACAAACCCTCCTGATCTGCTCCGCTGACTGCTGCTTAAGGCCAAGCATGTACTCGCCCATCTGATCGTCGGTGAGCTCCTTCGTGTCTTCAAAGTAGGCCGCAATGTGGCCTCCCTGCATGACGATCAGGCTGTCGGACAGCTCCATGACCTCGTTGAGGTCCGCCGAGACGAGCAGCACCGCGATACCCGAGCGCGAGAGCTCGACGAGCTTTTTGCGGATAAATTCTGTCGCACCGACGTCAATGCCGCGCGTCGGCTGGTCGGCAAGAATCAGCACAGGGTCGTTCGAGAACTCGCGCGCAACGACGACCTTCTGGATATTGCCGCCGGAGAGCATGCCGACCTGCTGCTTTCTCGATTTGCAAAGGACGGTGTACTCCTGGATGAGCCGGTCGGATTCTTCGTGGATGGCCTTCATGTTGAACAGCGGGCCCTTATTGAAGCGCTTGTCTGCGCAGCGGTCAGACAGGATATTTTCCTCGATGCTGGCCGTGCCCGCAATGCCAAAGAGCATCCGGTCCTCCGGAACGAGGGACACGCCGAGGCCGCGAATTTTGCTCTGCGTGAGGCCGAGGATATTCTCGCCCTCGACCGTGATGGTTCCGGCGTTCGGGGTGTTGAAGCCGAAGAGCATGTCGACCAGCTCCTTCTGGCCGTTTCCTTCCACACCCGCAATACCAAGAATCTCGCCCTTGCGCACGTCAAACGACACCCTGTCGAGCACCTTCTTGTGCCATTCGTTGACGTACTCCACATCGCGCACGCGAAGGACCGTATCGGTCGGCTGGGCTTCGTCCTTCTGCACGTTCAAAATGACGTCGCGCCCGACCATCAGCCGGGAGATATCTTCTTTTGTCACGTCGCACGTGTTGTAAACGCCCATGGAGCGGCCATTTCGCATGATGGTCAGCCGATCGGTGATTTCCATGATCTCGTTGAGCTTGTGGGAAATGAAGACGATGGTATAGCCCTGATTTTTAAGATGAATGAGCTCTTTGAAGAGCTCCGTCGTCTCCTGTGTTGTGAGAACGGCCGTCGGCTCATCGAGGATCAAAATCTTCGCGCCGCGCACGAGGGCTTTTAAAATCTCGACCTTCTGCTTCATGCCGACCGGAATGTCGACGACCTTGGCCTCTGGCTCGACATGTAGGTTAAAGCGCTCAGCGTATTCCTTCGTGATCTCCACGGCCTTCTGGTGGTCGAGGAAGAGGCCCTTTCTCGGCGCCATGCCGAGCACCATGTTTTCCGCAACCGTCAGGCTCGGAACGAGCATGAAGTGCTGGTGCACCATGCCGATCCCGTGCGCAATGGCGACGGAGGGCGCGGTGAGGTTCAGCTTCTCTCCGTTCACCCAAATCTCGCCGCTCGTCGGCTGCTCGAGGCCGAAGAGCATTTTCATAAGCGTCGATTTACCTGCGCCGTTTTCGCCCATCAGCGCGTGAATTTCGCCCTTTCGCAGGGTAAAGTCCACGCCCTGGTTGGCAGCGACGCCGTTGGGATACACTTTTGTGATCCCTTTCATCTGGACGACCAGTTCCTCGTCCAAACGGCCGGTTTTCTCGTCTGGCATACGATGCGTTCCTCCTGTTTCTATGTACTTGCGCAAGCGCGCGATTATGCTTCCATGCGTTCTGCGGCACATTTAAGAGTTTTAAGTGCACCGCAGGCAGTATGAAAAACACCGAAGGGGGAGCTCATGGGAGCTCCCCCCGGATAGCTCAAAGGATCTTGGCTTGTAGGCTTCGCTTACGGGCGAACAGCGTCACGCAGCTGAGTCGCAAGCTCCTGGTTGGTCAGAGCGGAGTCAACGACGACCTCGCCATTCAGGATTGCGTTCTGAGCAGCCTCGACGGCAGCCTTCGTTTCGGCGGAGGCCAGCTTGTCGTAGTTCTTGTCGGTCACGATGCCGACGCCGCCTTCCGCGATGCCGAGCTCAACGACCTGGCCCCAGTAGGTACGGCCAGCGTCCCACTCGTCGAACAGCCAGACGAGGGAGTTGCCGATGTTCTTCAGGCCCGAGGTCAGCGTGATGGCAGCGAGGTCCGGAGAGAACGTCAGCTCCTGGTCGGAGTCAACGCCGATGAACCATGCCTTGCCGGTCTCGAGAGCAGCTTCGGCCGCGCCGTTGCCGGCGTTGCCTGCGACGCCCCAGATGATGTCGCACTTGTTATCGTTGATCATGGACAGGCCATATTCCTTGGCGATGGCGGTATCCACATAGTCGTTGGTGTAGCGGGTATCAACCTTGATGTCGGGGTTGACGGACTGCGCGCCCTCAATGAAGCCGATCAGGAAGTCGTTGATAACCGGGGAGTCAACGCCGCCGACGAAGCCGACGACTGCGTCCTCGTTGATGTTGGGGATGTTGGTGTCGACGGTCATGCAAGCCGCATAGACGCCGATCAGGTAGCCCATGTCGTTCTGGCGATAGGACATGTTGACAACGTTCTGGTTCTCGCCGACATAGGTGGTGTCGTCAAAAATGGCGTACAGCTGGTCGGGATACTGCGTCGCAACTTCCTTCAGGTAGTCGGGCATCTGATAGGTGCCGCAGACGATGAGGTCGTAGCCGCCGTCTTCGGAGACGTCGTACAGCGTGGACAGCCACGTGGGCTGGTCTTCGTCGGTGCCGCCCATCTCAATGGTGGTCAGCTCGATGCGGCCGGCTGCTTCCAGCTCTTCCAGACCTGCTTCGGCAGAGTCGAAGAAGGACTTGTCGCCGAGGTTGCCGTTGACGAGGTACGCAACGTTATAAACCTTGCCCTCTTCGGCAGCGGGCTCCGCAGTCTCTTCCGCGGCGGGCTCAGCGGTCTCTTCGGTGGTGGTCGTTTCGGTGGCTGCGGGTTCTTCGGTCTTGGTTTCCTCAGCGGGAGCGTCGGTCTTGGCAGCGCAGGCTACCAGAGCGAACACCATGACCAGAGCCAGCAGAAGCGCAATGATCTTTTTCATTTTGGTTCCTCCATTTTGTGTATTTCGATAAAATCGGTATCCGAAGATACACGTTTATTGTACATACTTTCTACCTTTCTGTCAACACCGTACAAACGAAAAAAGAGCCCTCCACAAAAATATTCAGGGAAAACAGGCTTGACGCGGAAAGCCCCCGCCCAGTACAATGAAAGAAAGGAGAGATGAATATGGAGCTTTCAAGCCTTCCGATGATCGAGCTGCATCTGCATTTAGACGGCGCCATTCCGCCCGAGACGATGTGGGACTTAGCAAATGCGCAGGGCCTTCCCCTTCCCGCCGCGACGTTAGATGATTTCCGGCGCTGGCTGGCCCGGACCTCGGACTGCGCAGACGTGAACACATATCTGGCGCGCTTCGAGCTTCCCCTGCAGCTGATGCAGACGGAAGAAAGCATTGTTCGCGTGACTAGGGACGTTTTATCTGTACTCGCCCGGCAGGGACACATTTACGATGAGGTCCGCTTTGCGCCGCAGCTTCACAAGCGCGCGGGGCTCACGCAGCGGCAGGCCGTCGAAGCGGTTCTGGAGGGGCGCAGGCAGGCGCTGGCCGAGCATCCGGACTACGATGCGGGGATTCTCCTGTGCGCGATGTGCATTGGACCCGAGACGGTCAACATGGAAGAAAATCTTGAGACCGTGCGGCTGGCGAAGGACTTTCTGGGACAGGGCGTAGTCGGCGCAGATCTGGCGGGCGCGGAGGGCATTGTGCCGCTGCGCAATTTCCGGCCCATATTTGACTTGGCGCGCGAGCTGCATGTTCCGGCGACGTGCCATGCGGGCGACTCGCAGGGACCCGATACCATCCGGGACGCGCTCTCGTTCGGCGTGAGGCGTATCGGGCATGGGCACCATATTTTTGACGACCCGACGCTCTGGGACACGGCGATTTCCCGCGGCGTGACGCTGGAGATCTGCCCGACGAGCAACATCCAGTGCCACACGCAGCCGTCCTACCGCGCACATCCGGCCAAAAAGCTTCTGGACGCAGGGCTGCGGCTTTGCATCAATACAGATAACATGACGCTTGCCGCTGTGAATTTGCCGGAAGAGTACCGCCACTGCACGCAGGACATGGGCTTTACGTCGGACGATCTCAAAAAGACGCTCGTCTACGCCGCCGAGGCCGCGTTTTTGCCGGAGGAGAAGAAGAAAGCCCTCATCGCGCGCGTGAAGAACGCAGAATTATAAAAAACGCACCCCGGATATAGCTGGGTGTACGTAAGACAGTATTGCGCTAAGATTGACGAAGCGGCACGAAA
>CALCJW010000086.1:0-3765 GCA_937967235.1 uncultured Clostridia bacterium
ACGCATATGCACACCAAATTGCAAGGCAGGGTCTTGCGGGAGCTGTATTTGCTTATTCCGGGTCAGTCTCAGCTTTGGCTTTCAACACATTCGATTGGAATGCTTCAAGAGGCAGAGGAAATCGAAAAGGAGCATCCAGGAACAGTTGCCTTCTTGGATTTCGGCGGAAGAGACTTTGATACAGATCAAGTGATCCGCCCTGCAAGAATCGGGAAAGCGGTTATGGACAAGTTTTACGAACTCGCTTTTGGCGACTTTGCAAAACTGATGCTGCCTAAAACACTCGTGTTCTGTGAAGGTGACCCTAATGGTAAAACACGCAAGGATTTTGATAAGATAATTTACAGCACTATTTTTGCAGATACGCATCCAGAGGCTTTCTTTATTTCGGGCGGCTCTTGTAACGATATAGAGAACATTGAAAAGACGCATGGAGAAATAATCAGTACACTACTCCAAAATTCCAAAATCATCAAAATTGTTGACCGGGATGATCGTAGCTCAAAAGAAGTCTCTGATCTTGCATCAAAGGGCATTAAAGTGCTAAAAGAACGAAATCTTGAATCTTATTTGCTTGATGATGCGGTGCTTAAGAAATTATGTGATTCAGTCGGGAAACCCGAGAAATATGATGAGTGCCTCCGCGAAAAAAACGAGGCTTTGACTGCGTCAATAGGCAGAGGCAATGCGGCAGATGACTATAAATCTGCTCGAGGAGATATTTATAATGCATTAAAAAAATGCCTTACACTTGTGAAATGTGGAAACAATGCAGACACATTTATCCGTGATACCCTCGCTCCCTTAATTACGCCAGATATGAATGTATTCAAAAAGTTGGAGACGGAGGTATTCGGAGATGACAATAACGGAGGAACTACCAATGGATAAACTACGCATGGAATCGCCGGACATGACGGCGCAGAACATAGACCGCATTGCCGCCCTGTTCCCGAACTGCATCACCGAAGCATCGGACGGACACGACGGAATCAAACGAGCGGTCAATTTTGAGCTGCTGAAACAGATGCTTTCGCCGGACGTGGTGGACGGCGACGAGGCATACGAGTTCACATGGGTCGGCAAGAAGGCGGCTATCGTGGAAGCCAACAAGCCGATCCGGAAGACCCTGCGCCCCTGCATGGCGGAGAGCAAGGACTGGGACACCACCGAAAACCTCTACATCGAGGGCGATAATCTGGAAGTCCTCAAGCTCTTGCAGGAGAGCTATCTTGGCAAGGTCAAGATGATTTTCATTGATCCACCCTATAATACAGGAACAGATGTATTTGTTTATACAGACAGCTTTGAGATGTCTACTGAAGAGTATGAAGAATCGATAAACTATCGAGACGATGACGATAATATTCAGTTTGTTCCAAATGGTGCAGCAAACCCGCGTTTTCATTCGAATTGGCTATCAATGATGTATTCCCGGCTTATGCTTGCAAGGAATTTCTTGGAAGAAAACGGTGCAATATTTATCACGATTGACCATACAGAACACGCAAGCTTGAAAATGCTTTGTGATGAAGTGTTTGGTGCAAGGTGCTTTATTGGCGATTTGATCTGGCGCTCAAGCGATAATAGTAATAATAATGCGCTGACCTTTTCGGAAGATCACAATTATATTTTAGTATACTCTAAAAATCCTAATTGGCGTCCCAACTTCATTAACGATCCTAAAAAGAGGTCGCATTTCAAAAACCCTGATAATGATCCAAGAGGACCGTGGTTTGATGGAAATCCGGTAAATAATCCGGGATTACGTGTAAATTTGCAATATGATATTACAACTCCGAGTGGAAAAATCATCCATCATCCGGCTAATGGGTGGAGATGGTCATGGGAAACAGTTCAGGAAAAACTAAAAACGGGAGAATTGCGTTTCTCTGATGATGAGACGCGTTTAATCAGAAGAACATATCTCTGTGATATGGAGGGCTTACCACCGTCTTCATTGTGTATAGACTTGGATGTAACAGGTCATACTCGTGGCGCTAAATATGAGTTAAAAAAGTTATTTCCCGAAATCCCTGTAACTAACCTCTTTAGCACCCCTAAACCGACACTTTTGCTGAAATACTTGCTGCAAATTGGTGCAGACAAAAACTGCATTGTCATGGATTTCTTTTCTGGGTCTGCATCGACTGCTGATGCGATAATGCAAATGAATTACGAAGACTCTGGACATCGGCGGTTTATTATGGTACAGGTTCCTGAACCGTGTGAGCAGGACAAGGCAGGAAACCCGGTCGTATTTCGAAACATATGTGAAATGGGAAAAGAGCGCATCCGCCGCGCCGGAGACAAGATCAAGTCCGAAAGTCCCGTGACCACGCAAGACCTCGACATCGGTTTCCGCGTCCTCAAGCTGGACGATACCAACATGAAGGACGTCTACTATGCGCCGGATGATTACGATCAGGGGATGCTCGCGGGTCTGGAATCCAACATCAAGGATGACCGCACCGACCTCGACCTGCTGTTCGGCTGCCTGATCGACTGGGGGCTGCCGCTGTCCCTGCCCTACAAGTCCGAGCAGATCGACGGCTGCACCGTCCACACCTACAACGACGGCGACCTGATCGCCTGTTTTGACGCGAATATTCCCGAAAGCGTGGTCAAGGAGATCGCACAGCGTAAACCGCTCCGTGCTGTCTTCCGCGATTCCGGCTTTGCGTCCAGCCCTGAGAAGATCAATGTGTTCGAGATTTTCAAGCTCTATATGCCGGAGGACGCGGGCGACATTTCCAAGCGCGTGAGGGTGATCTGATGAACGCCGACTTGTTAGTCTATCAAGCAAAGGCATTTTATAACGCATATATTGCACTTGACCAACTAAGCCGGGATGATTCAGATACGCTGCTTTTGCTTTTTGCTCCTTTAGTTGTAAACGGCGCATTTTCTGTCGAATTAGCACTCAAGGCAATTTTAGCTAAAAACCAAATTGAATATGGAAAAGAGCACAACTTGCTAATTCTTTTTCAGATGCTTCCGAAATCCTTTCAACAGGAACTGTGGGCATACTTAATCGAAAAGGCACCGGAGTATGCGGGCTCCGAAAAAGGACTCGATGAGCTTATTTTGCTCTCAAACGCCTTCGTTGACTGGCGCTACGCATTTGAGGGAAAACCTGTACCTGCGATAGAATCTCGCTTTTTAGCGGCTTTTGCAAATGCAGCGGTTCATACAATGTTTTCTTACTATAATGCGGATTTACTTCCTGCGACTAAAGCGGAATCAAACAATGAGATTGAGCAGAGGTTTCATGAAAACCGTGAAAAATGTAAGAAAATCAATTTGAAAATGATCCAAAAGAAAACCAAGGAGCATCAGTTATGAAACTCCAATTCAAACACCAAAAATTTCAGGCAGATGCGGCAAAAGCGGTCGTTGACGTCTTTGCCGGACAGCCGTACCTTACGCCGACCTATATGATGGATCGTGGTCTTGAAGATGGTGAGCAGCAAGCAATCGCAACGATGGACGATTTTACCGGCTGGCGGAATGAGCGCATCGTGCCGGAGCTTTCCGACAAGCTGATTCTGGAGCATCTGCAAAAGGTACAGCGCACGAATCAGATCAAACCGTCCGAAAGGCTGGAAGGACGCTACAATCTGACTATCGAGATGGAAACAGGCGTCGGCAAGACCTATACCTACATCAAGACCATGTACGAGTTGAACAAGCATTATGGTTGGAGCAAATTCATCGTGGTCGTGCCGAGCATTGCCATCCGTGAGGGCGTCTATAAGTCTTTTC
>CALCJW010000087.1:0-19689 GCA_937967235.1 uncultured Clostridia bacterium
CCGCCGGCTCTTTTTCGATCCGGTCGAGCCGGTACACCTGCACCATCAGAAACGCGGCGGGCACCAGCGCGGCCAACAATAAAAACGGACTCATAGCCTTCCTCTCTTTTTCTCATCAAACAATTTCATTTCTCCCAATGCACCCTCGTGCCTTTTTGTAGGGGCGGATGCCTCTGTCCGCCCTTGGGAAGTTACGTATTCGCCATAGTTTTCCGTAAAATCGGATTTTTCTGCGGGCGGACAGAGTCGTCCGCCCCTACAGGATTTCTGAAATCTTCCCGACTGTGCGTAGGGGGCGATGCCCACATCGCCCCATTGGAAAGTTGCGAATTCGCCGGGGATTTTCGTAAAATCAGTTTATTCCGCCGGGTCGATATAGGCATCGACCCCTACGGACTTTCGGGAAGTTCTATCGCTTACAGCAGCGGCGAGAACACTTGCAAGAGCGCGCGGATGATGCGCTGATAGAGGTGCACGTGGCGGCATCTTGCGTAGGTCATCTCGCGGCAGACGGGGAACGTCTCTTCAAAGTCCCGCGCCACCTGCGAAACGGCCGGGCTGTCATAGAGATAGACCGCGTCCTCAAAGTGGAGGTACAAGCTCCGGAAGTCCATATTGACTGTTCCGACGACGGCGTACTGGTCGTCTGCCAGGCAGACCTTCGAGTGGATGAAGCCGGGCTTGAACTCGAAAATGCGCACACCAGCCTCCGTCAGAGGCTCGTAGTTTGCCCGCGTCACAGCGTGGACGTACCATTTATCCGGAATACCCGGCGTGATAATGCGCACATCGACGCCCGTTTTTGCCGCCACGCACAAAGCCGAGATCATCTTGTCATCCAGAATCAGATACGGCGTCATGATCCAGAGCCTGCGGCAGGCGGACTGGATGAGGCTCTGGAAGATCGTCGCGCCCACGTCCTCGTGGTCCAGCGGGCTGTCTGCAAACGGCTGCAAATAGCCCTCGCCCTTCGCATCCTCCGGATAATCCGGCCGGAACGCGGCCACATCCTCCTCCAGCCCCGCGACATAGTCCCAGATGCTGAGGAACATCATCACCATCGACCAGACGGCCTCGCCTTTTACCAGAATGCCGCAGTCCTTCCAGTGGCCGAAGCGCTCGATCTCGTTGATGTATTCATCCGCGAGGTTCACGCCGCCCGTAAATCCCACCTTTCCGTCGATGAGCATGAGCTTGCGGTGGTCGCGGTTATTGAGCCGGCCGGAGAGGACAGGGATGAACGGGTTAAAGACGTGCGCCTCAATGCCCATCTCGCGGAGCTTCCTGCAGTAGCGCATCGGAAGGCGCGTGATGCAGCCGAAGTCATCGTACAGAACGCGAACGTCTACACCCTGCATCGCCTTGCGGTGCAGAATGTCCAGAATGGAGTCCCACATCTTGCCGTTGTTGATGATGAAAAATTCGAGAAAAATATAGTGTTCGGCCTTTTCGAGCTCTTCGAGCATCCGCGCGTAGCAGCTCTCGCCGCTCGGGAAATAGACGGCCGCAGAGTTATCATAGACCGGGTAGCGCGAGCTGGAAAGAAGGTAGCGCGCGTGGTTCCACGCCGGAATGTCCTCCCGCTCGAGCGCCTGCATGACGCTTTTCTCCTGCCGCAGGTGCTGCGCAACCATGACCTCCACGCGGTTCATGCGGCGGTTCTCGCGGTTTGAGATACGGTTGCCGCCGAAGAGCAGATAGATCGTAATGCCCGCGACGGGGAAGGCAAGAATCAGGATGATCCACGCCATTTTATACGACGGATTGCTTCTTCCGGTCATGATCGTCAGCACCGCGACCCACTTGACCACGTCCATTGCGGTCTTCATCCAGTGCCAGTATTCGCGCAGCCAATCCATGCCCGCAATCACGAATAAAATTTGCAACAAAATGGCCAGCGACACCACAACGACCCGCTGGAACAGCAGTTTCGGCAAGTTCCGCACAGCTTCACGCTCCTTCTGTTAAACCCGCGCTTCTTCTTTTTTGTCAGTATAGCACGTCTGCGGGCTTCTTACAAGATAGAGAACTTTTGTTTGAAAATACTTCTTGTGCTGAGATACGCTCTATGCTATAATAGATCACTACAAATACCGCCGCTTCGGAGCTTTTCCGAGCGCAATCAGGAGAATTCACCATGCAGGATACCATCCGGGTGCAGGGCGCCCGCGTCAACAACCTTAAAAATATCACCGTCGAAATTCCGCGCGACAAGCTCGTCGTGCTCACGGGCCTCTCCGGCTCCGGCAAATCGTCTCTCGCGTTCGACACAATCTACGCCGAGGGCCAGCGCCGGTATGTCGAGTCTTTGTCCTCCTACGCCAGAATGTTCCTCGGCCAGATGGACAAACCCGATGTCGATGCGATCGACGGTTTGTCGCCCGCCATTTCCATCGACCAGAAGACGACCAGCAAGAACCCCCGCTCCACGGTCGGCACCGTGACGGAAATTTACGACTATCTGCGCCTTTTATGGGCGCGCTGCGGCGTGCCGCACTGCCCGAAATGCGGCAAGGAAATCCAGCGGCAGACTGTCGACCAGATTGTCGATCAAATCATGCGCCTTCCCGAAAAGACGCGCTTTCAGATACTCTCCCCCGTCGTGCGCGGAAAAAAGGGTGAGCATACAAAGATCTTTGAGGATGCAAGAAAAGGCGGCTACGCGCGCGTGCGGGTTGACGGCAGCATCTATGATCTGACAGAAGAAATTTCGCTCGACAAAAACAAAAAGCACCACATCGAGGTCGTGGTCGACCGGCTCGTCATGAAGCAAGACTTAACGCGCCGTCTGACGGATTCGGTCGAGACCGCGCTGTCGCTTTCGGGCGGCCTTGTGATTTTAAATGAAGTTGCGGACGACCGCGACACGATCTTCTCCCAGAACTACGCCTGCGAGGACTGCGGCATCAGTCTTCCGGAGCTCTCGCCGCGCATGTTTTCCTTTAACAATCCCTACGGCGCGTGCCCGGTCTGCTCGGGTCTCGGCACGCAGCTGGTCGCAGACCCCGACCTTGTTATCCCCGACTGGGACAAGTCGATTTTGGACGGCGCGATTCAGGCCAGCGGCTTCAATAACGTCAAGGACGACTCGATCGCCCGGATGTATTTTGAGGCGCTCGCGAAAAAATATAAGTTCTCGCTCACAACGCCCATGAAGGACCTTCCCAAGGACGCGCTGCACGCCGTTCTGTACGGCACGGGCAAGGAAAATCTCACCATCTACTATGAACGCGCGAACGGACGCGGCACGCTCGAGCGGCCCTTTGAGGGCGTTCTCAACAACGTCTCGCGCCGCTTAACGGAAACCCAGTCCGACGCGATGCGAAAAGAGCTCGAGGAATGCATGTCCGAGCGTCCGTGCCCGAAGTGCCACGGGAACCGCCTGTCCGATATCAGCCTTGCCGTGACGGTCGGCGGCCTGAGCATCATGGACTTCTGCCGTCTTCCTGTCCATCAGGCGCTGGACTTTATGGAGCATTTAGAGCTCACGGGCTCCATGGCCGTCATCGCCGAGCAGATTTTGCGGGAAATTCGGTCCCGGCTTCGCTTTTTGCAGGCGGTCGGGCTTTCCTATCTGACGCTTTCTCGCGCGGCGGGGACACTCTCCGGCGGCGAAAGCCAGAGAATCCGGCTTGCAACCCAGATTGGCTCCAGCCTCATGGGCGTTCTCTACATTCTCGATGAGCCGTCCATCGGCCTTCATCAGCGGGATAACGACAAGCTTCTCGATACGCTGCGCCGTCTGCGCGATTTGGGGAACTCGGTTCTTGTCGTCGAGCACGACGAGGACACGATGCGCGCGGCGGACTTCATCGTCGACGTCGGCCCCGGCGCGGGCATTCACGGCGGCGAAATTGTCGCAGCGGGCTCTGTCGACGATATCATTGCCGAGCCCCGGTCGATCACCGGCCAGTATCTCTCCGGCGCAAAGAAAATTCCCGTTCCGACCGAGCGGCGCAAGGGAAATGGCAAAGAACTCAAAATTTTCGGTGCGGCGGAAAACAATTTGCAGCACCTGGATGTGTCGTTCCCGCTCGGAACGTTCATCTGTGTGACCGGCGTGTCCGGCTCCGGCAAGTCGAGCCTCATCAACGAAATCCTCTATAAAAAACTCGCATCGAGCTTAAACCGCGCACGCATGAGACCCGGCAAATTCGACCGCATTGAGGGTCTCGAGCACCTTGATAAGGTCGTCGGCATCGACCAGAGCCCGATTGGGCGCAGTCCCCGCTCGAACCCCGCGACCTATACGGGTCTGTTCGGCGACATCCGCGATCTGTTCGCCTCCACGCAGGACGCGAGAACGCGCGGCTACGGCCCCGGACGGTTCTCCTTCAACACCAAGGGCGGCCGCTGCGAGGCCTGCTGCGGAGACGGTCTGGTCAAAATCGAAATGCACTTTTTGGCCGACGTATATGTCCCTTGCGAAGTCTGCCACGGCAGCCGCTACAACCGCGAAACGCTCGAGGTGCGCTACAAAGGCAAGAATATCTCAGAGGTTCTCGACATGACCGCCGAGGAGGCGCTCTCGTTCTTTGAAAACCTTCCGAAGATCCGCCAGAAGGTGCAGACGCTCGTTGACGTCGGTCTTGGTTACGTGAAACTCGGCCAGAGCTCGACAACACTCTCCGGCGGCGAGGCGCAGCGCGTAAAGCTTGCAACGGAGCTCTCCCGCCGCGCAACCGGCAGAACGATTTATATCCTCGATGAGCCCACGACGGGACTTCATATGGCGGATGTGCACCGGCTGATCGATGTTTTGCAGCGGCTGGTCGACACGGGAAACACTGTGCTCGTCATTGAGCATAACCTGGACGTGATCAAGACGGCGGACTATGTTCTCGACCTCGGCCCCGAGGGAGGCTCCGGCGGCGGCACGATCGTCTGCCGGGGCACGCCCGAGGACGTCGCCGCCTGCAAGGAAAGCTATACCGGCCAGTATCTCAAAAAGCTTCTGAAATAATTTTTTCGCCCCACGCGAAAGGAAGGAGCGCCCCATGTCCATTCACGAAGGCCACCGCCAGCGCATGCGCCGCCAGCTCAAAACCAGCGGCATGGACTCGCTGTCCGACGTGCAGGTGCTGGAGGTTCTGCTGTATTACGCCATTCCCCGCGCGGACACGAACCCAATTGCCCACAGGCTGCTTGAGCGCTTCGGCTCTTTATCCGGCGTTCTGGAGGCCGCGCCGGATGAGCTTTTGAACATCGAGGGTATGGGCGACGCGGCGGCGCAGCTCATCTCTCTCATTCCGCAGCTGGAGCGGCGGCACTTCATCGATAGAAGCGGAAAGGCCAGCATTCTCAATTCAACGAGTAAATGCGGGCAGTATCTCGTCCCGTTCTTCCACGGTGAGCAGGAGGAGGTCGTGTACCTTCTGTGTCTGGACGCAAAGTGCAAGGCGATCTGCTGTGTGCCGGTGCACCGCGGGAGCATCACAGCGGCTTCCATCAGCGTGCGCAAAATCGTCCAGACGGCGCTCAATCAGAATGCGGCCTCGGTCGTTCTGGCGCACAACCACCCGAGCGGCTACGCGCTGCCGAGTCCCGAGGATCTGGATACCACGCGCACGCTGCAAACGGCTTTGCAGGCGGTCGGTATTGTGCTGGCCGACCACATCATTGTCGCCGACGACGATTTTGTCTCGCTGGCGGACGACGGATACCTCGGAGGTTCCTATGGACTTTAAGCTTGTTTCGGAATACAAACCCACCGGCGACCAGCCGAAGGCGATCGAATCGTTGGTCAAGGGCGTAGAGATGGGGCTCGATGATCAGGTGCTGCTCGGCGTGACGGGCTCAGGCAAAACGTTCACGATGGCAAACGTCATCGCGAAGCTGAACCGCCCCACGCTCGTGCTGGCGCACAACAAGACGTTAGCGGCGCAGCTCTGCTCGGAATTTCGTGAATTTTTCCCGGAGAACGCCGTTGAGTATTTCATCTCCTACTACGACTACTATCAGCCCGAGGCGTACATCGCGCACACGGACACATATATTGAAAAGGACTCGGCCATCAACGACGAAATTGAGCGCCTGCGCCACTCGGCGACCTCAGCACTTTCCGAGCGCCGGGACGTGATCGTCGTCTCCTCCGTCTCGTGCATCTATGGTCTGGGCGACCCGATCGACTATAAAAACATGGTCATCAGCCTGCGCACCGGCCAGACGCGCGAGCGTGACGAGCTCATGCGCCGCCTGACAGATATCCGCTACGAGCGCAACGACATGAACTTCACGCGAAACACCTTCCGTGTCCGAGGGGACACCTTGGAGATTTACCCTGCCTACTGGGCAGGAAGGGCCATCCGCGTCGAGTTTTTCGGGGACGAAATCGACCGCATTTCTGAAATCAACGCCGTCACGGGCGTTCCCGAACGCGTCGTACAGCATGTGGCAATTTATCCTGCGTCGCACTACGTCGCGTCCAAAGAAAAAATGGCGCGCGCGATGCACGACATTGAAGAAGAGATGTGGCAGCAGGTCAAGTTCTTTGAATCGCACGATAAGCTGCTTGAGGCCCAGCGCATCCGTCAGCGGACGCAGTATGACCTCGAGATGCTATCTGAAATCGGCTTCTGCACCGGCATCGAAAACTACTCCCGCGTCATCGCAGGAAGAGCGCCCGGCACACCGCCGACAACGCTCATTGACTACTTCCCGGACGATTTTCTGCTCTTCGTCGACGAGAGCCACGTAACGCTCCCGCAGGTGCGCGCGATGTACAACGGCGACCACTCGCGCAAGCAGTCGCTGGTGGATTACGGCTTCCGCCTGCCGTCAGCGTACGATAACCGACCGCTCAAATTCGATGAGTTCGAAGCCAAGATTCATCAGGCGATTTTCGTTTCGGCAACACCCGGCGACTACGAGCGCGAGCACGCGGCAAACATCGCCGAGCAGCTTATCCGCCCCACGGGGCTTCTTGACCCGGAGGTCTTCATCCGCCCGATCGAAGGGCAGATCGACGATCTGATCGGCGAAATCAACGCCACGACTGCAAAGGGCGAGCGGACTTTAGTTACCACGCTGACCAAAAAAATGGCCGAGGACCTGACAAAATACCTCACCGAAAACGGAATTCGCGTGCGCTATATGCATTCAGACATCGGCGCGATGGAGCGCATGGAGATCATCCGCGACCTGCGTATGGCAAAGTTCGACGTGCTGATCGGCATCAACCTTCTGCGCGAAGGTCTGGATTTGCCGGAGGTTTCGCTGATTGCGATTTTAGATGCGGACAAAGAGGGCTTCCTGCGCTCAGAGACGAGTCTGATTCAGACCATCGGCCGCGCCGCGCGAAACGCCGAGGGCCGGGTGCTTCTTTACGCCGACAAAATTACCCCCGCCATGCGCGCGGCCATGGACGAAACCGCCCGCCGCCGCCAGATTCAGGACGCGTATAATCAGGAGCACGGCATTGTCCCGAAAACCATCGTCAAATCTGTCCGCGACCTCATTGAAATTTCCGCCACGCCGACCCCCGAGCGCAAGGGCAAAAGCGGCGTGAAGATGACAAAGCAGGAGCTCCAGCGGCAGATCGAGAAGCTGGAGAAGAGCATGCGCGAGGCCGCGAGGATGATGGAGTACGAGTATGCGGCCGTGCTGCGGGATGAGATCATCCGGCTGCGCGGGGAGGCAAATCAAGCGAAATGATTCTTGCTTCCTGCCATACCTGGCCACGGCAGGAAGTACAGAAAGCATTTGGAAGTCATTTCTAAAAATCAAAAAACTTTGTGGTTTAATGACCATTTTTCCTGTACTCTTCTTCCCAAGAACATGTAATTATGCACAAATTCACAGGAATCCAAAATTACACTTTGTACGAAAATGTAATGCGGCGCTGCTTTTTGGAAGTTTCCTGTAGCTTTCCGAAGGGAACCGGTATATTATATATGATATGGGGAATCGGCTTTTTTGGAGGCGTGGTCCCCCTCTCAAAAACCAGTTCGGCAAAGCACGACCCATGTGCACCAAATTCATGTTTAAACGGAGGAAACGTTTATGGTTGACGCATACTTTGGACGCTTTGTTCTCCCGGAGGATCTGCACGCAGCACTTTTAAAGTGTCGCTCGATCGCGTACATTGAGACGCAGGAGGAGCTCGACGAGCTCGTCTTCGGCCCGACGCATTCGTCCCGCTACGACGTGGTCTACAACATCGTCGGCAAAGGCACCGTCAAGGAGGCGGAGGTCATCCGCTGCAAAAACGGCGCGTCTGTCAACTTCATGGAAGACTACATGCGCCGGCGTGACCCCAACTCGATGGTCATCAGCGACGATCTGCCCACCGACAAGCCGCGCTTTCTCGATCGCTTCGGCTATCCCTTCTCAAAAGTCCGCCAGGAGACAATGGATTGGCTCTCCGAGCAGCGGGTCATTATGCTTCCGTTTAAGGCAGGCGACCCGGCACACGGATATGACAGCCTGCTCGTTTGCCCGGCGAATGCAGCGTTCTTTGCCTTGGCGCTTGCCAACATGCAGGGCTTTGTCGCCATTCAGGATATCCCCGAAAACTATACCCCGCGCGCCATTATCTACGTCGCGCCGCCCTTCCGGCACACGCACTTTGACGGCAAGCAGGTCGTGGTGCACAACCGCAGCGAGAACCTGCACGAGGTCTTCGCGTACAATCTCTATCCGGGACCCTCGGCAAAAAAGGGCGTTTACTCGGTGCTTCTGGACATCGGCGAGCACGAGGGCTGGGTCTGCTGCCACGCATCGTCCGCTTTGGTCGAAACGCCGTATGAAAACGAGACCGTCTTCATGCACGAGGGCGCGTCCGGCGGCGGCAAGAGCGAAATGCTGGAGGATTTCAAGCGTGAGCCCGACGGGCGGCTGCTGCTCGGTGAGCATGTGGTGACGGGAGAGCAATATTTCTTAGATCTTCGCGAGTCGTGCAGCATTTTTCCGATCTCAGACGATATGGCGCTGTGCCACTCGGCCTATCAGGACCCGGTCGAAGGAAAGCTCCGCATTGTAGATGCGGAGGCGGGCTGGTTCTTACGCATGGACAGCCTGCACGCTTACGGCAACAACCCCATCTACGAAAAAGCGTCGATTCACCCCTCGCGGCCGCTGCTGTTTTTCAACATGGACGGCGTTCCTGGCGCAACATGCCTCATCTGGGAGCATGTGAAGGACTCGAATGGGCAGCCGTGCCCGAACCCCCGCGTGATTATTCCGCGCGACATGATTGAGCACATTGTGCCCCGCGAGCCGATCTCTGTTGACGTGCGGAGCTTCGGCGTTCGTATGCCGCCTTCGACGGCCGAGCAGCCGAACTACGGCGTGATGGGTCTTCTGCACATCATTCCGCCGTCTTTGGCGTGGCTCTGGCGATTGGTTTCGCCGCGCGGGTTTAAGAACCCCAGCATCGTCGACGGCGGAGGCGGCATGAAGAGCGAGGGCGTGGGCTCTTACTGGCCGTTCGCGACGGGGCTTCGCGTGACGCAGGCGAACCTTCTTCTGCGGCAGATCATGGCCTGCCCGAAGACGCTCAACGTCCTCATCCCGAACCAGCACATCGGCGCATATAAGATCGGCTTCATGAGCGAGTGGGTCGCGCGTGAATATTTGGCCAGACACAACGGAGAGATCAAAGCAAAGCACCTGACCCCGGCGAGGTGCTCGCTGTTTGGGTATGCTCTTGTTGATATGAAGCTTGACGGCCAGTATGTCCGTCAGACCTTCCTTCGCCCCGAGACGCAGTCGAAGCTGGGCATCGATGGCTACGATGCGGGCGCGAAGATTCTCACCGACTTCTTCAAAGACCAGATCAAGCAGTATCTCACGGACGATCTTGACCCGCTGGGCCGGCAGATCATCGAGTGCTGCCTGCATGACGGCACGTTGGATGACTATCTCGCGCTTACGCCGATGTAACGAATTTCAGACCGCAAAACCACCGGACTTTCGTCCGGTGGTTTCGTTATGATGTGTCAGCTTTTTTGAGATAAATTCCATCCTTTGGCCCGTTCGCGGATTTCGGTGAAGCGCTTGTACACGCCGTTTTGCCGGATGAGCTCCTGATGTGTGCCGTGCTCGGCGATTTTTCCATCTTCCACAACGAGAATCTGGTCGGCCTGCTCGATGGTGGCTAACCGGTGGGCGATCGTGATGATCGTCTTGCCGCGCGTAAGCTCGGAGATGGTCTGCTGGATGAGGTGCTCGTTTTCGGGGTCGACGCTCGCGGTTGCCTCGTCGAGGATGATAATGGATGCGTCTTTGAGAATCGCCCGCGCGATGGACGCGCCCTGATAGCCCTTTTCGAGAAACTCGGCCTCTGCGGCGGCGTGAATCCGGTCTAATGTAGAAGAAACAGGCTCCTGCGCCCTAGGGTGTATTCTTCCAACTCCCAACACACCCGGACAGCGGGTCTTTTCACGCCGCGCCGCGCCATTTTTCCTTGAAATACGTCAGTATTCCTGCGGAAAAATGTCTTGCCCAGCGCAAAAATTCCTCGCTGCCGGTCACATTGAGAGTTTTCAGATACACCCTAGCGGTCTTCTGTAACAGCGTTATATAGCGGCGTTACAGTGCGCGAATCCGCGCAGCTTGTCAAGGCCCACCGTCAGATTTCGCAAAAAATTCCCCGGACACGGGATGCCGCATCCGGGAATCTGGGTTTTTATTGCTCGCTCAGGCGGTACAAAATCGCAGCGGTCTGGGCACGGGTGAGCTTGCCCTTGGGGAGAAAGGCACCGCTTGCGCCCTGCAAAATGCCCTCCTGCGTGCAGAGGGCCACGCCTGCTTTCGCCCACGCGGAAATGCGCGCGTCGTCCTTGTAGCTTGTCTGCGCCGTATCCATAGAGGCAAGGCCGAGCGCCGTCAGGTACCGCGCGACGACGGTCGCCATCTGCTCGCGCGTGAGCCTGTCGTCCGGCAAAAACGCGCCGTTCGAGCCGTCCATAAGTCCCGCGTCGCGCGCCCATTTGACGTAAGGCGCAAGGGGGCTATCCGCAGCAATATCCCGGTAGCCGGTCTGCTCGTAGTATTTGTAACTCTCGTCCACACCGCAGAATTTCGCCAGACTCGTCACAAATTCGCCCCGCGTGATAGGCTTATTTGGCCGGACGCGGCCGTCTTCTTCATACGATAAGTACCCGTGGTTCAGGCAGAACTCCAGCGCGTCATACGCCCAGTGCTCTGTGAGCCTGCTTTCATCAAAATACCCGCTGCCCGCCTCGTCAATGTCTAAGTTCACACCCGTGTTCTTTGCGTCGTAGTACATGACGCCCGCCTCCGGGCGGATCCCCCGGCGCAGAAGAAGGTCCCGGACGGTGACAAATTCGTAGCCCTGCGCGAGCAGCTGATCGATGGCCGCGAGCGCGCCGTTGACACTGGTTTTGTAGATATCGTGCACCAGAATGATCGCGCCGTCGTAGCTTCCGGAGACGATGTTCCGGCAGACGGTATCGGCGTTGTGGTACTTCCAGTCCTCCGGGTCGACCGACCAGTTGATAAGCGGAGCCTGTGCCGCGTTTCGCACGGTCTGGTTCGCGTTTCCGTAGGGTGGGCGGATGTAGGCGGGATTGTCGCCGCCCGCTGCCGTGATGAGCTCCTGCGTCTGGCTGATCTCGCTGGCGATTTTGCTGCTCGACAGCGTATTGAGGTTTTCGTGGTTCTGCGTGTGGCTTGCCAGCTGGTGCCCCTCCGCGACGATGCGCCCCAGCGTTTCGGGGTAGCCCTTTGCGCGGTAGCCGGAGACGAAGAACGTCGCCTTTACGTCGCGCGCAGCCAGCTCATCGAGAAGCATGGCTGTATACGCGCCGGGGCCGTCGTCAAATGTGATGGCAATGAGCTTTCCGGTAAACCCGCCGGCAGACGCCGGAATGCAAAGCGCGAGGAGCAAAAAGAGCGCCAGCGCGGTGCGGAAGATTCTTTTCTGTTTCATGGGGTCATCTCCTTTTGATCGTTATATCATATCATAAAATCCAGAAAATTGGTGAATCTTCAGGAAATTTAAGAGAATCGAAAGGAAACCCAGGAGATTATGAACAAAGCGTGAACGGATTGTGCAATTTGTATGAACATTTGGCACTCTCCTATTGACAGTGCTAGTTTCAGGTGTATACTGAAGCTGTTCCAAGGGAGAGAGAAAGAAAGCTCCCGGGGAACGAAAAGAATATATCATCTGGCAGCAAAAGCAACCGCCGCGCAGGCTGAAAACCCCCACGACAGGCAGTCAGAACTAGGAGGAATGTTTTATGTTGCCCAGCATTTTTGGTGAAAGTTTGTTTGATGATTTCTTCGCAGATCCGTTTGAAATGATGGCCGTGCCGCAGGGACGCAATCCCCTGTACGGCAAGCACGCGAAGAACATGATGAAGACCGATATCCGCGAGACGGAAAATCAGTTTGAGCTCGACATTGACCTTCCGGGCTTCAAAAAGGAAGACGTGAATCTGGAGCTCAAGAACGGTTACCTGACGATCTCGGCCGATAAGGCGCTCGACAAGGACGAAAAAGACGACAAGGGCCGTTACATCCGGCAGGAGCGCTGGAGCGGCTCGTGCAGCAGAAGCTTCTATGTCGGCGACACCGTCAAGCCCGAGGATGTGCATGCAAAGTTTGAAAACGGCATTTTGCAGATCGCCCTTCCGAAGCAGGAGCAAAAGCAGCTCCCGTCCACAACAGCCATCGCCATCGAATAATCTTCTAAAATCAGGTGCAGCCCCGTCTCCATTTGGAGGCGGGGCTTTTTCCGTCCATGCAGACGGGCTTACAATCCTTCCGGAAATGTGCTATACTACAGAAAATACGACCAGCAGGAGGCAGCTATGCAGCAGGGATATTTTGAGAAGGAATTTACGCTCACGCCGGACTACTGCGACGCGCGGGCGGGACTCTCGCCTCTCGGGGCGTTCACGATCTTTCAGGCCATCGCGACCGAGCACGCGGAAAAAATCGGCGTAGGCGGAGCCGCTATGGCCAAGCGCGGCGAGTTCTGGCTGACAGTACACAGCCGGGTCGACTTTTTTAGCCGTGCGCAGCTCATGCAGACGCTCACGGCAAAAACATGGCCGGAGGGCTGCGACGAAAAGTCCATCCGCTGCTTCCGGAGCTACAGCCTCAGATGCGGAGACGCGCTCGTGGCCATGGGCCGGACGCAGTGGGCAATTTTAGGGCCGGAGCAAAAGGTCGTGCCATTCGGCCAGTCGGGCTTCCCGCGGGAGTTCCCGTTCACGGGTGAAGTGGCTATTTCCGACGCGCCCACAAGGTTCCGCGACGATTTTACGCCGGATGATTTTGTGCGGAACTATACCGTCCGTCCGACGGATATTGACTTTGGCCGGCACATGAATAACGTCGCGTACATCCGCGTGCTGCTCGACTGCTTCTCTGCAAAGCAAATCGCAAGCGGGACAATTTCCTCCATCGAGGCGCACTACGCTTCACCGTGTCTGGAGGGCGAGACGCTCTCGGTCTATCAGAAGCAGGACGGCAATACTGTCCGCATCGCCATCAAAAAGCAAGACGGCAAGCCCGCCGTCCTGGCCGCCGTCCGCCTTACCGCGTAAGCCTCGGCCTTTACGGAATGCGCCTGTTTTTGGTGTAATGTTTCAAATTTTGCATAATCTTAAATTTTTGCGTAATCTTTAAATTTTGCGTAGGGGGCGATGCCTACATCGCCCCCTACGCATCGTTTAGAAATTTTGGAAATCCCGCGAAGGATTCGGGAATATGGATAGAAAACCGCGCAGTCGAGATCGGCTCGGCTGCGCGGTTTCCTGTCAGGAAGAGAAATGATGAGGAGGTTGTATGGGTAAATAGGGGTTACACCTGTTCGGGATGCTCGGCCTGCCAGAGTGCTTCTGCCGTCGGCTTCCAGCATGCGGCGTAGTCCCTGCACTTTTCGCACAGGTGCTCGGCAGTCTCCGGGGCTTCCAGGTCTGTGGAGTGCGCGCCGGACGCGGCTACCATTTTCGGCAGCAGCTCCGGATTTTCGAGCATCGGACACGGGCGCAGATGGTTCTGATTGAACGGCTGCCCCTTGCGGTAGAGCTTGAACAGCGGCTGCTGGAGGCACTCGAGGAAGGACTGCTCCTTGATATTGGCGCTCGAATAGTGAATGAAAACGCAGGGCTCAACGTCGCCCGCGGCGTTGATGTGGCAGTAGATCCTGCCGCCAGCCACGCAGCCGCCGGCAAACTCGCCGTCGTTCTGGAAATCGATGCAGTAGAGCTCTTTTCCGCCCGTGACCCCGCGAATCTCGCGCACGCGGTTCTTCATATAAATCCGCTGCTCGGGGCTCAGAAGAAGCGACGTGTCCGCGTTCTGCCCGACGGGCATATAGTGGAAATACCACGCAAAGACGCAGCCTTTGGAGATGAGAAGATCCAAGAATTCGTCGCTCGTGACGACCTGGTAGTTTCTGCTCGTGTAGCAGATGGAAACGCCGAACGGAATACGGTAGCTGCGCATGAGGTCCATGGCGGCAAGCGCCCGCTGGAAGTGTCCGTCTCCGCGACGGCCGTCGTTTGCTTCCTCGAAGCCCTCGATGCTCACGGAGACAAAGAAGTTTCCGACGCGGAGCATCTCCTTGCAGAACTCGTCGTCGATCAGCGTGCCGTTCGTGAAGGCGTGGAAGGCAATATCGCGGTGCTTTTCGCAAAGCCGGATGATGTCTTTTTTGCGCATCAGGGGCTCGCCGCCGGTAAACAGGCACGCGTGCGTGCCGAGCGCCTTGGCCTCGGTGAGCGTCTTGTCCATTTCCTCGAACGTGAGGCTCTGCTTGTGGCCGTATTCCGCCGCCCAGCAGCCGGTACAGTGCATGTTGCACGCGGAGGTCGGGTCCATCAGAATGAGCCACGGGACGTTGATATCGTATTTTGCCGCGGTTTCCTGCGCGACATGATAGCCCCGGATGCCGCCCTCGTAGACGGCGTTCGTGAGGAAGGTTTTGAGAATATAGGGGTCGTTATCCCGCAGCAGCCGCTGGGTATAGTGCGCCCATTTGCCGTTCGGGTCATTTGCGATCATGCGAAGCGTCTGGAAGGACGTTTCGCTCCACACGTCGCCGTGCAGCCGCTGCACCATGGCGATCAGATCGGAAGCGACCTGCGACGCGTCCTGCGTCTGTCCCTTTTTGATGAGGTTATCCAGCAGCGTCTCAAACGCTTTGCGTTCGGCAGCGTGAGAAATTTTATCGGTAAGCGTCATAAAAGCCGTCCTTTCGTTGTAAAACCCGTTGTTTTTGTGCTTACAGGTTCAGTATAAGAGGCTTTTCGCAAAATCGGTACGGGCAAAGGCCGGACGATTGCCCCAAAATTGGGCAGCAGCCCCGTAAGTGTCCAAGAAATGACGCTTTCAAAAAGAAGATGCTGGAAATACCGTGAAAAAGCGGAAGCCGGGCTCGTAGATTTGACAAGCTTTTTTGCTTCCGGGCGGCGATATTTTGTCGCATGACACAATCTTTTTGGCAATCGCGAAATTTCCTCTTGAAAAATGGCCGCGCCGGTGGTATTCTTGCACCATCTCAGAAAGACCTGCGGAAAGGACGACGAGCGATGCGTAAGATGTCAATGCACGATCAGAATACCGCTCGCTCTGCGCAGTGCTCCTGTGCCCGTTTCGCATGCTCTGAGAACAATTCCATCATCATTATTCTGGACGCCGTACTGGCGTCCATTTTTGCGCTTATTTCCCTTCTTTCCATTCGACTTCCCCTTGCGGAGTCCCGGAACCTGACGAGCTTTCAATCCATGCCGCAGATCGCATGAGCGTTTGATACGCACAGAAAACGATGCAGCACCAAGAGGCTTCGCCGGTTTCGGCGGAGCCTCTTTTTTCGTGATCTTTGCGCTTCCGGTCCGGCCAACCGGAGGCGGGCAAGATAAAAAATCCCAACGAAAGAGAGACTACCCCATGGAATTTATCAACTTTGTAATGGCGCTCAGCCCGATCGTTGTCGTTCTGGTCGGCATTCTGGCGTTCCATCAGTCCGCCAAGAAGGTCGCACCGGTCGCGCTGGTCTGGACGCTGATCCTGGCTTTTACGTATTTTAACGTCACAGGCGCGACGTTCAAGGAAAACGTCGCAACGTATGACCCGCTGGTCTGGAAGGGCTTAAAAGAAGGCCTCAAGATCGTGCTGATGGTCTTCGGCGCCTTTGTCATTTTGAATCTTCTGCGCGAGACGGGCGCGATTGAGGACGTGAAGTCCACGATCGCGAGAATCAGCGACGATCGCCGCGTACAGGTTGTCATCATCGGCATGATGCTCCCGATCTTCTTAGAGGGCGCAGCAGGCGCAGGCGCTCCGGCGGCAATTGCGGCTCCGTTCCTCGTAGCCCTCGGCTTTGACCCGGTCACGTCTATCGCGATTGCGCTTCTCGGCGACGCAACCCCGGCCTCCTGGGGCGGCGCGGGCCTGACCACCATCAACGGCGGCGCGGCTCTGGTAGACGCAGGCGTATCGACTGTGGCGCTCAACTCCGCGATGGTCGGCCGGTTCCACATGTTCGGCGTTCTCATCATCCCCTTTATCATGGTCTGGATGGCCTACGGCAAGAAGGGCTTCAAGGGCATTGTCCCGTATCTGACATTTGCGGGCGTATCGACCTGTCTTGTGATGTTCGTGCTCTCCAACTTCGTGGGCGCAGAGGTCACCTCGATGGGCACGGGCCTCATCTCGATTCTGCTGTCCGTTGCGTACGTGAAGCTCGTCGGCATGAAGACCCCGGACGAGTTCCGCAACAAGGAAGAAGCGCGCGAACGCAAATATTCCTCCTTTCAGGCAATGTCTCCGTACATCTACATGCTGGTCCTGCTGCCGCTCGTGCGGTACGGATTCCCGGCGGTCGTTCCCAACGGCTTCGCGGTCATGTGCACATTCGGCTACATCTTTTGGGTCGATCTCGTGATTCTCGTTTGCGGCATGCTCGGCGCGGCGACGCTCGGTGTGAGCCGGAAGACCTACAGCGCAGTCTGCAAGCGCACAGTCGGCCATGTGGCGCCGGTTTTGGTCACAATGGGAAGCCTGCTGGTTGTGGCCTACATCATGCAGTCGCCCAGCACGGGTATGATGAACCTGCTGGCCTCCGATATTGCTTCTGTCGTCGGCAAGTTCTATCCGGCAGCGGCGGTTCTGATCGGCTCGAGCGGCGCGTTCATCACCGGCACAGGCCTTGGCTCGAACATCATGTTCGCCGATATGCACCTGCAGGCGGCGGAAGCGCTCTCCATGAACTCCATCACGATCTTCGCGGGGCAGAACGCGGGCGCTTCACTCGGAAACCTCATCTGCCCGAACAACACCGTCGCCGCCTGCGCCACGGTCGACCAGATCGGCAATGAGAGCGACGTTATGAAAAAGACCCTCAAGGCGTTTGCGATCATCCTGTGCATGTATATGGTGCTTGCGATGCTCTACACCTGTGTTCTCTTCCCGAACTTCGGCATGTAAGCCGGAGCGGCAGATTCCATTTGAAATGATTTACGAAAGGATGCGTTATATATGAGTAAGAAACGAGTTCTTGGTGTCATCGGCCTAGGCCATGTGGGCGCGCACGTCGCCTACTCTCTCGCAGTGCAGGGCATTGCGGACGAGCTGGTACTGGTCGACAAAAACGAGCAGAAGCTCGCCAGTGAGGTACAGGACCTCCGCGACGCGGCAGCGTATCTTCCGCACCGGGTGACGGTTCGCGCGGGCGATTTCGCGGATCTTGGCGAATGTGACGTGATCGTCAACAGCGTCGGCAAAATCGAGCTTCTGCGCGAGACGCACGACCGGCTGACTGAGATGGATTTCACCGTTCCCGCCGTCCGCAGTTACGCGGCAAAAATCAAGGCATCCGGCTTTGACGGCGTGCTCATCAACATCACGAACCCCTGCGACATTGTCACGCGGGAGCTTGCCCTGGGTCTCGGCCTTCCGAGAGGAAGAGTGTTCGGAACCGGCACGGGCCTTGATACCTCGCGGCTTCTCAGCGCCCTTGCCCGGCAGACCGGCGTTGACCACAAGTCCATCACCTGCTACATGCTCGGCGAGCACGGCAACCAGCAGTTTGCGCCGTGGTCCTGCGTGAGCTTCCGCGGGATGCCGCTTGACGTGTGGGCCGAGAAGGATGCGCGTTTCCGCTTTGACAGAGCCGCGCTTCAAAAAGAGTCCATCGGCGGCGGCTGGGTCACGTTCTCCGGCAAGTTCTGCACCGAATACGGCATCGCAACAACGGCCGCACGCATGGCGCACATCGTGCTGCATGACGAGAAAGCCATCATGCCGGCAAGCGCAGAGCTCTGCGGCGAGTATGGTGAGACCGGTCTCTTCGCAGGCGTTCCGTGCGTCATCGGCGCAAACGGCGTCGAAGAGGTTGTCGAGCTTCCGCTGACAGGCGACGAAAAGGCGACGTTCCACGCCTGCTGCGAGGGTATCCGCACGAACATGGAGCATTTGAAAGAACTTTGATACGTTTCAATGCAGTTTTACCAAGGAGGTTTCTGATATGAAAATCACCATCACACCCAACCCGAACCACGGCACGCTTCCCGCGTCCGACAAGCTTGGCTTCGGCTCTGTTTTCACCGACCACATGTTCCTCATGGACTACACGGAAAAAGACGGCTGGCACAACGCCCGCATCGTCCCCTTTGGCCCGATCTCCATGTCCCCGGCGGCAAGCGTTCTGCACTACGGCACGGAGGTCTTTGAAGGCCTCAAGGCCTATCGCCGCCCGGATGGCGAGGTACAGCTGTTCCGTCCGTGGGAGAATGTCGCGCGTCTGAACCGCTCGTGCGACCGCCTCGGCCTTCCGCGCATCGACGAGGAAGACGGTCTGGAGGCCATCAAGGCGCTTGTGAAAATGGACGCCAGCTGGGTTCCGTCCGACCCCGGCACGTCCCTTTACATCCGCCCGTTCCTCTATTCGATCGACCCGACGCTTGCGCTGCACGGCGTGCATGAGGCGACGTTTGCCGTTATCCTCTCCCCGTCCGGCAGCTACTTTGCAGACGGCCTCAAGCCCGTTCCCATCATGGTCGAAACCGAGGATGTGCGCGCGGTGCGCGGCGGCACGGGCGAAGCAAAATGCGGCGGCAACTACGCGGCGGCCAATCGAGCCGGCGACAAGGCCATCGAAAAGGGCTATTCGCAGGTGCTGTGGCTCGATGGCGTGGAGCGCAAATACGTCGAAGAGGGCGGCGGCATGAACGTCATGTTCAAGATCAATGGCACCGTTGTCACTCCGATGCTCACGGGCTCGATCCTGCGCGGCGTGACGAGAAAGTCCTGCATCGAGCTTCTCAAGAGCTGGGGCGTTCCGGTCGAGGAGCGGCTTCTCAGCGTCGATGAGCTTTTCGAGGCAGCCAAGAACGGTACGCTCGAAGAGGCCTGGTGCGTCGGCACGGCGGCCGTCATCTCCCCCATCGGCGAGCTTGCATGGAACGACGACAAGTACGAGGTCAACCACAACCAGATCGGCGCGCTTTCCCAGAAGCTCTACGACGAGCTGACCGGTATCCAGTGGGGCACAAAGCCCGATCCCTTCGGCTGGACCTGCAGGGTCTGATCGCAATCGCACCGCGCCTGATCAGCGCCTTTTGATAAAAAATCCACCATTCAAGCAAGAATGGTGGATTTTTTTGCTGGAGCGCAGTTGCAATTTACGACAAATTATAGTATTGTCATACCGGTGCTACCGATAAACGGCAAGCGGGCGGCTCCCTTCGCGTCAGCAGGGGGCGCACCTCT
>CALCJW010000088.1:0-2224 GCA_937967235.1 uncultured Clostridia bacterium
CACCAACGCCAGTGCCAGTGCAAGGCTCCAAATCGTTTTCTTTTTCATGGTATGTTACGCTCCTTTTTTAATCGTTTTGGTTGGGCTTCAACCTTGATTGTAGTATACAGGAGAGCGCCAAATACTTCCCCCGCAAAAGTGCATGGAAAGTGTCACAAAAGTGCCACAGGCCGCACGCCAGGCCGCCGAAACGATTTCATGTGCAATTGTTTTCCGCACCGTCGGGTTTTACACCGAATTCCACAATGTTATCGCAGCAGCTCTCGATCAGTTCCCTGTCGTGGGTGATCACGAGAATGGTTCTGCCGTTCCGCGCTTCGCTTTTCAGCCTTTCCGCGATCAGGCGCATATTCTGCCCGTCAAGGCCGCTGGTGGGCTCGTCAAGGATCAATATCCTGCGGCCGGAAAAGATGGCGCAGGCTATGGCAAGCCGCTGCTTCTGCCCGCCGGACAGGGTGGACGGATGCGCAGCCCTGTACTCGTAAAGGCCAAATTCTTTCAGCAAATATCTGGCACGGTCTTTGCTTTCTTCTGTCAATTCGGTATTCAGCAGCAGCTCCTCCGCCACGCTTGCCGTAAAAAACTGCGTTGACGTGTCATTGCCGCAGTAATAGATCTCCCTGCGCCGGACTGCCGCTCTTGCTTTTTTCCCATCTATCAGGATATGTCCCCTTGTCTGCTTCGCCAGCCCGCAGAGGATCTGCGCAAGGGTGGTTTTCCCCGCGCCGTTTTGCCCCGTTATGGCGGTCACACTACCCTCTGGAACGGACAGCGAAATATCCTCAAAAACAACTTCTTTGCGTATTCTTTTCGAGAGCCCTGCTGTCTTCAAGATGGCAGGGCTTTCGTCCGATACGGAGGGAGCGGGAAGGCTCTTTCCCTCGTGCGGAGAGCGCAGGCCCATGCCTAAGATGTCTGCTTCCGGAAGAAGGAGCAAATCTTTCGGTGTATACTCACCCGCTATCCTGCCGTCTCGCAGATACAGAAACCGGTCTGCGATCCCCATCAGCCAGTCGATCCGATGCTCCGCGATGAGCAGGGTAAAGCCCTGCTCCTTGAGCTGCCGGAGGGTCTGCGCAAGCTGCCTCGTCCCTGCGGCGTCGAGGTTGGCCGTCGGCTCGTCGCACACAAAGACCTTTGGCTTCATGGCATATACGGACGCAATGGCCGCCCGCTGCTTTTCTCCGCTTGAGAGGACGTCAACTGCCCTGTCCTTCAAATGGGACAGCTTCAACGCCTCTATGGCGGCGTCCGTCCTCTCCCGTATCTCCCGGGCGGACAGGCCGTAATTCTCGCAGGGAAAGGCGACCTCTCCGGCGAGCTCGGAGGAAAAGAACTGGCTCTTGGGATCCTGAAAAACGCTTCCCACCAAACGCCCGATCTCCCATGTGGAAAGCCTTGATATGTCCTTGCCGTCTATTTTTACAGTCCCGCTGAAGGCTCCGGGGTAGTAGGACGGCGCAAGCCCGTTGACAAGCCTTGTCACGGTGGTCTTGCCGCAGCCGGAGAGCCCCGTCAGCACGACGCATTCGCCGCTTTTTACCGAAAAGGAAATGTCCTGTACGCCTCTGTCTGAGTTTTCGTATTGAAAGGAAGCGCGTGTAAGCTCGATCATGCCATGCTCCTTTCCAAAACCAAATAGGAAGCCGTGACTATCGCACATGCGGCTGCCGCGATGTGATCCCGCGCCCCGGCCTTTTTCTCATAATAACGCTGCGTAAATCCATTCTTCTATATGCTCAGTTAGGTGTCCGACAAGATGCCTGCTTTGCTATGCCTTTTTTGAGCCGTCTACGTTTTTCACCACTCCTCCGCATTTTGGGCTTGACTTTTAATAGTTAGTCTTTTACATTCCGCCCATCTGCATTTCTTCAGATGGGGCTAAATTATAATCTTCTTCACGGCACGGGTTTTCTTCACCATAAAGATCAAACACGATATCATCTACCGCCTTCCGAACGGCTGGGTCCTGCGTGATTGTACGGAATCGGAAACCGGTTGTTGCCTCATGCGGCAGTTCCTCGCGGATGCAGTCCAGATATGCTGTTGCATCTGTGAACTGCTGCGCATCGCCGTTGATAAAGCTGACACTTCCCACAATTTGCGCGTCAGTAGATGTCTTCGTCATCTTCGTCCTCCGGCGCATACAGCGCCAGTTTTACAGCATCTGCCAGATGTGCGCAGATGGCAAGAACGCCGGTCACGCCAATGATCACGCCAAGTG
>CALCJW010000089.1:0-4804 GCA_937967235.1 uncultured Clostridia bacterium
ATTGACACAGTGAAGGCCGGTGCGGCCGAGCTTGCCGTGGACGGGACGACGGAGTCCCTTCCATCGCGCAGGCCACGCAGGTCCCGGGCGCGTTCAAAGGCCGTCCGGAAAGCAGCATTTCCGATGGATTCGGCACCTCGCGCAGTCCTTCTTCATCCATCTCGAACACGCCGATCTCATTTGTCGAGCCGAAGCGGTTCTTGGCCGCGCGCAAAATCCGGTACCCCATCGTCTGCTCGCCTTCAAAATACAACACGCAGTCGACCATGTGCTCCAGGACCTTCGGCCCCGCGATCGCGCCCTCCTTGTTGACGTGACCCACGACAAAAACGCTCGTCCCGGTGCTTTTCGCCAGGTGCATCAGCCGCATCGTGCAGTCTTTGACCTGCGAGACAGAGCCGGGTGCGGACGTATTATCGGGCGTAAAAAGCGTCTGAATCGAGTCCGCAATCAGAATGTCGGGGTTTACCTCGCCGAACGCGCTGAGTATTTCGTCGAGGTCGGTTTCCGACAAGACATATAGGTTCTCGCTCTCCACCCGCAGCCGGTCGGCGCGCATTTTGAGCTGCTGTTCGGATTCCTCGCCGGATACGTATAAAATCTTCTGCGTTTTTCCAAGATACGCGCAGATTTGCAGCAGAAGCGTCGATTTGCCGATACCAGGCGCGCCGCCAACTAAGACGAGCGAGCCCTTTACCCCGCCGCCTCCCAGCACGCGGTCGAGTTCGCCGAGCCCCGTCGAGAACCGAATCTGCCGGTCGGACGCGTCCAGCTCGCGGAGCTTTTTAGGTTTACTTGCGGCCAGCTTCGTCCCGCTGGATGCCTTATTTGCCGCGGGCTTCTTGTCTTCAAATTCCACAATGCTGTTCCACGCACCGCAGGCCGGGCACTGGCCCTGCCATCTTGGCGTTTCGTTGCCGCATTGGTTGCAGATAAATACGCTTTTTGCCTTCATTGGCTGTCCCCTTCTGTTTCTAAATAGCAGCAGAGCGCGCCGCAGATTGCGCCGGCGAGCCTTTGCTGATAGTCCTTTTGTGTGAGCCGCTCCGCCTCCGGCTCGTTCGATAAAAAGCCGCACTCGACCAGAACGCCCGTGCAGGAGATTTTGTCCATCAGATAGACGGACTGCGACGGTTTGGCTCGCCTGTGATTGCTTGGGTCGACACAGGCGCGGAGCGTCGCTTGCAGCTGTTCTGCTAAGGCCTCGCTTCCCAGCGTTTTCGCGTAGAACACCTGCGCGCCATGGTACTTGGTCTCCGGGAAAAAGTTCTGATGGATGCTTAAAAGCAGTGCGTTTGGCGTGGATTCGACGAGCTTCACGCGGTTTTTGAGGTCGGAAACCTTTTTCTGCTGGATGCTGCCGCCCTCGGTGTAGACCGACACGTCCTGCGTCCGCACCATCGCTGTCCGCACACCCGCAAAGCGCAGCAGATCGTTCGTGATTCCCGCGATTTCGAGATTGATCGTGCTCTCTAAAACCCCGGATTTACTGCTCGCGCCGCCGTCTTCTCCGCCGTGTCCCGCGTCAATGACCACGGTGACCGGATTGTTGTCTGAAAACGCGGGCGCGGTTCTCGAGAGCATTCCTGCCGAATAGCCGCACACGAGAAGAACCGCCAGCGCCAGCACGGCACAAACCGCATAAACCGCCGCTTTTTTCATTGCCATCACCTCAAGCTATCTTATGAGGCGCAGGACCAGTATAGCATATTTTTTCCGCGCTGAAAAGAAGAAGTTTCCCCGCACAAAGCATGTACGGGAGAACTCGGGATATTTACTTGAGAAGCGCCTTGTGGTAGACCTTCTTGCCCTTGCGGATCTTCAGGCCTTCTTTGAGCTGCTCGGCGGTGTAGGACGCGTCGATGGACTCGACCTTCTCCTCGTTCACCATCACGCCGCCCTGCTGGACAAGACGGCGTCCTTCACCCTTGGAGGGAATGAGCTGGCAGGCGAGCATCAGATCGAGAATGGCGATCTTGCCATCTGTCAGCTGGTCTTCCGTGAGCTCGGTGGTCGGCATGTTGGAGTCGTCGCTGCCGCCCGCGAAGAGCGCCTTGGCCGCGGCTTTCGCCTTGTTTGCCTCTTCTTCGCCGTGGACAAGCTTCGTGAGTTCGAAGGCGAGAATTTCCTTGGCGCGGTTGAGCTGGCTGCCTTCCCACTTGTCCATCTCGTCGATCTGCTCGAGCGGCAGGAACGTCAGCATACGGATGCACTTGAGCACGTCCGCGTCGCCGATATTGCGCCAGTACTGATAGAAATCGAACGGGCTCGTCTTATTGGGGTCGAGCCAGACAGCGCCCTTGGCGGTCTTGCCCATCTTCTTTCCCTCGGAGTTCATAAGCAGCGTGATGGTCATTGCATGCGCGTCCTTGCCGAGCTTGCGGCGGATGAGCTCCGTGCCGCCGAGCATGTTCGACCACTGGTCGTCGCCGCCGAACTGCATGTTACAGCCGTAATGCTGGAACAGGTAGTAAAAATCATACGACTGCATGATCATGTAGTTGAACTCGAGGAACGACAGGCCCTTTTCCATGCGCTGCTTGTAGCACTCGGCACGCAGCATGTTGTTGACCGAGAAGCATGCGCCAACGTCGCGCAGAAGCTCGACATAGTTGAGCTTCAGCAGCCAGTCCGCGTTATTGACCATGATGGCCTTGCCTTCACCGAAGTCAATGAAGCGTTCCATCTGCTTTTTGAAGCAGTCGCAGTTGTGCTGGATGATCTCCGGCGTCATCATCGAGCGCATGTCCGACCGGCCGGAGGGGTCTCCGATATAGCCTGTGCCGCCGCCAACGAGGACGACGGGGCGATTTCCCGCCATCTGGAGCCGCTTCATGAGGCAAAGTGCCATGAAATGGCCGACGTGCAGCGAGTCCGCCGTGGGGTCAAAGCCAATGTAGAATGTGGCCTTGCCGTTATTGACCATTTCGCGAATTTCCGGCTCGTTGGTCACCTGTGCGATCAGCCCGCGCGCTTGCAGTTCTTCATAGATACCCATTTTGTTTCTCCTTCTATTATCAAGTAATTTGTTAACAAAGTTTTTGCCGTGGCGCGAGCGCCATTTTAAACTGGAAGAAGCCTGCCAGCTTGTTTGATTTCGACCCCACGCTTCTTAGCTACGCAAAGAAACGCCGTGTCGAGCCGCCGGGAAGAAGTTGCCCAAAGAAAACCCTTCAAAAGGGTTTTCTCTGGACTCTTTCGGAAACAAAAGGGCTGCGGCCCTTTTGAGATCCCCGGAGGCCCAGATTTACAGTGCCCACCCAGTCGAGCGTCTTCTACGTATTTTGGAAGCACTCTCTTTCTGGCATGCAAGTACCTACTGGCATGTAAAAAGTCTGACGATTTTACTGCCGAGCAGCAAATTTGGAAGACTTGTCCGCCGCAAGGCATTTTTGCTCTGCAAAAATCCTTGCGGGGCGGGCTGCAATGGGGGACGGGGGACCTCATCGCAGAGAACGCAGCCCCCGCGCAAAGAAATTTTCAGAGAAAATTTGCTTTGCGCCGAGCTGGGTCTACCAAGTTTGTCGTACCCCTCGACTAGAGAGTACTCAAAAGTACGTGAGCACGCTCGATTCGTAACACTGTCCGTGCCGGGCAGCTCAGGGTGCCAGAGGGGCCGCTGCCCCTCTGTTTCGGAAGGAGTCCAGAGGAAACCCTTTCAAGGGTTTCCTTTGGGCAACTTCTTCTTGACGGCCGACGCCGTTCTTCTTTGCGCAGCTAAGAAGAACGGGGTCGGAACTTGGACCAGCTGGCATGTAACGCCAGAAGCACACTGGCCATACCTGGCCACGGCAGGCAATAACAAAATAAGAGCCCCGCTGTCAGCCTGACAGCAAATAAAAACACCCTCTACCCAACAATGTTGAGCAGAGGGCGAAAACTCGCGGTACCACCTCTGGTTGTCTGCTTCTCACAAAGCAGACCTTACCGGGTGCCGATTGGCATCCTGCGCGATAACGGGCGCGACCGACACACCCCTAATCGTTTCCTTTCAGGGGGCAGCTCCGGGAGGTATTTCACGCGCCGCGTCCATTTCCTTGCACCAACCGGAAACTCTCTTGGGACGGAAAGCGGGCTACTTCTTCCCTTCTTCGCTGTGTCCATATAACGGTAGTATCATACCAGAAATGACGCGGTTTGTCAATCAGTATTCGCCAAATAACGCCGTAAGCTTCCCGTCTGTGACTTCGTAGAGCGCGCAGTGCACGTCCATCATGCCCATGCAGTACGTGCCTGCAACATAAATTTTCCCGTTTTCGACGTAAAGATCCGTCAGGTTCTGCATGTTATTGCTCTCGTCGCGCGAGGCAAGCAGCGTCGTGTTCCAGTCCCAGTCGACAGAAACGACCTGCGTCGCACAGGGATAGTACATCGCAGCATAGAGATACGTTGGGTATTCTTCCTCCGGATGCGTCAGAATGTAATAGCGCTCGCCTGACTGGACAAAATCCAGAACCGGCTCGGGATAGATCGTGCGGAGCGTGTCTCCCTCGCGCTTGTAAAGACCTGCCTCACCCCAGACGTAGGTTCCGTCAGAGCCGGAAAAAAGTCTCCAGCCAGCAAGCTCGTCGGTTTTCGTCCGGAAGCTGAAGCCAAGCGGCGTTTTTTCGCCGGTCAACGGCTTGACAAGATGCAGGCTCGTTTCCGTCTTTCCGGTCTGCGCGATCAACCAGTTCTGTCCGACCGTGCAGATGTAGGCGCAATCCGCCTTATGCAGCGCGATCTGCGCCTTCAGGCGCGCCAGAATCGCAGCGGCTTCCGCTCTCGTTACGCCGTTTTTGGGCCGGAACGTACCGTCCGGGTA
>CALCJW010000090.1:0-14509 GCA_937967235.1 uncultured Clostridia bacterium
CGCTACCTCCACCTTGGCAAGGTGGCGCTCTACCGGATGAGCTACACCCGCATCACTCAAATGCAGGTATGATTATAGCAGAAAAACCGGAAAAGTCAAGTGCTATTTGGAAATTACCGAAAATTCTGAAGCGTGGGGTCTGCCGCGTTCCCTGCCGTCTCGGAACCCACGTTGTCCGGCGTTTCCTCCGTCGGCTCCTGCGGCGCATCGGGCTCTTCGGCAGGCGGCGTCTCGGGCAACTCCGGCGTGGTCGTCTCCCCTGTAGTTGGCGCTGCGTTTTCGGGCGCGGGGCACGCGGGATAGGCCTCCGTGTCCCAGTAATAGCCTGTCATATCCTCGTCATAGCGAAGCTGCAGGCCGGATTGGCTTCTCACGTCCTGCATGAGGTCAATGTGGTACCACGTCGAGCCGTCGAGCGAAATCAGGTTCCACCAGTAGTCCGAGCTGCCGCGCAGCCCCTTCACGACCTGACACTCGAGCCCGACCTCCTCGCAAAGAAGCGCCCAGCACTGCGCCATGCTCCAGCTCGAGGCCATGCCCTCGCAAAGAAGCGAGTAGATGGGGGTCTGCGTCTGCTCCTCGGTGTATGTAAAGCGCTCAGTGAGATAGGAATACAGAAGCTGCGTCTTTTCCCACGGGCTCTCGCGGAAGCGGACATAAACTGAGGCCGCGCGGATGGTGTCCGCCACCTGCTGCGCCATGCTCTCGAGCGTCCGCGCCGGCTGTGGGTAGGAAAGCGTCAGCTCCGCAATGCGCGTCTTTCCGCCCTGCGGGTAGTTTTCCACCGTGATCTGCGGCAGCGCCATGAGCCTGCCCAGATTTTCTTCGTAGTATTCCTGCGCCAGCGCCGCGTAGTCCGGCTCCTGCTCGAATCCGGCGTAGATCGTCAGCACAGAATCGTAGCTGTCCATCGCCTCATGGAGCCGCCGCTCGAGCTCTGCCTGCCCGCTCACATAGGGAATATCGGCCAGCGCCGTCTGTGTCTTGCGGAAGGTGATGTCGACGTGAATTTCATAGTAGGAGACAATGAGCGTGCACTCGTGCGTCATGTAATCCACCGCGTAAGCGCCCGCCGGGTCCTCGCGCGCAACGGAGTAAGCCGCCGCCGCCAGGTCCTCCTCCAGCGACTCCCCCGCGTACTGCTGCACCCGGATCACGCCGTGTTCCACGCCGCCGCGCACAAAATCGCGGATCGCGCGCCGGAGCCCTGCGTAATCGCCGACACTGACGACATTCGTGTCCACTTGCTCGCTCTTGGTCTGGCTGTGCGCCGAAACGCGGGTATAGCTCGACGGAACAAAGCGGCTGCACGCCGAAAGCGCGCTGCATAGCGCAAGCCCAAGCGCAATGATCCGAATTCTCTTCATTCCGTCTCACCTCCGAAAGCTTTCCGTCTTAAATGTCGTCGTTATACCGTTTGAAGCCCTCGCCCAGCACCTGATGCGCAGGCTGGACGATCATGAACGCGTTCGGGTCGATGCACTGCACGAGACGCTTGAGCTCGGAGATCTGCCGGCTCTTGACCGCCGTCATTAAAACCGTCTTCGGCGCGCCCGTATAGCCGCCGCGTCCTTCTAAAAACGTCACGCCGCGGTCGAGCTGCGTATCGATTGCATGATACACATCCTCATAGCGCTCGGAAATGATCAGCGCAACACTCGAATAATCCAGACCGTAGAGCACCGCGTCCAGAACACGCGAGCAGATGAAAAGCGTGATCGCGCTGTAGAGCGTTTTGGAGATATCGCGGAAGACAAGCCCTGTCAGAATCAGAACACACGTGTCGATGCTTAGCGTCACATAGCCCATCTTCACCTCGCGCAAATGCCGCTTTAAAAGACGCGCCAGAATGTCCGTGCCGCCCGTGGTCGCGCCCGGGAGAAACACGAGGCCGAGCCCCGCGCCCGTCAAAACGCCCCCGAAGATCACGCCCAGCATCGTCTCCACCTGCGGCGCGGGAAGCCCGGCCAGCAGATCAATGAGCAGCGAATTGCACGCCATGCCAAGAAGCGACCCAAAGAAAAAGCCCCGCCCGAGCCGCTTGTAGCCGATCACAAACAGCGGCACGTTCATTACCGCCGTATAAAGGCCGATGCCGCCTTTTCCAAGCACGCGCTGCAAAATCATTGCGATACCGCTCAGGCCGCCGACATTCAAGGAATTCGGCACCAGAAAGAGGTTGAACCCCAGCGCGAACATCGCGTTTCCGATCACGAGCAGCGCGCAGTAGCGCAGAATACTCCAGGCCGGTTTCTTTGTCATCGTGCAAGCCTCCTATTATAAGTCAAGTGAGATTTGCTGTTCCTCCGTGTCCTCCTGCCGCAGCAGCGCGCCTGCCGCCGGAAGCGATTTTGCGCGGTAGCGCGCCTGATTGCCGATGGCGCTATCGGAAAGCGCCTGCACACGCACGATCTTCGCGTTCTTTTTAAGCGCCATGACCGCAACGCCCTGCGTGGCTCTCGTCGTCTTCGCGGCAAGAAGCGCCGTGGAGAAAATAAGCGTCCGGCCGTCGGAGGCGTAGAGCGCAAGCTCCTGCTCCTGCGGCAGCTCCAAAACGGCCACCAACGGGCTCTTGTCAGAATACGCGCCCGTCAGCTTGCGGCGGTTCGTTTTCGTCGCGTAGCCGGAGAGCTCCACCTTCGCGCACTTACCGTTTTCAAAGACGAAGAGCAGATTTCCCGTGTAGTCGCCCGGGAAAATCGCGGCAAAGAAGCTTTCTCCCTCGTCGAATCCAAGCTTGCCGGGAAGATAGTCTCCTAAGATCGAGGCTTTCCCATCGTCAAAGTCCGAAAGCCGCGTCTTGTAGACCTGGCAGCGATCGGTGAAGACGAGAAGCTCGGTGCTGTTCGTCGTCTCGCGGCTCAGAAGCAGGGAATCTCCCTCTTTGAACTTCTGCTCGCCGGACATACGAAGCGACTGCGGCGTGATTTTTTTGAAATAGCCCTCGCGAGAGAGGAATACCGTGACCGGATAGTCAGGCACATCAGGTTCGTCCGGTTCTTCCTGCGCATGGTCAAAAATCAGAAGCGTCTTTCTCGGCTGGCCGTATTTCGCGCTGACAGCCTCCAGCTCCTTGCAGATAACGGCCTTGATTTTTTTGTCCGAGCCGAGCAGGTCTTCCAGCTCTGCGATCTCTTTTTCCAGACTGTCCGTTTCCTGCAAGCGGTTCAGCAGGAACTCTTTATTGATGTTGCGCAGCTTGATCTCCGCCACATACTCGGCCTGCACCTGATCGATGCCGAAGCCGATCATGAGGTTCGGGATGACCTCCGCGTCGAGCTCCGTTTCACGGATGATGCGGATGGCCTTGTCGATATCGAGAAGAATTTTGCCAAGACCCTTGAGAAGATGCAGCTTGTCCTTCTTCTTTTGCAGCTGGTGGTACACCCGCCGCTTGACGCATTCGCAGCGCCACGCCGTCCACTCCTCAAAAATCTCGCGCACACCCATGACCCGTGGCATGCCGCCGACGAGAATGTTGAAGTTGCAGCCGAAGCTGTCTTGCAGCGTCGTTGTTTTGAAAAGCTTCTGCATGAGCTTCTCAGGCTCCGCGCCGCGTTTCAGATCGATCGTTAATTTCAGGCCGTTCAGGTCCGTCTCATCGCGCATGTCGGCAATCTCTCGGATTTTGCCGGCCTTGATGAGCTCGGCTACCTTGTCCATGATGATCTCCGTCGCCGTGGTATACGGGATCTCATAGATTTCGATCATGTTCCCTTCTTTGAGATAGCGCCATCTGGCTCTGAGGCGGAAGGTTCCCCGGCCGGTGTTGTAAATTTGCAGCATCTCAGCGGCATCATACAGAATTTCGCCGCCGGTTGGAAAATCGGGCGCGGGCAGCGTATCAAGAAGGTCTGCGTCCGGATTTTTGATGAGCGCAATGGCCGTCCGGCACACGTCCTGCAAATTAAACGAGCAGATGTTGGACGCCATGCCAACCGCAATGCCCATGTTGGCCGAGACGAGCACGTTCGGGAACGTCGTTGGCAGCAGCGTCGGCTCCTTCATCGAGCCGTCATAGTTATCGACAAAGTCGACCGTGTCCGCGTCGATGTCCCGGAAGAGCTCGGCGCAAATGGGGTCTAATTTTGCCTCCGTGTAACGCGACGCCGCATAGGCCATATCGCGCGAGTAGACCTTGCCGAAGTTGCCCTTCGAGTCGACAAACGGGTGAAGCAGCGTCTCGTTGCCGCGCGCCAGGCGCACCATCGTCTCATAAATTGCCTGATCGCCGTGCGGATTCAATCGCATCGTCTGGCCGACAATGTTTGCCGATTTCGTCCGGGCTCCCGTGAGAAGCCCCATTTTGTACATCGTATACAGCAGCTTTCTGTGCGACGGCTTGAATCCGTCAATTTCCGGGATCGCGCGCGAGACGATGACCGACATCGCGTAGGGCATGTAGTTCTGCTCAAGCGTCTGGCAGATGGGCTGCTCCATCACCTCTGCCCGCAGTCCCTGCACGTGCGGGTCCATGCGCTTCGGCGCCTCCGGTTGTTTTTTCTTCGCCATAGTTTCTTCGTCCTTCGTTCTGCGTCTTACGATACATCGAGCTGATCGAGATATTTATATCCGTTTTCAGCGATATGGTCTTTTCTTCCCTGCAAATTGTCTCCAAGCAGCAGATCGAACACCTGCTGCGTGAGCGCCATGTCCTCTGGCATGACCTTAATGAGCCGCCGGGTCTCCGGGTTCATGGTCGTCATCCACATCATCTCCGGGTCGTTTTCGCCAAGGCCCTTCGAGCGGTTGATGGAGACCTTCTTGCCCTCGAGATTCTTTAAAATCTCGCCCTTTTCGGCTTCCGTGTAAGCGAACCACGTCTTGTCCTTGCAGTTGATTTCATAAAGCGGCGACTCCGCAATATACACATACCCCTCTTCAATGAGCGTGGGGCAAAGCCGGTAGATCATGGTGAGAATGAGCGTCCGGATCTGGTAGCCGTCGACGTCGGCATCGGTGCAGATGATGACCTTGTTCCAGCGCAGGTTCGCGAGATCAAAGCTCGTCAGATCCTTCGCTTTCTTTGTCTGCACCTCAACCCCACAGCCGAGCACGCGGATGAGGTCTGTGATGATATCGGACTTGAAGATCCGCTCATAGTCCGCCTTCAAGCAGTTTAAAATCTTGCCGCGCACGGGCATAATGCCCTGAAATTCCGCGTCGCGCGAGAGCTTGACCGAGCCCAGTGCCGAGTCGCCCTCGACGATGTAAATTTCGCGTCTGGCTACATCCTTCGTGCGGCAGTCGACAAATTTCTGCACGCGGTTCGAGATATCAAGATTACCTGTCAGCTTCTTTTTGATGTTCAGCCGCTGCTTTTCCGCTGACTCGCGGCTCCGCTTGTTGATGAGCACCTGGTCGGCAATGCGGTCGGCCTCCTGCTTGTTCTCAATAAAATACACATGCAGGCGCTCCCGGAAGAACTCCGTCATCGCGTCCTGCACAAATTTGTTCGTGATGGCCTTTTTCGTCTGATTCTCATAGGAGGTCTGCGTCGAAAAGCAGTTTGTCACCAGCACCAGACAGTCGGCCACGTCCTGAAACGTGATCTTCGATTCCGACTTCGTGTATTTGTTCGTCGACTTGAGATACGCGTCGATGGCGTAGACGAACGCGTTTTTGGCCGCCTTTTCCGGCGCACCGCCATACTCGAGCCACGACGAGTTGTGATAGAACTCCAGGCGGTTGATCTTATTGGAAAAGCACATCGCCGCCGAAATTTTCACCTTGTATTCCGGCTTATCCTCGCGGTCGCGGCCCTTGCGCTCAGCCTCCCAGAACTGCGGCATCGTGAGCGCCTGATCCTCGGTCAGCTCGCGGACATAATCGAGAATGCCGTTTTCATAGTAAAAGTCCGCCGTCTCAAACTTCCCGGGCGCGGTCTCGTTGCGGAAGCGGAACGTCACGCCCGCGTTCACGACCGCCTGCCGTTTGAGCGTATCTTCGTAGTATTCCTTGGGGATATTGATGTCCGTGAACACGTCGAGATCGGGCAGCCACCGGAACGTCGAGCCGGTCTTTTTCCGGTCGGCAGGCTCCTTTTTGAGCTGCCCGACAATTTCGCCCCGCTCAAAGTGGAGCGTGTATTTAAACCCGTCGCGCCGGATCACGGCGTCAAAATAGCGCGAGGCATACTGCGTCGCGCACGCGCCAAGGCCGTTTAAACCAAGGGAAAATTCATAGTCGCCACCGGAGTTGTTGTCGTATTTGCCGCCCGCGTAGAGCTCGCAGAACACGAGCTCCCAGTTGTACCGGCCTTCTTTTTCGTTCCAGTCGACCGGACACCCGCGGCCAAAGTCCTCGACCTCGATGGAGTGGTCTTCATAGCGCGTGACGATGACCAGATCGCCGTGCCCCTCGCGCGCCTCGTCAATCGCGTTCGATAAAATTTCAAATACGGCGTGCTCGCAGCCGTCTAAGCCGTCGGAGCCAAAGATGACGGCCGGACGCTTTCTCACCCGATCCGCGCCCTTAAGCGCGGAGATGCTGTCGTTGCCATAGGCTTGCTGTTTTTTCATTGCGTTTCCTCACCAGTTTTCGTGCGTTTGCTGGGGATAATTACCCATTATATTGATATAAGTATATCGTTTTTCAGCCGTGAAGTCAAGTTTCCCCCGGTTTTGAAATTCTTGTGGAAAACCGTAAAATTAGGGGCAGAATCTTTGTCTTATTTTCAAGGCGGGAGACAGTTGCATTCTCATCCGATTCAAGGTATCATATCAGACGATAGTTATTATGGCCGGGTGTTTGATTTTTTTCGCACCACCCTCGCATTGGAACAGAGAAACAGAGGTAGTATATGACAAAGATCGGATTTGACAATCAGAAATATCTTGAGCTGCAATCGAAGAAAATTCTCGAGCGCGTCGACAAGTTCGGCGGCAAGCTCTATCTGGAGTTCGGCGGCAAGCTCTTCGACGACTATCACGCCTCGCGCGTGCTCCCCGGCTTCGAGCCGGACAGCAAGATGAAAATGCTGCTGCAAGTAAAAGATCAGGCAGAGATCGTCATCGCCATCTGCGCCGAGCATATCGAGCTCAACAAGCGCCGCGGCGACCTCGGCATCACCTACGACATGGACGTTATGCGCCTGATTGACGCGTTCCGCTCCATCGGGCTCTATGTCGGCAGCGTCGTCATCACCCAGTACCGCGGCCAGCACGCGGCGGAGCTCTTCCAGCATAAATTAGAGAACCTCGGCGTGCGCGTCTACAAGCACTATCCCATCGCGGACTACCCCTCGAACATCCCCCTCATCGTCTCGGACGACGGCTACGGCAAAAACGACTACATTGAGACTTCCCGCCCCGTTGTCGTCGTGACCGCGCCGGGCCCCGGCTCCGGCAAGATGGCGACCTGCCTGAGCCAGCTCTACCAGGAGCACAAGCGCGGCATTGACGCGGGCTACGCGAAATACGAGACCTTCCCCGTCTGGAACCTCCCGCTCAAGCACCCGGTAAACCTCGCTTATGAGGCGGCCACGGCGGACCTTGCGGACGTGAACATGATCGACCCCTTCCATCTGGACGCTTACGGCGTGACGACGGTCAACTATAACCGCGACATCGAAATTTTTCCGGTGCTCGAGACCATGTTCCGCACCATCTACGGCGAGTGCCCCTACAAGAGTCCGACGGATATGGGCGTCAACATGATTGCAAGCGCGATCGTCGACGATGAAGCCTGCCGCGAGGCCTCGTGTCAGGAGATCATCCGCCGCTACTACGCGACCGCCGTCGGCGTACGCAAGGGAACGTCCACGCCGTCCGAGCTCCACAAGCAGGAAATGCTCCTGAACTCGCTGCACCTGGACGTTTCAATGCGCAAAGCCGTCCCGGCAGCGAGAGCCAAGGCCGAGCAGACCGGAAACCCCGCCGTCGCCATCGAGCTTCCCGACGGCAGAGTTATTACCGGCAAGACCTCGGGGCTCATGGGCGCCAGCTGCGCCGCGCTTCTTAATTCCCTCAAAACGCTCGCGAACATCCGCGACAACGTAAACCTCATTTCCCCCATGGTGCTCGCGCCGATTCAGCACTTAAAGGTCGAGCATCTCGGAAACACGAACCCGCGGCTGCACACCGACGAGGTGCTCATTGCCCTTTCGATGTCTGCCGTCACAAATCCCACCGCGGAGCTCGCCATGGAGGCACTCTCCTCTCTTCGCGGCGGAGAGGTCCACTCGTCGGTTATCCTCTCGGATGTTGACGTGAACGTCTTCAAAAAGCTCGGCATGAACGTCACGTGCGAGCCGGTCTATCAGTCGCATTCGCTGTATCACAAGTAACACGCGCCTTCTTTGGAAGGAATTTTAGAAAGGAGCCTGCATGAAGCGCAGAACAAACCGTATTTTATCCATCCTGCTCGTCGTGCTCAGTCTGGCCTTGCTGGCGGGCGCGGGATTCCTTCTCGTGCAGGTTTTGCCGCAGAAGGCGCCGCAGGAGGTCACATCGCTCGAAACGAACTCCGTCTTTGAAAAGGAGGACGCCGTCGTCGAACCCGAGCGTGAGCAGGCCTATGAGGGAGAAATTCCCCCGGCGGCGGAGACGCAGCCCGAGCCCGACACGCAGCCATCTGTCGATCAGCCCGAGCAAACAGAGCCTTCCGACACGGGCCTCATTTCCGCCGAGGCGGACAAGCGTGCAAGAACAACACTTGCCTCTATGACGGCGGACGAAAAAATCTGGCAGCTGTTTTATGTTACGCCCGAGCTCCTTACCGGCGTGGAAACCGCGACACGCGCGGGCGATTCGACCAAAAACGCGCTGGAAGAGCAGCCGGTCGGCGGCATCATCTACTTTGCAAAGAATCTGGAAAGCCGCGCGCAGACGCAGGAAATGCTCCATAACACGAAAGCCTACACAAAAATCCCCCTCTTCCTCGGCACAGACGAGGAGGGCGGCACCGTCAGCCGCGTCGGCTCGAACCCCGCCATGGGCGCAAAGGAATTTCCCTCTGCGCAGTCTCTTGGCGAGCAGGCAGATCCGGCGGCCGTCTATCAGGCGGGACAGGACATCGGCGGCACGCTGCACGCCATCGGCTTTAACATGGACTTTGCGCCCGTGGCGGACGTATCATCAGGGGCTTCGGCAGTCATCGGTTCGCGCTCATTCGGAACGGACCCGCAGCTCTGCGCGTCTCTGGTATCCGTCATGACGCAGAGCCTGACAGCAGAGGAGATCGCCCCCTGCCTCAAGCACTTCCCCGGCTACGGAAGCGCTATTACCGACGATCACTACGGCACATCCGTCCTGACCAAAACACAGGAGGAACTTGAGGCCTGCGATTTTCTCCCCTTCTCCTCCGGCATCGCATCCGGCGCGCCGTTTGTGATGGTGAGCCACCTGAGCGTGCCCGAGATCGTGGGTGACGAAACGCCGTCCGATCTGTCCTCCAAAATCGTCTCTGATCTTCTGCGGAACAAATTGGGCTTTACCGGCGTCATAATTACAGATTCCCACCAGATGGCCTCCATCACCGACCACTACACCTCCGGCGAAGCGGCAGTCAAGGCCCTGCAGGCGGGCGTCGATATGATTCTTATGCCGCAGGATCTGCAGGCCGCGTTTGACGGCGTGAAGCAGGCTCTGAGCGATGGCACGCTCACGCAGGCGCGCATTGATGAAAGCGTCCTTCGCATCCTGCAGGTCAAGGCGGAATACAACATTTTGCAGTAGCCGCGCGTATTCGCGGCAGAAAGGAAGCTTACCATGGAACCCAAAAGACTTTGCCGTGCTTCGATCGATAAAAAAATCTGCGGCGTGTGCGGCGGCATCGCCCACTATTTTGATGTCGACTCCAACCTCATCCGCCTCATTACGGCGGCGCTCATGCTGGCCGGTGGCTTGAGCATCTGGCTCTACATCATCGCCGCCATCATCCTCCCCGAGACAAACGCTTTTTAAGCGGCAGAAAAATCCGGAACGCCAAGCGTTCCGGATTTTGTCGTATCTGAATCAGTTTCGCCTGAAACCCGTAGGGGTCGATGCCCACATCGACCCAAGGGCACCAACGAATTCGCCGTAAATTTTCGAAATAACAGGTGCATTTTGCCGGGGCGATGTAGGCATCGCCCCCTACGCAATATTGGCCAGTCCGATTATAGTGCGGCGACCTCGGAGAGAACCGTGTCCTCCGTCTCAGCCATGGCCTGAAGCGTCTTGGACAGGAGCGTATCGAGCTCCCAGCCGAGCTGCTCCGCGCCCCGGGCGATCACATCGCGCGAACATCCGGCAGCAAACTTCTTGTCCTTATACTTTTTCTTGAGGGACTTGAGCTCCATATCCTTCGTGCTCTTGCTCGGGCGCATGAGCGCGGCCGCCCAGATGAGCCCCGTCAGCTCGTCGCAGGCGAAGAGCACCTTCTCCATCTCGCGCTCGGGCGCAACGTCGGCGCAGATGCCGTAGCCGTGGCTGACAATCGCATGGATCATATCCTCGGGCACGCCGCCTTTTTGCAGCAGCTCCACGCACTTGACGCAGTGCTGCTCGGGGTAGAGCTCAAAGTCGATGTCGTGCAGCAGACCGATCATGCCCCAGTAGTCCGCCTCGGCGCCATAACCCAGATCGTTTGCGAACCAGCGCATCACGGCCTCGACCGTCAGCGCGTGCTGCAAATGAAAATGATCCTTGTTATACTCCCGCAGGAGCTCCCATGCGTTTGCGCGTTCCATAAAAGACCCGCCTTTCAAAATGGATTTGCTTTCATCTTACGCAGGAATTCGCGCCTGTCAAGAGAAAATTCGGCGCTCGGGTTGACAGACGGCGAAAAATGGCGGATACTGAGCACAAAGGAAGGAGGGACAGGTATGCGGAATATCCAGAAGCAGCTGTGCGGCATCGCGCTTTTGCTTTTCGGGCTGATCATCGCGGTCGCCTCGCTGGCACTGAACCGTATGATGGCGCTGCTCGGCTGCGCGGTCGGGCTGTTTGGCCTCGCCATGACGTTCGGAAACCGCGAGGGCTTTTGGGGAGAAGACAAGGAGAAAACCGACGCGGATGACAACGGCAAATAATCCCACAAAAAACGTCCTGTTTTGCAAGTCCGAAGGTGTTTGCTTGCGAAAATGGGACGTTTTTGTTTGAAAACCGGCGGATTTTCTTTGACATTCCCGCACCGGCATGATAGACTAGCGGCAGAAAAAACCATGCAGGAGGCATGTATGACACTGTTAGAGCGTTACTTAAACTACTTATCCCAGATCTGCGAGGGCTCGCGCAAAGCGCCGGACGGCATCATGCTCACAAAAACCGGCGACATGGAAAAGGCCATCGAGCTTCAGCAGCAGATCGCTGCCATCGGCATTCCGGAATTTGTGCGCCTGTGCGCCGCGCAAGACGGCGAGACGATTCCGGAGGAGGAATTGGAAAGCTTCGACCCCTCGCAGATGCTCGCGGCGCTCTCCAATCTGGAAACTTCGCAGGAAGGTGCAGAGGAGCAGCCGCAAGAGGAAGTGCCCGAGGAGCCGGAAGCACCCGTGAAGTCCGAGATCCGCGACATTTACGAGGTGTTTTTGGACAGCGTTTGTCTGGAGGATAACCTGCTTTCCTATCTCATCGACATCGCCAAGCGCGGCGCGAAGGACGAATTCCAGACGCTTTCTCACGCGGCGGCCAGAACGCTGCTTAGCTTGGACGAGTTTTTGCTCTGGCTCGGCAACAAAGAGGCTCTGGCAGGCCCCGACGAGCGGGCGTGCGCAGCGATTATGGATGCAGCGTTGGCCCGCCTCATGCAGGAGGGGCAAAGAGAGCTTGCCGCGGCACTGCTCTCCGGCGATGAGACGACGTTCAAGCTTTTCCGGACCGAAGCGCCGGAGCTTGTGCATTTACCGGACGCGACGTACGAATGGTACGTGCAGAACTATCTCGACCGCTACTATCCCGTGCGGTTTATTATGAAGATGAACGGCGTGGAATTTCCCAATATTCCGACAAAGGAGGCGTAACGCATGGACCCCATTTATGTCACCGGCCACCGGAACCCCGACACCGATTCGATCGTCTCCGCGATGGCCTATGCGGCGCTGCAGAACGCGCTGGGGAACCGCGAATATGTCGCGGCAAGGCTCGGGCATATCTCGGACGAGACGCAGCTGGTGCTCGACCGCTTCGGCTTTGAGCCTCCGGTCCGCATCCAGACGATGCGCACGCAGGTCCGCGATCTGGACTACGATACGCCGCCGGCGCTTTCCTGCGCGGTGACGATCAGCAGAGCGTGGAACGCCTTGCAGTCCGACCGAAGCGTCCCGGCCATCCCCGTGACGAACGACGACGGCACGCTCTACGGCATGCTCTCGCCCTCTGAAATCGCGGACTACGACATGCAGACGATCAAAAATACCTACGCAGAGAATCTGCCGATCTTTAATCTCTTAAACGTGCTCGACGGCAAGGTCATCAATGAAGCCGGGTACCTGGTTGACCGGGTGAGCGGCGAGGTATCCATCGCGCTTCCGCAGCAGAATGAGAATCTGCTGTTTTCCGGGAAGAACTCCATCGTCATCTGCGGCGACCAGCCCGAGATGGCGCGGCGCGCAATTGAAATGAACGTCAACTGCCTGATCGTGTGCCAGGCGGAGCTTCCGAAGGAGCTGCGCGAGCTGCCGACGCAGACGTGTATCATCGCAACGCCGTTTGACGCGTTCAAAGCCTCGCGTATGATCTATCACGCGATCGAGGCTGGGCGCATCTGCCGGACGGAAGAACTGGACGCGTTCCATCTGACGGACTTTGTTGACGATGTGAAGGACGTGATGCTCGAGAGCCGCCACAGAAGCTACCCGATCCTGGATGAAAACGACAAGGTCGTCGGCACGATCTCGAGATATCACCTCTTAAAGCCGCGCCGCAAGCGCGTCGTGCTCGTCGACCATAACGAAATGTCCCAGTCCGTGCCGGGGCTCGAGCAGGCGGACATTCTGGAGATCATCGACCACCACAGGCTGGCCGATATCCAGACAGGTTCTCCCATCTACTTCCGCAATGAGCCTGTGGGCTCCACCGCGACGATCATCGCGTCCATGTACCAGGAGCGCGGCCTGCTTCCGTCTGACCGCCTCGCAGGACTGATGGCGGCTGCAATTGTCGCCGATACCGTCATGTTCAAATCCCCGACGGCCACACAACGCGACCACCGCATGGCAGAGCGCATGGCGCGCATCGCGAACATTTCGCTCGACGAGCTCGGGCAGGCGATCTTCTCCGCGTCGATGGACAATAAACCCACCGAGTCGCTTCTTTTCGGCGATTTCAAGGATTTCCACATCGCGGACCACGACTTCGGCGTCAGCCAGATCACCTGCATCGACTCCAAGCGCATGATGGAGCGCAAAGACGAGTTCCTGGCAATCATGAAAAAGACAATGGAGGAGCGCGGCTATACGCTCATGATTCTGATGCTCACGGACGTACTGCTGGAGGGCACGCAGATCCTCTATATCGGAGACGAGGATATTTTCTCGCACGCGTTTAATACGCAGCTCAAGGACCACACCTGCTTCCTGCCCGGCGTGGTGTCCAGAAAAAAGCAGATCATTCCGATGCTCTCCGCGCTTTGGGGCTGAGGCCGCATTTGCCGCAGACCGCACAGAATCGAACCCATCCGCTTCCGATCTCAAGCCGCTTCCGGACATTTTCCCGGAGGCGGCTTGCATGCTCTGCGGATTTCCGATAAAATAGAGAAAAACGCCGGAACCATCCGATCTTTGGAGGCCTTGCCATGAAAAAACGCCGCGCTGCGAAAAACGCGTCCCCGCTTCTGTCTGTCCTGATCGTTGTCTTTTGCCTGCTCGTCTTCTTCGGCAGCCGCTACCTTAGCAGCCAGCCTGCCCACGCGCCCGCCGAAAGCGCCGGTTTGTCCGCAGCTGACGACTCGTTGGAGGTGCACTTTCTCGACATCGGACAGGGCGACAGCGCGCTTTTGTTCTGCGGTGAGGAAACGATGCTCATTGACGGCGGCAAGGTCAAAAATAACCAGAAGCTCATCTCCCGTCTCAAGGCGCTGAACGTCACGCATCTTGAAGCCGTCATCTGCTCTCACCCGGACGAGGACCACTGCGGCGGCCTTGCGGCGGTTCTGGCCGGAACGGAAACGGACGCGTTCTACTGCTCAGTAGACAGCTGGCACACGAAGGCGTTTTCCGACGTCGTCAAATACGCAAATGAACAGGGCGTCTCCGTCACCGTCCCTACCCCCGGAGACATCTTCTCCTTTGGCGGCGCAAGTGTTGAATTCTTAGGCCCCGTGCAGGATTACGGCGACGACCCCAATGAAGGAAGCCTCGTCGTGCGCGTACGATACGGTGAAACGAGCGTTCTTTTTACCGGCGATATTGGTTTTGAGGCGGAGGACGATATGTTATCTGCAAACGTCGACGTGTCCGCAACCGTTCTCAAGGTCGCGCACCACGGAAGCGCGGGCAGCTCGTCGTCCGAATTTTTAGAGGCCGTGGATCCCGAATATGCCGTCATCAGCGTGGGCGCCGATAATGATTACGGCCACCCAACCGAGG
>CALCJW010000091.1:0-8564 GCA_937967235.1 uncultured Clostridia bacterium
AAGCCCGGCCGCCAATGCCGCGAGCGTAAATTCAGCGCTCAGGGATAAAAGCGCCAGTCCCGCGCCAACGAGACGCACGAGCATTGCGCCAAGGCCAGGGAGCGTCGTCACAAGCCCATCAGACACGGCCTTCGCGTCGTTATTCATGCGGTTGAGAAGCTCCGCCGTATGGAATTTCGAGCTTTCCTCGTACCGCGTGTGCAGAAGCTTTCCAAGGTAGCGCCGTTTCCAGTCGCGCTCGAGATTTGCCGAAAGAGAGTCGCGCAGCGCGCGCAGGCCCGTGAGCGTCAGAAGCAGCGCCGCAATCAGCGCCGCCTGCACCCCGGAAGCACGCAAAAGCGTTGCCGCCTCGCCGGAGGCCGCAGCGTTGACAACGCCTCTTGTCCCCAGCGCGAACAAAACGCCAAGTTCGGCGTTTGCCATGCTGAGGAGCAGCAGCGCCAGAAGCGAGGGAACCCTCGCCCGGACGCAGGATAGAAGCCAAAAAATCGAATGGGTCTGTTTTTTCATCGGTTCCTTTCCCGTGTCACCTGCCACCGGAGCCATCCGGCCGCGCGGTGGGCGAACCGGCGAAGCGGCCGCACGGCGAGAAGTGCCCGCCAGTAAAGGCCGTATCCGGCGCTATTTACGCTCGTCCAGCGGTCGGTGCGCTGAAACTCGGTCACGACGGCGAGAATCTGCTCGCGGCGGAGGCCTCTTTCCAGCACCCACTGCGCGTCGCCGCAAAAATCGTAGGTCTCCCCGCAACACGCGGCGACACGGTGCAGCACGTACTGGCCGTTATCCCGCTTATAGAGCACGACGGCCCCGCGCGGGAGCATTTCGGGCGCGGCTTGCAGACGGACGCGGCTTTTGCGGTCGTGGAGCGTGGGCTCCATGCTGCGGCCGGTCACTGTCAGCTCCGCCACGCCGCCGGAGGCGATGATCTCCTCCAGCAGCGGCGAAAGCTCCCGCATGGGGACGCGGGTATGTGTGCGGTCAGTTCTTGCCAAGGATCTGTCCAAGATCGACTGTGCCGTCCGCGCCGACTTCGATCACGTTCTGGTTCTTCTCATACTCGGCCTCGGCCTTTTCCTTCCACGTGAAGAAATCAGCCGGGTTCGAGAACTTCTGGAAGAATGCCAGCTGCTCGTCCGCGCTCATGGCGAGGTACTGCTCCCACGTGGTGTCCTCGAGCTTGCCGCTGGAGGGCGTGGTGCTGCCGCCATTGCTGCCGTTGTTCCCGGAATTGTCGGTCGAGCCATTATTGCCGGAATTGTTGGTATTGTCGGACGTGTCGGGCTTCTTGTTTTCCTCGCGGCCCTCGCTCTCGGGGTTGCCGGTCTCGGAATAGCCAGCGGCCTTGGCGAATGCCTTTGCGTCGAAGACCTTCTGGTCGATCAGGCGATCGGCGAGGGTCTTGTCGGAGTCCTTGAGCTTGGTGTTGAGCGCGCGCCAGAAGATCTCGACGGCCTCGCCGCGCGTGAAGCTCGCGTCATCCTCGACGCTGTCAACAAGACCGATCTTTTTCGCCAGGCCACGGCTCGTGCGATAGTAGAAGTCGGGGTTATCGCCGCCGTCGGTGTAGCCGAGGACGCGCAGGACGATGGTCAGGTACTGGAAATCGGTGACGGTGTCCGCGCCGCCGTATTTCGTTGCGCTGTAGCCCTTGACATATTCGTTCGCGTAGGCGTAGGCCACGACCTTGGAGGCCCAGGGGGCGACGTCGGTGAAGGGGTGGGTGTATTCGCCTGCCTCGGCGGTCTCCAGCGCGCCCAGCATGCGCACGAGAAGCATCGCGCTCTGCTCGCGGGTGAGGCTATTGTTCAGCTCATAGCCCTTGTTCGTGCCCAGAAACAGGCCAAGGGAATAGAGCGCGTCCGCGGCGTTGAGCTGGGTCGTTGTCGCGGCGCTCACGGGCATGACCAGCATGCCGCACAGCAGGCAAACGGCCAGAAACAGTGACAAATATTTTTTCATTGGGGTACCTCCTGTCAGGTTCGCAAGGTTCTTTGTAACTTACTTTTCCAGACAACCGGCCTCTTGCAGCTGCCGCAGGAAGTCCTGTACATCCTGCGCGGCCGTCTCCGGGCTTACGTCGTATTCCGCCGTCAGCGCGCGGGCGAGGTCTTGCTCATCCGCGCCATCTTTCAGCTTGTTCCAGAGCAGCACGCCGGTATCGTTCAGGCGGAGCATGCCGTTAAAATCGACGCTCGCCTGCCCGACGGCGACGGCCACCCAGCTGCCGACGATCTGTCGGAGGACAAAATTTTCATTCAGCTTCATGGGATTCTCCTGTTTGGGGTTTGTCCGGGCGCATCGTCTCGTAGCTGAGGCGGGCGGCGGACTCGGTGGGGGTGTTTTCCAGCTCGTAGACAGGAATTTCTTGCAGGAGCCGGTCTACATGAGTTAACAATAGGTTCATGTTCTCCGGACGCAGGCGATAGGTCGTCTGCCCGAGCAAAAGCGGAAGTGCTTCCGCAGGCGTTAACCTCTGGATTCGGTTTTGCTTGGCTTGTTTCAGAAAACAGATGCCTGCAAGCGGCCACTTTTCGTTTTTGTTGATGCCGTCCTTGCCGCACCACGGCGTGCCGTAGGCGAACCAGCCGGTATCCAAACGCCGAAGCGCGGGCTTGTCGTCATTGAAGACGCTGGCCGCTTCGCCGAACGCGGACTGCCACAGGCGCGTGTGCGTGGACTTTCCCCTGCCGCACGGGCCGGAAAACAGATACGCATTGCCGTTCATTGCAACGGCCGAAGAATGCAGCATCAAGCCGTTGAAGTTTAACAACTGCCCATAAAAATGAGCGCCGGATTCCATGTATTCATATTCTTCCGGTGAAATATTGCCCCAAACATTGGGACGGTATTTTTTCTCATCAATCACAATCTGTACCGGCTTGTCCGTTTCCACACGGTATGCCGCGCAGCGGGAGGCTAAGCCTCCCGCTGCTGGGATTTGTGTGATGAGATCTGCAACAGCAAGTCTCAAGCCGGATTATTCTCCGCCGGGGAACACACCGCCGCCCTGTCCGGTGCTGCCGCCAACACCAACATCGGCAATGTTTTCGGAAATATCAAAATCAATGCGTTCAATCTTAGGGGCCTGATATTCCTTCATCATTTATACCTCCTGAATTATTTTACTGTGTACGTAAGCGAATCATCTGAGAGTTTTTCGACGCCGCACGATCTGATGCTTGTTTTCAGAGTGAGAACTGTACCAGATGTGAGGGTATCCAAACCAGTAATGTTTACATAGTAGCCACACTTGCTAGGAGCTGTGCCATTCAAAATTGGCGTTGTCCACTTCGTCAAAGTGCTCTGGTTCATCTTAATGTACTGCCATTCATTTCCGGAACCGATTTGCATCGGAATGAACAAATCCGCATTGTGTCCGGCTGTGTTCAACAGGCTGTATGCCTTTTCACCACCGAAAATAATGTTGAACCAGAATGCCGTCGAAGAACCCTCGACAACGCCCAGTTTATTCAGCTTATAGCTGAACAGGCGATAGCCATTCGCAGCACTGTCGCGCAGCGGCAGGTAGCTGTTGTTTGTCGTGAAGAAGCTCTGCACGCCAGTCTCAATCAAACCATTGCCCTCAGTGCTGTCGATGACATCGGAGAAGCTCATGAAGTAGCTGACTTTCAGCGTCTTGCCGTTGAGATCGAGAGTACCCTTTGTTACAAGAACCTGAGTTGCTTCAACGTCCTTGAGCAGCTTGACAGTCTCGCGGTCCTTGGCTGCTTTGAGTGCTTCGTCAAGCGACGCGTACTTCACGCTGCCAATCTCAGCAACGTTTCCGTCAGGCTGGACGCCGTACGTGCCGTCACCGTTCGTGACCGGGACGAAGCCTTCTGCGCAGAGGTTCTCTGCAACCGGCGTAGAGTAGGTGCCGCCGGAGATTGCGACCTTGTCGGATGCAGTGAAGTTTGCTTCGCCGGGTTCCTTGTTCGACCAGTCGTAGGCCTTGACAGCTGCGTTGCCGGACTTAGCCTTGAAGGTACCTCCGGTGACCGTGATCTTCTCGAGGCCCTTGTAGCCGGCACGGTTGACGATGGAGATGGCCGCGCCGTCCTGAATTGCGCCGTCGTTCTCGGTCTTGGGAACCGGGCCTTCGCTGACCGTGATGGCGGTATTCTGGCCCTTGATGTCCAAACTGCCGGAGCAGACCTGAACGCCCATGGTCTTGGCTGTGATCTTGGAGTTCTCGATCGTCAGCGTACCGGAGGACGGGAAGTAGATGCCGAAACCGTTCGGAACGTTGAGCGTGGAATCCTTGAGCGTAACGGTGTCGTTCGTGTTGTTGCCGTTCGTCTCAATACCGCTACGACCAGTGGTGGTCATCTTAACGGTATCAAAGACAAGTCCAGCATTGTCCCAGCTAACAAGGCCAATAGGCTGATTGCTGACCACGTTGCCGTTCTTCACAGTAATCTTGCCGTTTTCATTGTTGGCCTCGAATGCGGAGTAAATTTCAGAACTGCCAGTGTGGTTCCATGTAAATTCAGCCAGATCAATTGTGAAATCTTTCGTGCCGGAAGTTGCTTGCTTGTTCGTGCTGCAATCACGCAGTAGAACAATCGTTTCGCCAGACTTAACAGCCTTCAAAGCTTCGTCCATGGTGTAGTACGACTTCTCGCCGATTTTGCACAGATAAGCCTTCACGGCATCATATCTGCCTTCGTCGTTCTTAGAAACCGTGGAGCCTTCGACGAGGAACTTCGTCGGGTCTTCTCTGAAATTACCAGCGACAACACCGATGGTTGCCTTTGTCGCATCAGTAATATCGCCCTTATTGTAATCTCTCGTAAGAAGTTTACCATCGATTACACCGCCATTGATAGTGATCTTTGCCGTCTTGGTTTCCGTACCGTCATAGGTTACAGACTCAATATCGCCATGGATCGTACCACCATTGATGCTAAGATTGTTATCCTTGTTATTGCCGCCAGACCAGACCCAGGAAGAAACCTTACCGTTGATTGTACCATCATTGATAGTTGTATGATACCAGTTTTCAACAGCGTAAGTATTCTTGGAGTTGATTACGCCGCCGTTCATAGTGAGCGTGCCTCTGTCAACCTTAATAGCAATGAAGTTGTCCTGCGTAAACGTGCCGCCAGTAATGAACATCTGCGGTTTTGCCGTAGTATTATCGTTACCAATACGAATCAGGGAAGCGCCCTTGCTCATATCAGCGTTGCCACTGTTATTCTTAACATTGCCGCTCTTGAAGGTCAGTTGAGAGCCTGTGTCCTGAATATCAATGACATAGTGAGAGGAAACGCCGGAGTTTGCAGCGGTATCCTCACGCATGATCGTACCTGTCTGTGCCTTACTGGAATCAACAATCGTCAGTTTGGCCTTGGACGAAACAGTCAGCGCAGGCGTATTCGCTACAGTGCCGCCATTGAGAATATGGCCGCCCAAATCAAGCGTTATCACCTTCGTCTGGCCAGTAACCGTGACATTCTCGCGTGTATCGGAAAGCAGAGTGACTGTATTGCCGTACACTGCCGCGTCGATGGCTTCCTGAAGGGTCTCATACTGCTTGCCGTTGACTTCGGCAACCATAACGATCTTTGCAAGCGTCTGGCCGGCTTCACCGTCCACCCACTTGTAGCCGTCGGGCGCTGCAACGCTAACAGCATCGGTCTTCGTAACGGTAACACCTTCGCCCTCGCCGCAATCGACCAACTTGCCGTTGATTGTGCCGCTTTCAAGCGTCAGAGACGCGGCCTGGTCGCCAGCATTGGAGCGGCTGAAGCCAACGTTACCATTGATCACACTGCTACCTCTCAATGTAACGGAAACATCACCATAGGCAGTAGTGAATGCGCAAGAGTCAAACGCAAGGCTCCCTGCCGCACTAGGCGCAGTAATCGTGGTGTTATTGATAACGGTTGTGCCGTTGTTGTTGGAAAGGACATAGCCATAGAGCGGCTGCTCGCTGAGGTCGAGCGTCATGTTGTCGACCGTCAGGTTGGCGTAGTTCTGAATCAGAATACGTGCCTTGCTGCTCTTGATCGTGCCGTTTTTCAGAACAACAGTAATCGTTGTTTTGCCGCTCTTCAGGAAGCGAATCGCATTGGTCTCCGTTCCAGTAGAACCAACCATGGGATTTTCAACCGTAAGCGTTTTTCCGTTAAAGTCAATGGTAAGACTCTTTTTAATGTCCATACCATTTGCTGTGATGTCATCGAGAAGCGTCACAGTCTTCCCGCTGGAAACCGCTTTGATAGCCGCTTCAAGTGTTTCGTAGCCTGTGCTGCCGACCTTCGCAACGTACTTACCTTCCTTGACGCCGTACGTGCCGTCAGCGTTCTTGGTCGGAATAAAGCCATCAGCGCAGTAGCCCTCGGGGATGCTCTTGTTGAACGTGCCGCCGGAGACTTCAAAGTTATCGCTCGTTGCTTTGCCAACACCCCGGAAAATATTCTCGGAAGACAGTTTGTTGGTAAACGTACCACCTGTAACCTTGGTAAAAGCAGTGTAACCCTCTACAACGCCAGTCAAAATAACCTGCGGATGATTCCATCTTCCGGTCGTTGTTAGGTTCTGGATAAACTCACCGCCCGTGATAGTCGTATCACCGTAGGCATAAATGACACCAGTATATCCACTTGTTGCATACTCCAGCGTGAACGTACCACCTTTAATGACCAGCGTCGAGCCCTCTTCGCTCTTAACAACGTTGAGGCCGCCGGTGTATGTGCCGCTTGTGATGGTCAGCGTGCCGTAGTTGTCAATCATCGAAGAACCGTCGTTGCCAGCGGTTGCGGTGAGGCCTTCGAACGTGGCCGTGCCGTTGTTCTGGATGTTGTAGTAGCTTGTGCCGCCAACAACAGAACCGTTCTTGACCGTGGCCGTAGCACCCTCAGCAATCGTGATGGTCGCCTTGCCTGCGCCGTTGTTCGTCAGCGTCTTGCCGCCGAGGTCGAGGGTGATGTTCTTGTCGATCGTCACATCCTCTTTCGCGTCCGCCAGCAGTCTGACGATCTGGCCCTCGCTTGCCGCAGTAATTGCGTCTGCAAGCGAAGTATACGCCTTAACGGAGTTGCCGTCTGCATCGAGCAGCTGCGCGGTCATGTCCTTCACAGCAGTGAAGGTGCCGTCTGCATTCTTGGTGATGCCAACGCCGGGAGCTGCGAAGCTCGGGGTCACGCCGTCAACCTTCTGCTCCGGGGAGACGTTCGGGTCGAAGCCGACGAACGTGCCGCCGTAAATCGCAACGGCAGCCGCACCGCTTGCAAACTCGTCGTCGATGCAATTAATAACGTAAGTGTTGCCATATTTGGATTCCTGAATCTGTTTAAACGTACCGTCCTTGATTGTCAGAGAACCCGTCTCAACCTGAACAGCGGAAATATTGCCAATAAATGTACCGTTCTCAATCGTAAGAGAGCCAGACGTAATCGAGATCGCATAGCAGTCATCCTTCTTTGCCGCAACTGTGCCGTTGCCGGTAATGGTAACAACGGCGTTGTCTTCAACGCGAAGGAGGCAATAGGTCTTTTCGCCCCAGATGTCATTCTCGTTCTTGATAGTATGACCATCCAGATTAAGTGTCAGACTCCTGTTCAGAGCCAGCTGCGTGTTCTGAATGACATCCGTAAGAAGCGTGATCGTGTTGTCCGTGTCAGTGACAGCCGCAACAGCCGCTTCAAGTGTCGCGTACTCGGTCTCGCCGACCTTCGCAACGTTCGTGGTCGCCGTCGAGCCGCCGGAAATCAGCTTCTCAACAGAAGTTGTCAGCGTACCGGAGGCCGGGGACGTTGCGGTGCCGAGCTTGCTCGTATCCGTTTCGTTTCCGTTATAATAGCCGGGCTGCTGCGCTTGAATGTTCGCTTCGGTATTCGTAACGGTCAGGCTCACGTCGTTGGAGTCCTGCCCCGTACGGCCATCACCAATGAGGATGTCGCCGTTCGAGCCAACGGTATCGGTGAACTTGCAGGTATCGACCGTTGCGCTCTGCTTGCCGCTGCCGCTGTTGACAAAGCGGACAGGTGCCGCGAACTTCGCCCACTCGCCCTTGTCGCCGCAAGCATTGAACTCGCAGTTCGAAACGCGCAGAGTCTGCTCGCCGTTGGCCTTGTGGTTAAAGTTCACAGGAACCTGTGCGCCCGTGAACGAGCAGTCGGTAATATTGATTTCGCCGTCCGCGTTGGAGTAGACGGAGGTTGCCTTGGTTTCAAAGTCGCAGCCGGTCAGGGTGATGTTGTTCACGCCCGTTTCGCCGCTGATGTAAACGCGCTGAACGTTCGTTTTGCCGTCAATTTCCTTGCCGTCGCAGTCGGTCAGGTTCACGTTCACGGTAAACTCCGTGTGACGTTCGCCCCAAACGCCGAGGTTATCCAGCTCATAAGCGGTGATGGTGATATCCTTGGTCAGATATTCGCCATCTTCCTTGACCTGCTTGCCGGTCGAACGGTCATACTTATAAGTATCGACCTCGAGGTCGCACTCGCCGGCGGAGATGTACGCCTTGTTGCCGTAGATGGTGAGGTTGTCAGCAACATGGCCGTGCGTCATCTCGCCCACGTCCGCGTTCGGACGGCAGACGATCTTGATCGACTCTG
>CALCJW010000092.1:0-8558 GCA_937967235.1 uncultured Clostridia bacterium
GGGGGAAGCATACCGAGGTCTTCGCGGAGCATCCCCGAGCCGCCGCCGTCATCCGCGACGGTAACAATCGCCGTAATATATTTTGTGTAGCGCTTGAGCCCGCGCAGCATCGCAGAGAGCCCATGGCCGCCGCCGATCGCGACGATGTGCGCCATGCGCTTTTTTGGCTCGTATAATCGGACGTTTTCCATCTCTGCCACGCGCTCACCCCCTGTTCCGGCTCATGTCGCGGTGCGTGAGGTTCGCCACATAGCCTCGCTTGGAGATAAAGTCGCAGAGCTCCTTCGCGATGCAGGACGACCGGTGCTGCCCTCCCGTGCAGCCGACGGCGATGACAAGGTCGGTCTTCCCCTCGTCCACGTAATTTGGCAGCAGAAACGCCAGCAGATCCTCGGTTTTCTCGAGAAAGTCCTTCGTCTGCTGGTACTGGAAGATAAAATTCCGCACCGGCTCATCGAGCCCCGTAAGTGCTTTGAGCTCCGGAATGTAATAAGGATTCGGCAGGAACCGCACGTCAAAAACCAGGTCGGCATCCAGCGGCAGGCCGTATTTAAAGCCGAACGACAGAACCGTCACGTGCATCGCCCGTTCGCGCACGCCGCCCGCAACAAGGTCAATGAGCTTTCCGCGGAGCTTCCCGGTCGTGAGATTTGAGGTGTCGATGATTGCGCTCGCTCTCGTCCGGACAGGCTCTAAAAGCTGCCGCTCGCGCTCGACGGCCTGCAAAACGGGCGTACCGTCCCGCATCAAAGGATGCAGGCGGCGCGTCTCTTTGAAGCGCTTGATGATGACTTCGGTGCTGGCCTCGATGAAGAAAATCGCATATTCCAGATGCATTTCATCGAGCTTGTCGAGCGACTGAAAAAGAGAGTCGAACGTCATACTGCTGCGCACGTCCGTCACCAGAGCGACCTTTTCATACCGGCCCTTTGTCGCAAGGCAGAGGCTTGCGAACTGCGGGATCATCTCCGCCGGCATGTTATCCACGCAGTAAAAGCCAAGGTCCTCCAAATCTGACGCAGCTCTGCTCTTGCCCGCGCCAGAAAGACCCGAAATGATGATAAATTGCATGGTACCCTCCTACCAGATGCGAACCTCCGGCTGTAAGCAGTAGCCGGACGTTTCAAAAACTCTCTTTTGTACCAGTTCGACCAACGCCTTCACATCTCGCGCCGTCGCGCCGCCGGTGTTTACGACAAACCCTGCGTGCTTTTCCGACACGCGCGCGCCGCCGACAAATACGCCCTTGAGATTCGCCTGCTGAATCAGCGCCCCCGCATATGCGCCCTCCGGCCGCTTGAACGTGCTGCCCGCCGAGGGGAGCTCCAGCGGCTGCGACGCACGGCGCTTTTCCATGAGCTCCTGCATGCGCGCGGAAATTTCCTCTTTGTCTCCGGGAGCAAGCTGAAACACCGTTTTTACGATGATCGCGGGGAAATTTTCAAACGCGCTTGTGCGGTAGGCAAACCCCTGCGCCTCCCCCGCAAACACGCGCGTCTCGCCGTCCATCGTGAGAACCGTCGTCTCCATGGCAACCTGCTTCATCTCCCCGCCGTAAGCGCCCGCGTTCATATAAATTCCGCCGCCGACCGTGCCGGGAATGCCGTGCGCAAACTCCAGCCCGGTAAGCCCCAGATTCCGCGCGAAGACCGCAGTTTTGGAAAGCGTCTCCCCGGCAAAAGCTTCGATTTTCCCGCCGCCAAGGTCACAAAGCCCTGTCAGCGCGTCCTTTGTGCAGATCACGACCTCCCGAAGCCCTTCGTCCGGGGCCAGCACATTCGTTCCCGCGCCGAGGATCCGGGGCGAAATTCCGCGCGCCGCGAGAAACCGCAAAAGCTTCGACAGTTCATCGACCGTTGCGGGCTGCGCAAAAATATCCGCAGGACCGCCGATGCGGAACGACGTGTGCCGCGCGAGCGGCTCTTCATCCAGTATTTTTAAATCAGGCATTGCCTGACGGATCTCGTTTGAAAGTTCCTTCCAGTCGATCATAAACGCCTCCGGGTGGACAATTTTTCAGTTTCTATCATACCACAAAGCCGCGCGAAAGGAAACAGCAAAAATGCCGCACGGAAAAATAATCCATGCAGCACCTTATATTAGCCTCGCAGAGTTTCGCCCCGCAGGGCGAAATAAAATCAAAATCATGTTATCCGGCGGCTTCGCTGACCGGAAACATACTGCTCGCCTCGCAAGTGTGGAATTTTGCGCCTTGGTGCAAAATTATGCGCGCAGTCGAGGCGCAATTTCCTTTCTCGAAATAGCGTCAGCTATTTCGAGAAATTTAGTCGTCCTTGTTTGCAAAGAATTTTCCCATCTGCTCGGTGAACTCGAGCGCGGCGTTGTAGCCCATGCGCTTCTGGCGATTATTGATGGCCGCGACCTCAAAGATGACGGCAAGGTTCCGGCCAGGGGTGATCGGGATGGTAATGGACGGGACCTTCACATCGAGAATTTCGGTGTACTGCGTCTCAATGCCAAGGCGGTCATACGCCTCTCCATCGCGCCAGGGAACCATGTTGATGATGAGGTCAATGTTGCAGCTGTCCTTGACTGCGCCCATACCGAAGAGCTTGGCGACGTTGATAACGCCGATACCGCGCAGCTCGATATAGTGTCGCAGCACCTCGGGCGCATTGCCGACGAGCTGCCGGGACGATACCTTCCGGATCTCGACCGCGTCGTCCGCGATCAGGCGGTGTCCGCGCTTGACAAGCTCGATGGCCGTCTCGCTCTTGCCGATGCCGCTGTCGCCGTTAATTAAAATGCCCTCGCCCGAAATTTCAACCAGCACGCCGTGGCGCGTAACGCGCGGTGCGAGCGCCTGCTTAAGGTAGGTAATGAGGCTTGAGACGACGTAGGACGTGGCCGCGTGGGAGCCCAGCACCGTCACATCGTACTTTTTCGCCATCTCGAGACACTCCGGCAGCGGCTCGTATCCCCTTGCAATCATGAGCACCGGAATTTTGTAGGACAAAAAGCGGTCGAAGATTACCGTCCGCTCCTCGTGGGACAGCTTTTGCAGATACGCCATCTCCACCGTGCCGCAGACGTAGATCCGCATCGGCTCAAAATGGTCAAAGAACCCCGCCAGATGAAGGCCCGGACGGCTCACATCGTCGACCGTGACATGGATTTTTTCATAGTCGGAGGATTTGTAGAAAAAGTTCAGGTCGAACTCGCTTACGAGCTCAGACAGGGGGACAGAATACGTCGAAGCCATCGCCGCTTCCTCTCTTTCCGGTTCTGCGCGCATACCGCCGGTAGACGCGCAGCTAAACCACAATAGCTAGTCCTTGTATTATAGCGAATTCGCCCCGTTTTGGCAACCTCCAATTACGCACGCCCGGGCGGAAGAAATTTTTTCATTTTTCGCGGAAATTTTGCTTGCATTTTTGAAAGACTTCTGCTATTATATTTGTCGGCGCTTTAAGGCGTTATTACCTGATTTTCCAATGGCAAGGAGGTGCAACTGATGGCAAAGTGCGATATCTGCGGCAAGGGCGTTACGTTCGGCATTAAGGTCTCCCATTCTCACAGAAGATCCAACCGTGCATGGAAGCCCAACGTCAAGCGTGTCAAGGCGATCGTTGACGGTACTCCGCGCCATGTTTACGTCTGCACAAGATGCCTCCGCTCGAACAAGGTTGAGCGCGCAATCTAATTACCAAGCAGCTGAAAGAGCAAGCCGATCGGCTTGCTCTTTTTCTATGCTCCGCCGCTGCTTCCGATCGTGAATTCGCATACTTTCTCTATTCTTCGACGTTGCTTCCAACCATGCCGTAGGGGCTGATGCCCACATCGGCCCAAGAAACGTTACGGATTTGTCGGAGATTCCCGTATAAACGTGTGCATTCCGCCGGGGCGATGTGGGCATCGCCCCCTACGCGTTGTCTTTGGATATCCCGTAGGGGCGGACGTCCCTGTCCGCCCTTGGGAAGTTACGTATTCGCCATGGTTTTCCGTAAAATCGGTTTTTTCTGCGGGCGGACAGAGTCGTCCGCCCCTACGAAGGATGTGCCTACAGAAACTTCACCATCTGCGCCTCATCGCGGTACGTGCCGTCTTTGAGCAAAAATGCCTTTGGGATGCAGCCCATCTCGGTAAAGCCGAGCTTTCGGTAAAGATAGATGGCGCGCTCGTTGTCGGCAAACACGCCGAGCTCCACCTGCGTAAATCCGTTTTCCTTCGCCTGCTCCAACGCATGGGAAATCAGAACCGTGCCAAGGCCGAGGCCCCACGCCTTTTTCTTGATGGAAATACCAAGCGACGCGCGGTGGCGCATTTTGAGGCGGTCGGCAATTTCGTTCACGCCGCAGTTTCCGACGAGCTCGTCATCTATGAACGCGGCCAGCATGAAGCTCCGTTCGTCCTCCAGCATCGCCTGCAAGCGCTTCTGCGCCGTCTCCAGCGTCTGATTGCACTCTTCGGGGTAGCGCACCATAAAGTGCGTCTCGCCGCTTGTTTGCCGCAGATAGGCGTTCAGCCGCTCTGCGTCGCAAGTTTCCGGGCTGCGAAGCAATGCACGCGTGCCATCTCGTAACGTGACGCTGCGTTCCTCCAGTTTCATATGCCTCTCCCCTTTTCCAAAATTCCCGGAAGAAGACGCGCTTCTCCCGGGAATCACTTTTGTCAGATTTCTTCCTTGTCGCCCTTCTGGCGGATGGTGATCTTGACCGGCGTTCCGGTAAGGCCAAAGACGGCGCGGATCTGGTTCTCCAGATAGCGCTGGTAGGAGAAATGGAATAGCCTTGCGTCGTTGCAGAAGATCACAAAGTGCGGCGGCTTCACGCCGACCTGCGTCATGTAGTAGATCTTGAGGCGTCTTCCCTTGTCCGTGGGCGGCTGGACGCGCGCGGTCGCATCCTCGAGAATGTTATTGAGCATGCCCGTCGTGATGCGCATGGAGTTCTGGTTGGAAACGGCGTTGACCATCTCGAAGAGCTTGTCGACCCGCTGGCCAGTAAGCGCGGAAATAAACAGCACCGGCGCGTAGGTCATGTAGCTGAGGTCGCGGCGGATATCGTCCGTCATCTTCTGCATCGTGTTCGTGTCTTTTTCGACCATGTCCCACTTGTTGACGACAATGATGCACGCCTTGCCCGCCTCGTGCGCGAGCCCGGCGACCTTCGTGTCCTGCTCGGTCACGCCTTCGTTCGCGTCAATCAGAATCAGGCACACGTCCGCGCGCTCGATGGCTGAGACAGAACGCAGGTTGGAGTATTTCTCGACCGCATCGTCGACCTTGGACTTGCGGCGCATACCGGCAGTATCGATGAACAGGTACTTGCCGAACTCATTTTCAAAGTAGCTGTCGATTGCATCGCGCGTCGTACCGGCGATGTTGGAGACGATCACGCGCTCTTCGCCTAAGATCCGGTTGAGAAGGCTCGACTTGCCGACGTTGGGCTTGCCGATGATGGCAACCTTGATGACGTCTTCGTCGTATTCTTCATCGTCCGTTTCCGGGAAGTTTTCCACGCAAGCGTCCAGAATATCGCCCGTACCGTGACCGTGGACAGCGGAAACTTCGATCGGATCGCCAAGCCCCAGCGAATAAAACTCGTAGACCTCCGGATTCACGCCGCCCGTGCGGTCGCATTTGTTGACGGCCAGAACGACGGGCTTTTTGGACTTTTTGAGCATCGCCGCGACTTCGCTGTCGGCAGCCGTCAGGCCGACCGTTACGTCCACGACCATGATGATGACCGTCGCGGTCTCGATCGCGATCTCAGCTTGCCGGCGCATGAATTTCAGCATCTCGCTGTTTGTGCCCGGCTCAATGCCGCCGGTATCGACGAGCGCGAAGCTCCGTCCGTTCCAGTCGCATTCGCCATAGATCCGGTCGCGCGTCACGCCCGGCGTGTCCTCGACAATCGCCATGCGCTTGCCGGTCAGTTTATTAAACAGCATCGATTTGCCGACGTTCGGCCGGCCCACGATTGCTACAATCGGTTTTGCCATAGATATTACCTCCCTCTTACACAGAAGCAGCCGCTCCGTAGGGGTCGATGCCCACATCGACCCGGCGGTACAAATCGTTTTTACGGAAATCTTCGGCGAATTCGTTCGTGCCCTTGGGGCGATGTGGGCATCGCCCCCTACGCAATACATGGAGGATTCACGCAGCAACGTGGGCATTTTCTCTACTTACACCGAGCTTATCTTCACACAAGCAACAGAATAAGAAAAGAGGGAGGCTGCGTACAACCTCCCTCTCATTCTCGTATCGAGCGAACTTACTTAGCTTCAACAGAAATGACTTCACGGCCATTGTAATAGCCGCAAGCCTTGCAGGCTCTGTGAGGCAGGCGGGGCTCGCCACACTTGGGGCAAGCAACAACGCCCGGGATCGCCAGTTTCCAGTGGGAGCTGCGTCTCTTATCTCTTCTCGCGCGGGATACTTTTCTCTTGGGTACTGCCATTTGGTACACCTCCTTGGTTGAAATGCCGTAAGGCACATTGTCTACTTTTTGTCCAATAACTGCTGTAAGGCAGCAAAGCGGGGATCGGGTTCGGGCTTGCAGCTGCAAGGCCCAAGGTTCAGGTTTGCTCCGCACCGGGAGCAGAGTCCTTTGCAATCTTCGCTGCACAGGAGTTTACTGTCCATGTTCAGCACAAAGGTGGTGGTCACGATGTCGTCGAGATCCGCGCAGTCGTTTTGCAGTTCGAAGACCCACGGGTCTTCAAAGTCGTCGCTCTCCGGCTCTGGCGTCAGCACCGCGCGAAGGGGGTACTGCACAGGCCTTGTGAACGCCGTCGCGCAGCGGTCGCAGATTCCATGCAGAACCGTCTCGACCGTGCCGGTCATCTCCAGCACACCCGCCGTGTTCCGCACCTGTCCTTTTGCAAGGACGGGCTCTGTTACCGGCTTGCAGCCGCCAAACGGCATGTCGCTTAAATCGACGCTCGTCTCAAAGGGCAGCGTTTCGCCGGGGCTCGTCATAAGCTTGCGAAGTTCCAGCAGCATAGCACCCTCCAATCCATAATTGTGCGATGGATATTATATCGAAAGAAGGCCGGAAAGTCAAATGCTTTTTCCAAAAATTTTTGTCTTTTTTCAAAATTCCTGCAAAGCCCGCGCTTTACACCGCCGCGAAGCCATGATAAAATCACGTTGCTATATAAAAAGGCTCCATTTTGACAAGGAGATTTCGATATGAAGGAACTTTCCATCGGCAAAAACGACGAGGGCCAGCGCCTCGACCGGTTCGTCTCAAAATCCGTTCCGCTGCTCCCCGCTTCGCTGCTTCAGAAATACATCCGCCTCAAGCGCATTAAGATAAACGGCAAGCGAGCAGAACGCGATACGAGGCTCCATCTCGGCGATACGGTCCAGCTTTACATCAACGACGAATTTTTTGACACTCCCAAGCAGGAAAACGCTTACCTCACGGTAAACGTGCCGAAGCTCAACATTGTCTATGAGGACGAAAACATTCTGCTCGTCGACAAAAAGCCCGGCCAGGCCGTCCATCCCTACGACGGCTCGGAATACGGTAAGACGCTCATCGACCACATTCAGGCCTATCTGTACGCCAAACGCGAATGGCGGCCGCGGGAGGAAAACGCGTTCACGCCCGCGCTTTGCAATCGCATCGACCGAAACACCGGCGGCATCGTCATCGCGGCGAAAACCGCCGAGGCGCTGCGCATTCTGAACCAAAAGATCAAAGACCGGGAGATCGACAAGCGATATCTGTGCATCGTCCATGGAACGCCGAAGCCAGCCGCCGGGACGTTAGAAGGGTACCTATTTAAGGACGCCGTCAAGAACCGCGTCTATGTCACGAAAACGCCCCAGAAGGGTGCAAAGACCTGCGCAACAAAATATCAGGTCCTGCAATCGAAAAATGGATTGTCCCTTGTTGAGTGCGAGCTCATTACCGGTCGGACGCATCAGATCCGGGCGCAGATGGCGGCGGCGGGCTGGCCGCTGCTCGGAGACGGAAAATACGGGAAGCTCGATAAGCAGTATGACCGCAAAATTCAGGCGCTTTATTCCTACAAGCTCACCTTCCAATTCACCACCGACGCAGGTGGCCTTGCCTATCTGAACGGAAAAACCTTCCAGGTTTCGGACGTAAGTTTCGTCTCTGAATACTTTTCCTGATCTTCACCCCCTCTTTGCGATAAATTTCGTCAGAATTTTTCACGATTTTTATTGACAAAGGGGGGTGTACCATATATATTTCTCTTAGTACGCGTCGGGGGTACAGCCTGCGCGTATTTCCTATGCAAAAATACATAACGAAACGGGGGATGATAAATGTCCGAAAAGCTCATTCGCTTGTCGAATCTTTCCATGACATTTGAGGATGGCGAGACCATTCTCGACGGCATCAATCTGTACATCAACAACAAAGAGTTCCTCACATTGCTGGGTCCCAGTGGATGCGGAAAAACTACAACGCTGCGAATTATCGGTGGTTTTCTGACGCCTACGTCCGGTGATGTGTTTTTTAATGGACAGCGCATCAACGACGTGCCATCCTATAAACGAAAGATCAATACGGTCTTCCAGCGATACGCGCTGTTTCCCCATCTGGACGTATATG
>CALCJW010000093.1:0-19863 GCA_937967235.1 uncultured Clostridia bacterium
TGCTTGAGTTCTCCGGCTCCTGCGCAGGCTGCGCCGAGACGAGCTACGCACGTCTGGTCACGCAGCTCTACGGCGACCGTATGTATATCTCCAACGCTACCGGCTGCTCGTCCATCTGGGGCGGCCCGGGCGCTACCTCTCCGTACTGCACGAACGCTGAGGGTCAGGGTCCCGCATGGTGCAACTCCCTGTTCGAAGACAACGCCGAGCATGGCTTCGGTATGTATGTCGCGCAGAAGGCCATCCGCACGCATCTGGCTGATCTCACGAAGCAGCTCATCGCTGTCGACTATACCGACGCTGATCTGAAGGCTGCCGCGCAGAAGTGGCTCGACACCATGGAAGATGGTGACGCGAACAAGGCCGCTACCAAGGCTTATGTCGCAGAGCTTGAAGCTTCCGTCATTTCCGGCTGCGATTGCGACGCCTGCAAGCTGGGCGCTGAAATCCTTGCCAAGAAGGATTACCTCTCCAAGAAGTCCGTCTGGATCTTCGGCGGCGACGGCTGGGCATACGATATTGGCTTCGGCGGTGTGGACCATGTTCTCGCTTCCGGTGAAGACGTCAACGTCTTCGTCTTCGATACCGAGGTTTACTCCAACACCGGCGGACAGGCCTCCAAGGCTTCCAACATCGGCCAGGTTGCGCAGTTCGCAGCTGCCGGTAAGGAAACCAAGTCGAAGTCCCTCGCGGAGATCGCCATGAGCTACGGCTATGTCTACGTCGCGCAGGTCGCCATGGGCGCCAACGCCGCGCAGACCCTCAAGGCCATCCAGGAAGCAGAAGCTTACCATGGCCCGTCGCTCATCATCGGCTACGCACCCTGCGAGATGCACTCCATCAAGGGCGGCATGCAGAACTGCCAGACCGAGATGAAGAAGGCTGTCGACTGCGGCTATTGGAACATGTTCCGCTTCAACCCGGCTGCTGACAAGAAGTTCACGCTCGACTCCAAGGCGCCCGCTGGCGGCTACCAGGAGTTCCTGATGAACGAGGCCCGTTACAGCCGTCTGACCCGCGAGTTCCCGGAGCGTGCGACCGTTCTGTTCGCAAAGAACGAGGAGAACGCCAAGGAGCGCTACGAGCACCTGCTCAAGCTGGTCGAAATGTACGACAAATAATCTCCCCAAGCATCAAGAAGGACGGTACCGCAAGGTACCGTCCTTTTCACGTTTCGATTGGTTATGCATCAGGTGTCGCGGCAAGTGCAGCCTTTACCATCGGGAGTTTTTCCTCTGACAGCTCGGTCAGCGGAAGCCGCGGAAGCCCGACCGGGAAGCCCTCCAGTTCCAGCGCCTTTTTGATCGGGATGGGATTGACCTCGCAAAAGAGTGCGCCGATGAGCGGAATCAATTCCCGCTGCAAGCGCCCAGCGGTTCGGAAATCGTTTTTCTGGCATGCGCGCAGCATCGCGAGCGTCTTTTTGGGGCGGACGTTTGAAAGAACGGAGATGAGCCCCTTTGCGCCCAGTGCCATCGCCGTGACGGCCTCGTCGTCGTTTCCGGACCAGACAAAAAAGCTGTCTGCGCAGGTCTCGATGATCTTTGCGATTTTTGCTGGGCTTCCGCCCGCTTCCTTCACGCCCTGAATGTTCGGATGCTTCGCGAGCGCCTGACAGGTCTCTAATTTCAGGTCCAGTCCTGTGCGGCTCGGGACATTGTAGCAGATGACGGGGCAGGAAATCGCGTCTGCGATGGCTTCATAGTGCGCGATGAGGCCGGCTTGCGTGCATTTATTGTAGTAGGGCGTGACAATGAGGACGGCGCTGACCCCCATAGACGACGCGGCACGGCTCAGGTCGATTGCGTGAGCCGTGTCGTTCGAGCCGGTTCCCGCAATGATCTTGCAGCGTCCGGCGGTATATTGCATTGCGTGGGCGATGAGCGTGAGCTGCTCGGAAGACGACAGCGTTGCGCTCTCGCCGGTGGTGCCGCAGATGACGATGGCGTCGACGTTTGCGGCCAATTGCGCGTCTAACAGCTTTTCAAACGTTGGGATGTCGATGGTACCGTTTCTGAAGGGCGTCACGATGGCCGTGGCCAGACCTTCAAAGACGGGCTGCTTCATGCAACCACTCCCTCTATGAAAAATTATTTTGCGTCAATATATCCTTCCGCGCACAGGAGTTCTGCAAGCAGCACCGCGCCGCCAGCGGCTCCGCGCAGGGTGTTGTGAGACAGGCAGACAAATTTATAATCGTACTGTGTATCTTCGCGCAGACGGCCGATGGAGACGGCCATGCCGCCCTCGAGATTGCGGTCAAGCTTCGTCTGCGGCCGGTCGGCCTCTTCAAAATAGTGCAGGAACTGCTTGGGAGCGGACGGCAGGTTCAGTTCCTGCGCTCTGCCGGAGAACGCTGCCCAGTCGGCCTTGATCTGCTCGATGGAGGGCGTTTCCCCCTTGAAAGAGACAAAGCAGGCAGCCATGTGGCCGTCCGAGCACGGAACGCGCAGGCACTGCGCCGTGATGGCAGGGGAGGAGGCGTTTTCAATGTGGTCGCCCGCGATCTTACCCCAGAGCTTGAGCGGCTCCTGCTCGGACTTTTCTTCCTCGCCGCCAATGTACGGGATGACGTTGTCGATCATCTCCGGCCATGTTTCAAACGTCTTGCCGGCGCCGGAAATGGCCTGATACGTGCAGACGAGCGCCTTTTCTACGCCGTATTTCATCAGCGGGTGCAGCGCGGGCACGTAGCTTTGCAGCGAGCAGTTGGACTTGACGGCGATAAAGCCGCGCTTTGTGCCGAGGCGCTTTCTTTGCGCGTCGATGATCTGGATGTGGTCTGCGTTGATCTCCGGCACGACCATCGGAACGTCCGGTGTCCAGCGGTGGGCGGAGTTGTTGGAGACGACGGGGCACTCGAGCTTCGCGTATTTTTCCTCCAGCGCCTTGATCTCGTCTTTTTTCATGTTGACCGCGCAGAAGACAAAGTCGACCATCGACGCGATCTTCTCCGCGTCCGCCTCCGCGTCCATGACAACGAGATTGCCCTCGGATTCCGGAATGTCCTCCTGCATGAACCACTTGCCCGCGACCGCGTCTTTATAGGCCTTGCCCGCGCTATGGGCGCTTGCTGCAAGAACGACCGGCTCAAACCACGGATGCTTCGCCGTCAGCAGCACGAACCGCTGACCTACCATGCCCGTTGCGCCAATGATACCGACTTTATACTTCTTCATACGTTTTCGCTCCATTTCTATCAGAGTTTGGGGTTGATTGTACCCGCGCGATATACTATAATAACCGATGACGCGGGAAAATGTGCGCGTTATCGTGTTCTTGATACAAGGACGTATGTCCATGCCATAGAACACGTTCATCATAGCATATGCAGCTTTGGCTGTCAATGTGAAAGCTGTACAGTTTCTGAAGAATTGCGAGGGGACTTTTGTTGAAAACCCATGATTTTTACTATGATTTGCCTGAAGAGCTCATTGCCCAGACCCCTTTAGAGCGCCGCGACGGCTCGCGGTTGATGGTGCTGAACAAGGACACAGGTGAAATCGAGCACCGGCATTTTTATGATCTGCCGGAGTATCTACAGCCGGGAGACACGTTGGTACTGAACGATTCGCGCGTGCTGCCGGCAAGGCTTCTCGGCCACCGCGTGCCGACGATGGGCGCGGTCGAGGTGCTGCTGCTGCGCGACAAGGGAGACGGCGTGTGGGAATGCCTCACGAAGCCGGGACGCAAGACACACACAGGAACGGAGCTCTCGTTCGGTGACGGCGAGCTGACGGCTACGGTCGTTGGCGAGGTGGACGACGGCAACAAGCTCGTGCAGTTCCACTATAAGGGCATTTTCCTCGAGGTGCTCGAACGCCTTGGCCAGATGCCGCTGCCGCCCTATATCCATGAGCAGCTGCAAGACCCCGAGCGCTATCAGACCGTCTATTCAAGAGCGAATGGCTCTGCTGCTGCGCCGACGGCGGGGCTTCATTTTACGAAGGAGCTTCTGGAAAAACTTCAAAAGCAGGGCGTAAACCTTGCCTATGTGACGCTCCACGTGGGACTCGGCACGTTCCGCCCCGTAAAGGCCGAGGAGATCACGGACCATCATATGCACAGCGAGTTCTGCATGATGAGCGCCCAAACGGCGAAGATTCTCAACGAAACGCATCAAAGCGGCCACCGTATCGTCTGCGTCGGCACAACGTCCTGCCGGACGGTCGAATCGCTCGTGGAGCCCGACGGCACGTTCCGTGAAAAATCCGCGTGGACGGAGATTTTCATCTATCCGGGCTACCGGTTTAAGGCGCTCGACGCGCTCATTACGAACTTCCACCTGCCGGAGAGCACGCTCGTTATGCTCGTCTCCGCGCTCGCAGGTCGCGAGAATATCCTGCATGCCTATCATGTGGCCGTGCAGGAAAAGTACCGTTTTTTCTCTTTTGGCGACGCAATGTATATTTCGTGACTTTGCACAAAATTATATTATTATACAAGAGTTAAATTGTGAATATTACCAATCAATAAGTGCGAAATACCATTCGGTAACATCGGTTGACCGATGTTAATAAAACAAATAAGGGAAGATTTAGCGTCGACATAACTTTTTCGCTCAAGAAAAACGTTCATTGTTGACTTGAGCAAATAATATGGCATAATAGAATTACCGGAGCAATGATAGTGCGATTTTGGACACGGAAAAAGCGAGGAGAAGATCATGCCGGAACTTTGCAGATTTTATAACATTGTTATCAAGATGATTTTCAGCGATACTGATAAGCACCACAAGCCGCATTTTCATGTGTATTACAACGAGTACGAAGCCTCTGTTGGTGTGGACGGCGAATTGATCGCGGGAAGTCTTCCAGTCAAACAGTTGAAGCTGGTGCAGGCTTGGGCTGCTATTCACGAGGATGAACTCTATGCTGCGTGGAATAAGGCAGTGCAGAACATCCCGTTCGGCAAAATCGAACCACTGAGATAAGGAGGAACGCTTATGTATATCTCTAACGGAATTGCGTATGCAGGCGAGCAGGAACCTGTCATCAAGGTCTGCGGCGTTCGTCCGCTGCCCGGTCATAGGCTCTGGCTCCGATTTACAACTGGCGAAGCAAAAGTTTTTGATTTTACACCCTTGCTGAAAGATGCAGGTTTTGCGCCACTGGCCGATGAACATACCTTTGCGGGCGTTTATATCGACTATGGCATGACTGTTTGGAATGACGGCGACATTGATATTGCGCCGGAATATCTATATCAGCATTCGGAAGATGCGGAAGGCATCGCTTGATGGCAAGTGATTTCAACTGGAAGTACGGCGGCCAAGGCTGCCGTACTTCGCTATGAAAGGGCGTAGGGTAATGTTGTGCAGTTTATTCACTTTCCCGACTCCCGTATATATCGGCGACGTAATGTTCATTCACTAAGGAGGGCGCATGTTTAAACTATTAAAAACAGAAGGGACTGCTCGGCGGGGCGAATTTTCCTGCCCACACGGCACAGTGCAGACACCGGTATTTATGAATGTCGGCACGCAGGCGGCCATCAAGGGTGCGCTGTCCGCGGAGGATCTGGAGCACATCGGAACGCAGGTGGAGCTTTCCAACACGTACCATCTGCATCTTCGCCCGGGCGACGAGGTTGTGAAGAAAATGGGAGGGCTTCACAAATTCATGACGTGGCAGGGGCCGATTCTCACGGACTCCGGCGGCTTTCAGGTCTTTTCGCTTGCGGGGCTGCGCAAGATCAAAGAAGAGGGCGTGACGTTCGCGTCCCATCTCGACGGGCACAAAATTTTCATGGGACCCGAGGAGAGCATGCGCATCCAGTCGAACCTCGGCTCGGATATTGCGATGGCATTTGATGAGTGCGTGGAAAACCCGGCGACGTATCCATACGCCAAAGCCTCGTGTGAGCGCACGGCAAGATGGCTCGCGCGCTGCAAAAAGGCCTTGGCGAAATTTAACGCCGAGCCCGACGCAGTCAATCCCGGCCAGCAGCTCTGGGGCATCAATCAGGGCGCGACGTTCAAGGACCTTCGCATCTGGCACATGCAGGAGATCGCAAAGCTCGATCTTCCAGGCTACGCGATCGGCGGGCTTGCCGTCGGCGAGCCGACCGAGGTCATGTACGACATCATAGAGGCCGTCGAGCCCTATATGCCGAAGGACCGGCCGCGGTACCTGATGGGTGTGGGTACGCCGTCGAATATCATCGAAAGCGTCGCCCGGGGAGTGGACTTTTTTGACTGCGTCATGCCCGCGCGAAACGCCCGGCACGGCAAGCTCTTTACCTGGCAGGGCGCGCTCAACATGAAAAACGCAAAGTACACCTATGACGACGGGCCCATCGACCCGCAGTGCGACTGCCCGGTTTGCAGGAGATATTCCCGTGCGTATATCCGGCACCTGTTCAAGGCCGAGGAAATGCTCGCCATGCGCCTGAGTGTGATGCACAATCTGTATTTTTACAACAAGCTCACCAAGAAAATCCGGGACGCGCTCGACGAAGGGACGTTTTCTGAGTTCCGCGCGGAATACTCGCGGAAGCTCGATGAGAAAATATAAGAAGTTTTTGTAAATTTCCCGGCTATTTTTCACAGGCGGCTTGCAAAAGCATATTGTTCTCGTTATAATAAACAAAGACTTTTAATTCGGAGGAAAATGTAATGGTTCTGTTTTTAACGTCCGCAGACGCTTCTGCGGCAAATGGCGGCGGTTCGATGCTCGTCATGATGATCGTCCTGATCGCGGTTTTCTACTTCTTCATGATTCGCCCGGAAAACAAGCGCAAGAAGGAAGCGCAGGCCATGCGCGACGCGATCAAGGTCGGCGATAACATCACGACCATCGGCGGCATCATCGGCGACGTTGTGTCCGTCAAGGACGACTCCATCGTCATCGAGACCAGCGCTGACCGTGTCCGTGTTGAGTTTGCGAAGTTCGCAATCTCCACGAACAACACCGCAGAAAAGGAAGCGGCCAAGAAGAGAGCCGAAGCTGCCGCTGCCCGCAAGGAAAAGAAGGCAAAGAAGTAAGATAAAAATTCCCGCCGACCATCGGCGGGAATTTTTTGTATCAAAAAGGGAATGGAAGGAGGCAGCATCATGAAATGTCCGTTTTGCGGGCAGGAGATGGAGCAAGGGAAGCTTCGAAGCCGCGGCGGATTGTTCTTTCTGCCGGAGGGGGAAGGCTTACCGAAGCTGTATACCCGGCGGGAAATGGAAAAGCACAGGGCAGTCTATTTGCCGCCATATGCGCTGAGATGGTGGGCGGACTATCCGGCGGCGCAGATCTGCAGGTCCTGCTCTAAAATTGTGGTCGATTACAATTGAGCGTCCGTGTTCAAGTATAACATGCAAGCGCCCGCCGTATGGAAACCATACGGCGGGCGCTATGGCTATGTCAGCTTTTTTAGACGGGCTTAGAAATAGTCTCCCCAGCCTTCATCGTCGTAGGCATAATCATCCCAGCCGTCGCCGGGGTCGGACCACGGGTCGTAGTCGTCGTAGTACGCATCCGAGTAGTCCCAGCCTGCGTCATTATTCTCCATATACTCGCCGGAATCGGTGTCGATGTAGCCGTCGGAGCCATAGGAGATGAACTCGTTTTCATAGCCGTTCCAGTACCAGACATCGCCATCCTCGTCGTACCAGTAGTACGCCGTGCCGTAGTCGCCGGTATCGCCGGAATGGATCGGCTGCGCGGGGACGGGCTTGGGCGCGGTGCTCCAGCCGACGGTGTAGGAGAGCGTCGTGAGCATGTTGTTGCAGATGTCAAAGTAGTTGCGGATCCTTCCCTCGAGGGCAATCGTCGTCGCGACAAGTGCGTAGCCGGTCGGGCCGTAGTAACGTACCTCCATGCAGCCGCGCACGGGCTGAGACAGGTCGCCTGCGAAGACCGAGCCGTCGAGCCACATGTAGCCCGTCAGGCTGTAATAATCGCCGTTGTCTTTAAAGTCCGAGCCGAAGGACTTGAGAAGATAGCTTCCGTACATGCTCTTCATGAAATCATCGAGCATCTTCACCATATAGGGCTTCGCGCTGGCCGCACCCTTTTCCATGTAGGGGTCGAAGCCGGAGATCGGCTGGAAGGCGATCATGATATTGGAGTAATAATCGTCCGTGCCGTCTTCCATGACCGCGTTGAAGCTCAGGGCGTTCGAGACGTTCGGCTGCTCGTGCGCCTCCATCTGGATGGGATAGTTGATCGTGACGTTCGTAAAGCCACCGGGGAAGGTGGCCGTCTGGTTCAGGTCATCCTCCGGCGTGGGCAGGAGCATGATATAGTCGGAAGATGAGAGCGTGTTGCCGTTCGCGTCGCTCAAATCGCCGTAGGATGTCTGCCAGAGGGAGACAAGCTCTGTGCCGTCTTCCATGCAGAGCGTGATATTCTCGTCTTCGTTCACCACATAGCCCGGCCCGATCTGCTCGCCGTAGAGGTTGATGGCGATCCATTCGAAGTCCTCGTTGATGACGAAGTAGAACGGCTCCCCGTCAAGCCGCCAGCAGCCGGTATAGCCGGAGATATCGCCGAGCGCGGCAACCTCTTCCGCGTCCAGCCCGGCGGCGAGATCCTCGTTTGAAGCCGCTTCATAGTCCGCGTAGAGAGTTTCATATTCGTCGGCGGTGCAGATGATGATGCTGATGGCCTCCTCGGGCGTGTCGAAGACGATATAGTCGCCGTCTTTGATCTGGAAATCGACCTCGTCGACCGTGGTGTCGTACAAAATGGTGTTATCCTCGCCATAGACAAGAATGTTCCAGGTGTCGGGGACTTCGGATTCCTTATAGGTGCCGAGGTTCCGGTCCATGGTTTCGCCGTCCATAAACGTTCCATCGACAAGCTCGGTGTCCCATTCGGTGCTGGTCGAAGGCGTGATGCTGATGGACGTGATGCCGTGGCCGCTTTGGTTGGCGAGCGTAACGGAGACGGTCTGCTCCTGCTCCTCGCCGCATCCGGACAGCGCAAGCAGCGCGAGCACAAGCGCAAGCAGCAGGCAAAGCTTCTTTTTCATATGTTTCCTCCTTCATATTCCGGAAATCGATTTCGAACGCTGCGGCGGGGAAATGCAGAGAAAGCCCCACCATACACATTGAGTGTATCGTGGGGCGAAAGGAAAGAACAGTAACCTTTGGTTAGTTTTCAGCCTGCGTTCAGGCGGTCTTTCAGTGCGAGGACAGCCTGCCGGTAGCCCTCGAAACCAAGGCCCGTGAAGCGCGTAAAGCACGCAAGACCCGCGTAGGACACATGACGGAACGGCTCGCGCGCGTCCACATCGGACAGGTGTACCTCGACCGCCGGAATCGCGACGGCTTTGAGTGCGTCTAAGATTGCGACGCTCGTGTGTGTATAGGCGGCAGGATTGATGACAATGCCATCAAAAACGCCGTAGGCCGCCTGAATTTTGTCCACAATTGCGCCCTCATGGTTCGACTGGAAGACCTCGCACGCAAAGCCTGCCTCCCGGCAGGCGCTTTCGCAAAATTCTACCAGCGCGGCGTAGTTCTTCGTACCGTAAATTGCGGGCTCGCGCAAACCGAGCAGGTTCAGGTTCGGGCCGTTGATGATGAGTAACTTCATAAAAGCGCCTCCTCAATTTGTTGTACGCACGCGTCGATGGTCGTATCGTTTCGGACGGTCACGTCGGAAAACTGCTCGTAGAGCGCCTTCCGCGTTTCCCAGAGTGCCGCCAACGGGTTGGCCTGCGACATCGGCCGTCCGTCCGTCGGCAGCAGCTCCAATGGCCGTGTCAGCCAGACGATGCGCCCGTTTTGATGCAGGGACGGATAATTTTCCGGTCTTGTCACGCAGCCGCCGCCGGTTGCGAGGATGGTTCCGGATGCCTTTCCGAGGTCAGCAAGAACCGCGGATTCGATCTTTCGGAAGCCGGGCTCGCCGTCCTTTGCGAAAATCTCGGGAATGGAGCAGCCCGCGCGGCGGACAATTTCCGCGTCCGCGTCGATAAACGGACGGTGGAGCGTGTTTGCCAGCGCCTGCCCGATGGAGCTCTTGCCGCACCCGGGCATGCCGATGAGGATGATGTTCTGCATCTGATGGGACAAAAGACGCTCAATGCGGTCGATTTCCGTGTCCGGGATTTTCGTATCCGTAAAATACTCGCACGCCTTTTTCGCCTGCGCGACGAGCATCGAAAGGCCGCTTGCGTGCGGAATATGGAGCGCCTCCGCCTGCAAGATCAGCGCTGTGCGCGCGGGGTTGTAGACCACGTCCAGAACACACTCTGGCGTGTCAAAACAGGTCAAATCGACTGGGCTCACACCATTTCCGGGGTACATGCCGAGGGGCGTGGCGTTGACGAGAATTTTTGCGTCCGTGTGCCGGTCCAGATTTTCATAGTTGTTTTCGCCTGAGCGGGAGATAACGACGACGGGGTCCGCGCCGAGGGACTTCAACACGTGGCAGACCGTGACCGATGCGCCGCCGGAGCCGAAGACAAGCGCCTTTTTCCCCGCAACGTCCACGCCGCTTTTTTGAAGCAGCCACGTAAAGCCGAACGCATCTGTGTTGTAGCCGGTAAGCTTTCCTGCGCGGTTTACGATCGTGTTGACGCTTCCGATGGCCGCGGCCTCGGGCGATATTTCGTCAAGCAGCGGCATGACGGCCTTTTTGTAGGGGATCGTGACGTTCAGGCCGTCAAATGTGCCGGATTTCAAAAAACTTTCGAGCTCCTCCGGCTCTTTTTCGTAGAGCTTGTACTCATAGGAGGCCAGCTCGTGGTGAATCTGGGGGGAGTAGCTGTGGCCGAGCTTACGGCCGAGAAGTCCGCAGCGCAGCATCAGATCACCTCGCTGTAGCTTCCGAGGTACGAGAACTGCTCGCAGATGCCGGGAAGCTCTGCCATGAGCTGCAAGAACGCGGGGGAGTAGATGGAGGTATCCAGGTCAAAGTAGAACGCAAACTCAAAATCGCGCTCGGGAATCGGACGGCTTTCAAGCTTGTTGAGGTTGATGCCAAGGGCGTTAAAGAGAGACAGCACCTGATACAGTGCGCCCGGCTTGTGCGCGAGCACCATGCGAAGGCTCGTGCGGTCCGCGCCCGGATAAATCTCCAAATTTTTGCTGATGCAGATGAAGCGGGTGTAGTTGTTGCCCTGGTCCTGCACGCTTTCGGCGAGCGCGGTGAGACCGTAAAGTGCGCCGCATGTGCGCGAAGCCAGCGCCGCCACGTCGTTCCGGCCGGATTCCGCAACAAATTTGGCGGCCTGCGCCGTGTTTTCGCAGCGGATGATCTGCGCATTCGGCAGCGTCTTCAAAAATTCCTGACTCTGGCCAATGGCCTGCTCGTGGGAATATACCTCGCGGATATCCTCAAGCTTTGTGCCGGGACGGACGAGAAGGCTGTGGTCGACCTTGAGGCGCGTGCTGCGGACGATGTAAAATTCATGCTGGAGCATGAGATCGTAGACCTTGTTGACGGAGCCCGCCGTGCTGTTTTCCAGCGGAATAATGCCGTACTGACAAAGGCCCTTTTCGATCGCCGAGAAGACGGCCTCAAAGTTCGAGAAATACAGAATGTTCGGTGCCTGGAAGAGCTTTTCACAGGCCAGCTGGGAATACGCGCCCTCGACGCCCTGGCAGGCGACCATCGCCTTGGGCGGGAAGAGGTTGGGGGTGGATTCAATCGCGGCGGCAATTTTCTTGGGAAGCTCTGCGTCGTTCCCGAGAAGACGGTGCTGATAAGCTCTGCTCAGCGAAAAGATGAGCGAATACAGGCACCTTGCGCTGTTTTCCAGATCGTCCGGCGCCATCTCGGAAATGGCGGCCAGCTTCTGCCGTTCGCGCCCCGCGTCCAGAACGGGAAGATTGTTTTCCTTCTTATAGGCCGCAATCTCGGCGGCGCAGGCCATCCGCTCGCTAAAGAGCTTCACGAGCTGCTGGTCGATTTCGTCGATCGCTTTGCGGGACTGCTCTAAATTCATGGTGATTACCTCCTCAAATTCCGGACGCTTTCAGCGCGTCGTAAATGGCGATGGCGGCGGCGGCCTCCACACAGGGAACCGCGCGCGGGACAATGCAGGGGTCGTGCCGTCCGTGGATGTTCAACTCCGCGTTCTGCATTGCGGATAGGGAAACGGATTTCTGCGTCCTTGCGATGGACGGCGTGGGCTTGACGGCCAGACGGAAGACGATCGGCATGCCGTTTGAAATGCCGCCCAGAATGCCGCCGCAGTGGTTCGTTTCGGTGACGACGCGCCCATCTTCCAAGCGGTACGCATCGTTATTTTCGCTGCCACGAAGCCCCGCCGCTGCGAAGCCGAGGCCGAACTCAATACCCTTGACGGCAGGAATGGCGAAAATGAGCTGGCTGATTTTGTTTTCCAATCCGCCGAACATCGGATCGCCGAGCCCGGCGGGAACGCCTGTAATCTGGCAGCGGATGATGCCTCCGACGGAGTCTTCCTCCGCGCGCGCCTGTGCAATCGCGGCCTTCATGTGTTCGGCAGATTCGTCGCTTGTCACGGGGAAGTCCTTCCGGTCGACCGGCGTGAGAAATTCGGACGTGTCCTCGATTCCGGCAATCGCGTCAATGCGCGCCATGACCTCGATGCCACGTGCTGCGAGCAGCTGCTTGCAGATGCCGCCCGCAATGCACAAGGGAGCGGTCAGACGGCCGGAGAAGTGTCCGCCGCCGGCAACGTCCTGATAGCCGCCAAATTTCACCTGCGCGGTGTAGTCGGCGTGACCCGGGCGGGGAATGTCGATGAGATTGTTATAATCCTGCGACCTGGTATTTGTGTTGCGGATCACAGCGCAAAGCGGCGCGCCGCAGGTCACGTTTCCGACGAGTCCCGAGAGAAAGTCCGGAAGATCTGCCTCTTTTCGCGGCGTCGACCATGCGTTCTGGCCGGGGGCTCTTCTGCGAAGAAACGCGCCGAGCTCGTCCATGTCGATGGCAAGGCCCGCCGGAAGGCCGGAAAGGGTCACGCCGATGGCGGGGCTGTGGGACTGGCCGAAGATGGAAAGCTCCAGCGCGTCGCCATGATAAAAGCTGCTCATAGAGAATCTCCTTTCAGCTGGTCCAGCGTCTGCCAGAATTCGGGGTACGATTTGGATGTGCACTGCGCGCCAAGGACCGTTACCGGCTCCCAACACCCGCCAGCAAGAACAGCGGCGAGCATCGCAATCCGGTGGTCACCGAAGGAATCGGCGGTTCCGCCCGTGAGGCGGGGGGTTCCGGTAATGACGAGCCCGTCGGGAAGCTCCTTTGCGCATCCGCCAAGGGCGTTTATCGTCTCGGCCACCGTATGCAGCCGGTCGGATTCCTTCAGCCGGAGCCTTGCCGCATTCGTAATTCTCGTTTCGCCCTCCGCATAGGCTGCGACAGCCGCGATGGCGGGAATTAAGTCCGGAATTGCGCCAGCGTCGATGCTGATGCCGTGAAGCGCCGCTTTGCGGACAAACACACCGCCATTTTCCGCCCGAACCTCCGCACCGAATCTTGACAGAAGCTCCAGAACGGCCCGGTCGGCCTGCCGGGAAGTTTCCTGCAAGCCGGAGGCGAAAATGCCGGTTTCTGACAGAACGCCCGCGCAGAGAAAAAAGGATGCGCCCGACCAATCGCCCTCGGCTGCAAGTCCATTCGGAAGGCAGTAGGCCTGATTTCCGGGGATGGTAAAGACGTTCTGCGATTTGGAAAAGCGAATGCCGGAATTTAAGACCGCGTTCTCGGTCATGGTAAGGTAACTTGCCGATTGCAGCTCACCCGTGACGGTGAGCGTGCTGCTTCCCGAAAGAAGGGGAAGCGCGAACAAAAGCCCCGACAGATACTGAGACGAGACATTGCCGGGGAGCGTGAAGCTGCCTGCCAGCAATTTTCCGGAAACATGAAGCTCCGCGCCAGTTTGATGAATGTGCATGCCGTGTGCGATCAAGACCTCGTCAAACGGGTGCAGCGGCCGCTCGGGGAGCCGTCCTTCCATATGAAAGACTGCGTCAAGCCCCAGCGCGCCCACGACCGGAAGCAGGAACCGAAGTGTCGAGCCGCTTTCCTTACAATATAATTGACAGGCACCGTCCGGTCTCCCGTTTGCGAAAATGGGTGAGACGGAAATGGTTCCGCTTTCATGCGTGATTTTCGCGCCCATGGCGTTCAGGCAGTCGATTGTGGCGAGGATATCATCGGAAAACGTATCGCACGAGACACGAACGGAGGCGTGTCCCAGCGCGGCGCAGATGAGGAGCCGGTGCGCATGCGATTTGGACGCGGGCGCGCGGAACTGGCCCGACAATGCGCCGGGGAAAACCACGCGGTTCATTCTGCGCCTCCGGCCGTGAGCCAGTCGAGTACGTCCACGGCCTGAATCGGGACGAGCGTGCAGCGGCCGATTTTTTCGGGGACGATGAGCGTGACCGTGCTGCCCATCGTTTTTTTGTCGCTTCTCACGATATCCAGCAGCTCGCTCGCGGGGTAGGGAACCTCCGTCGGGAGGTGATATTTTTTGAGAAGCGCGATGAGCTGTTCCAGCACGTCCTCTTTGCAGTAACCCTTTTTGACAGCGGCGCGCGTCATCATGACCATGCCAATGGAGACCGCGCAGCCATGACTAATGGAAAAATTGCTTGCCGCTTCGACGGCGTGACCGAACGTGTGGCCAAGGTTCAACGTCCGGCGCGCGCCGGTATCAAACTCGTCTTCTTCGACCACGTCGCGCTTCATCGCGATGCAGAACTCGAGAATGTGCTCAAGCTGCTCGCGCGGGGACGTTTTGTCCAAATCTTCAAAGAACGTATGGCTTTTGAGCATCGCGGCCTTGATGACCTCGGCGCAGCCATCGTAAAAAATGGGGTCGGGGAGGGTAGACAGAACGTGCGGGTCGCAGAGGACCAGAGACGGCTGGCAGAACGCGCCGACGAGGTTCTTGCCCGCCGGAAGATCAACCGCCGTCTTTCCGCCGACGGAGGAATCGACCTGCGACAAAAGCGTCGTCGGAATCTGCACAAAGCGGATCCCGCGCAGATACGTCGCCGCCGCAAATCCCGCCATATCGCCCGTCACGCCGCCGCCCAGCGCGACAATAAGCCCCTTGCGGGAGACGTGCCGCGCGGCAAGGGCGTTCAGGATCTCGGCGTAGACCGAGAGGTTTTTGGACTGCTCACCGTGCGGAAACGTAAAGCTCGTCACATCGAAGCCTGCGTCCTGCATCGAGCACAGCACCGTCTCGCCGTAGAGCGGCCACACGGTATCCTCGCTCACGATCAAAGCCTCGCCCGCGCCGCAGACCTTTTTGATTTCTTCGCCCGCACGGGTTAAAATCCCGCGCTCAATGAGAATGTTATAGCTCCGGGAGGCGGAAACATGGATGGTTTTCAATGGCCGTCGACCTCCTCCTTGCGTCGGCGCCCGTCATCGAGAAGCTTCGTGAGCGTGGGCAAATCCTGCTCGGCGAGCGCCTTGCGGTACGCGTTCAGGTTTTCAGACAAAATATCCAGCTCTCGCATCAGATAATCGCGGTTTTCCAGAAACAGCTCCGCCCACATCTGCGGGTTCAGCCACGCCACACGCGTCATGTCTTTGTAGCTTCCGGCGGAAAAGCCCTTATGGCTGCCCGCCGTGGGGCTCTTGATGTACGCGTTGGAGACGACGTGCGCCATCTGGGAAGTGAAAGCGATCATGCGGTCGTGTTCGTCTGCCGTTGTGACAGAGAACTTTCCAAAGCCCGCGGGCTGGAGCAAATCCTTTGCCCGCTGCAAGAGCTCAATGTCGTCAAAGACCGGGGGGACGAGCACCATGGGCGCGCCGTGATAGAGATTGCTTCTTGCGTATTTGAAGCCAGAGTTGTGCGTGCCTGCCATCGGGTGGCCGCCGAGATACGTAAAGCCGTATTCCTTTGCCAGCGGGAACAGCGCCTGACAAACGACGCGCTTCGTGCCGCAGCAGTCGATGACCATGGGCTTTGTTCCAATGTAGGGCGCCATGTCGCGAACATAATTGACCGCGGCCTCCGGGTAGATGGCGACGAGGACAAGGTCACACGTGCCGATATTCTCCTTCGTCAGAGGCGCGGAGACTGCGCCCTCGAGCTGCGCAAATGATAAAACGCTCTCATCGCGGTCAAAGGCGAGCACGTCATGTCCGGCCTCCTGATAGGCCTTCGCAAACGAGCCGCCAATTAAGCCTAAGCCTACGATTCCGACTTTCATTTTGCGATGGCCTCCCGTACCTTCATGATCTTGCCGGAGAGCTCGGCAAACTGCGCCGGGGTCAGCGACTGCGCGCCGTCGCACAGCGCGTGGATGGGATCGTTGTGTACCTCGACCATGATGCCGTCTGCGCTCGCGGCCGTTGCGGCAAGGGCCATCGGGGTGACGAGCCGGGCAAGACCGGTCGCGTGGCTGGGGTCGACGACGACAGGCAGGTGCGAGAGCTCATGGAGCATCGGCACGGCGGAAAGGTCGAGCGTGTTTCTCGTGTAGGTCTCGTACGTGCGGATGCCGCGCTCGCAGAGAATGACCTGCTCGTTGCCGCTGGCCATGATATACTCTGCGCTCATGAGAAGCTCCTTCATCGTAGCCGCGATGCCGCGCTTTAAAAGAATGGGCTTGTTTGTCTTGCCGAGCTCTTTGAGAAGATCGAAGTTCTGCATGTTGCGCGCGCCAACCTGAATGAGGTCAACGTCCTCAAAAAGATCGAGATGGCGCACGTCCATAATCTCCGTGACGATGGGAAGCCCGGTCTCCTTCTTTGCAATGGAAAGAAGCTTCAGGCCCTCGGCCTTGAGGCCCTGGAAATCGTACGGAGACGTTCTTGGCTTGAACGCGCCGCCGCGCAGCAGCTTCGCGCCCGCCTTTTTCACGTCGTTCGCAACGCCTACGATCTGCTCTTCGGACTCGACGGAGCACGGGCCTGCGATCATTGCGAAGTGGCCGCCGCCGATCTTCACGCCGCTCACGTCGACAACGGTATCGTCCGGATGGAACTTGCGGTTGCAGCACTTGAAGGGGTCGGACACGCGGCGAACGGCGTCGACAATATCGAGGCTCGCAATCAGATCCATGTCGACAGACTTGGTGTCGCCAATCAGACCAAGGACGGTCTGATAATCGCCCTGCGAAATATGCACGCCAAGATTCTGGGCTTTGAACCAGCCAATCAGCTGGTCACGGCGGGCTTCACTTACATTCGGTTTCAAAATTACGATCATGGTCTTGCACCTCCAAAAAAATAAGGGCGGCACAGGGAATCTGTGCCGCCCGAAAAACCTTGGTTTTCTCGTTTTTTGCGCATCACAAATTGCCCTTACTATTGCAAATAGTAAAGTAAAAGTAATATGCGCCAAAAACGAACTGAGCCATGGTAGGTTCTCCTTATCTGAGATGGCCTTATTCTAGCGCTGCAATGTGTAAAAGTCAATGGCAAAATGTAACAAACAAAAGAAAATTACGAAATTTGCTTGACAAAGCTGTCTATTCATAATAGACTATGTTTGTCCATAGATAATAGACAGGAGGGATTCACATGCCCGATGGAAAGCTTGGCGCGGTCGAGGCGCGGTTCGCGGACCTCGTGTGGGAAAACGAACCCATTGCATCCAGAGAGCTGGCGCGGCTCTGCGAACAGGAGCTCGGCTGGAAGCGCACGACAACGTATAATGTCCTTCGCAAGCTCTGCGACCGGGGATCATTTTTCAATGACGGCGGAATCGTCAAGGCGAAACTTTCCCGCGAGAGCTTTTACTGCGCGCAGGGAGAGAATCTGGTTGACGAAGCATTCGGGGGCTCTCTTCCGGCGTTTTTCGCGGCGTTTACAAAGCGGCGCGCGCTCAACCGGGAGGAAATTCAGGAGATTCAGCGCATGATTGACGAGGCGGAGGGGTAGCATGGGAGAGTTCTTCTTAGAAAGTATCGACAATCTGGACGTGGCATTCTCCGTGCTCTTGAACCGCGCGCTGGCGGCGACGCTTGTGATCCTGGCAGCGTGCCTGTACCGCGTTTTACTTCCGAAAGCGCCAAAGTGGTCGCGGATTCTTGTCTGGCTGCTTGCGGGGCTTCGTCTGGCGTTGCCGGTGTCTGTCAAAAGTGTGTGGAGTCTCGTTCCGAGCGAGACGGTTCTCGATTACAAAACGGCGCAGTACGCGGCAAAGCCGGAGCTCACGAGCGGCATCGCAAGTTTCAACGGCGCCGTCAATCCCGTCTTCGGCGAACACTTTGCGGCCAATCCGCAGGGAAGCGTCAACCCCCTGCAGGTCTGGATGCACATCGCGGGGATGATCTGGGCGGTTGGCGTGCTGGTGCTGCTGGTTCTGGCGCTGGTGAGCTTTTTGAAAGTCCGCCGCCGCGTCGGCGCGTCCATTGAGTGTTCGCCCGGCGTGCGGCTTTGCGACGGGATCGACACGCCGTTTTTGCTGGGGCTCTTCCGGCCGACGATCTATCTGCCGTCCGGCCTTCCGGAAGACGAGCGGGAATACGTTCTGGCGCACGAAATTGCCCACAAACGGCACGGCGACTGCGTGTGGAAGCTTCTTGGCTACGGGCTTCTCTGCGTCTATTGGTTCGATCCGCTTGTCTGGCTGGGGTACAGCCTGTTCTGCCGCGACCTGGAGCTTGCGTGCGACGAGCGGGTCGTGAAGGGCTACAGCTTATCGGAAAAGAAGCGCTACGCGAGTGTGCTGCTGTCGAACAGCGTTCCGCGCGGGGCCATCTCTGTCTGCCCGCTGGCCTTCGGAGAGGTCGGAGTCAAGGAGCGCGTGAAGCGGGTGCTCGACAAAAGGCCCACGAAGGTGCTCATCGCGCTGGCGCTTGTGGTTTGCCTTGCGATTGGCGTATGCTTCCTAACAGCGAAGCAGGAGACGCTGAGCTACGGCCTATCTGCCGGTACGTATGTCATGGACGAAGCGGATGCGGTTCAGATCCTGCCGTCACGGGTGACCTTCCGGATGTCCGGCAGCCGTCAGGAATTTGTATTTATGCTCAGCCCGCTTTCCTCTTATTATATGGCGGGGGAGTATACAATAAATGATAGTGTTGTAACCTGTTCCAACGGGCTGTATACGCTCGTCTTCAAAATCAAGGACAACGACACCATTGTTTTGCAGATTCCAAATCAGGACGGCCTTCACATGAGTGGGCTCTTTATCCCCAATGGCACGGAATTTCACTATGAAGAGCCGAGCCGCGGAACGCTCACCTTCCATACCGGGCCCGCAAGCGCCAACGCCATGCGTGCGGATTTTAGCCTTGATTTCGGCGAGACCATTGATTACAGCGAGGTCTGGGCAGAATACTGGCAGGACGGCATGTGCGCAAAATCTGAGCCTTTGGCGCTGCATCGGGAGGATGGACAGCTGCACCTTTCGTTCCAGGTTCAAAATGGCGACGGAGAGAATGCGCCCACCGTGCAGATTTCGATGCAGGGCGAAACTTCTGATGCTGTTCTGACAAAATTTGCGCTGCCCGATGCGATGACAGGCTACCTGTTCAAGTCCTATGACGACGGGCAGGAGCTTTACCCATGGGACGGGGATACGTATGTGCTGGCGGCGCTTGCGCCGGACCTCGGAGACGGCGTGCGGCAAGTCGACTGCTTCGATCTGAGCATGGAGCCCGCGCTCTATGAGCAGGCCGCGTGTATGGTGCTCGTCAAAGCGGCATTCGGTTCGGATGAATTCCCACATGGATAAGAAGCGGAAGGGCTGCGCTCTACAAAGTGCGCAAAGCTATGATTTTTTTGTAGGGGTTGATGCTTGCGCGATGCTCCTTCTTCTGCGTAGGGGTCGATGCCCACATCGACCCAAGGGAAGTTGCGAATTCGCTGGAGATTTCCGTAAAATCAGGTTATTTTGCCGGGACGATGTGGGCATCGTCCCCTACGAACCTCCCGGGAGATTACCGGGAGGGTTCCTTTTTGTATAAAGAAAACCACCGGCAATGCCGGTGGTTCCAAAAAGCTTTAGCTA
>CALCJW010000094.1:0-5877 GCA_937967235.1 uncultured Clostridia bacterium
TGGATACACATCCGGCGCCAGAAGACCGAAACGCCCTCGGCCATCCGCCTGCTGCCTTGCGGGCGGCCTTTGCCGGAAAAACGCATCACAGGCGCCGCTGCGGCTGCACGCGTATGAGAATTTGCCGCAGCTGTCCGCCGTGATCTCCCGGAAAGCCACCGGCGAGGATCTGCTTTTTGCTCCTGCCGCCGCCGGCAAACAGCGACTGTGCATGAAACCGCGCGCAGGTCAAAAGCAGTATGGAACAAAACAGCCAGCGGGCGTTGGCGCAAGGCCGTTTGAAAGCATCTTCTATGGAAGCGTACTTTCTATCCTCCGCGCATCTGCCGCAAACTCTGGTTCTATTGTACGCAGGCTTTGCGATTTTAGTTCGCCAATTTCTTCCTGAATTTCCGCCATTGACTTTCCACGTGCCAGAAGGTAAGATGAAAGACACGATACGAGGTGAAACGCATGCAGAATTTTGAAAATTTAGTCGAAACGCAGGTAGAAAGCCGCGAGATTTTTGACGGGCACATCATGCACGTTTTTAAAGACACCGTGCGCCTTCCGAACGGCGCGGACGCTTCGCGCGAGTATATGCGCCATGTGGGTGCGGTGTGCGTTGTTCCGCTGCTGGACGACGGAAGCGTCCTTCTCGAGCGGCAGTTCCGTTATCCCGTGGGGCAGGTCCTGATCGAGATCCCGGCAGGGAAGCTCGACAGCAAGGCCGAAGACCCGCAGGCGGCCGCGAAGCGCGAGCTGTTGGAGGAGACCGGCGCGGTCGCGGGGGAGCTCATCGAGCTCGGCCTGTTTTTTCCGGCCTGCGCCTACAGTGACGAAGCCATTCACATGTACGCCGCGAAGAACATCACCTTCCGTGAGCAGAAGCTGGATGAAGACGAGTTCCTGAATGTGTTCACCATGCCGCTGGAGCAGGCTGTTTCCGAGGTGCTCTCCGGGAATATCCCCGACGCAAAGACGCAGACGGCGTTGCTCAAGATCTGGCTGCTGCGCCAGCAGGGGAAATTGTAAGTTCATATCCGTTCCGTCCGGGCGGGGTGTATGCATACGCCCCATGGGAAAGAGGGTGCAAGGCCCCGCGAGTCGGTCACTGTGAAGCCGGGTTTCCGGATAAGCCAGACTGCCGCCCGGACGATTTGTTTCTGCCGGAACCGGAAGCAAGCATCTGTTTGCCTGCGCCCAGACTCCGGCGCAGGCATTTTTTTACGATGAAAAAACAAAATCTCTATCTCTCCTCCATCGCACCCGACGCGCCGGAGGTTGCAGCAGAATATGGCCTTGGGCTGGAGCTTGCCCAGTTCTGCACGGCGGCGTTTTTAGACAGCCCCGAGACGGCGGGCTCGCTTTTTTCGCAGGACGCGTCATGCGCGGATTTTTTGCAGGAATCGCTGGCGGTCTGCCTGTCTTCATCCGACCGCTTTGTAATGCACGGCCCCTTTAACGAACTAACCCCCGCTGCGATTGACCCGCTTGTACTGGAAATTACGGAAAAGCGCTATCGGCAGGCCATCCGGAAGGCCGCGAAGCTGCGCATCCCGAAGCTCGTGCTGCACGCGGGCTTTGTGCCGCTGGTGTATTACCCGGAGTGGTTCGTCTCGCGGTCCGTGCTTGTCTGGAAGCAGCTGATCCGGGATGTGCCGGAACATCTTACGGTGTGCCTCGAGAACGTCATGGAGCCCGACGCTTCGATGCTTCTGGACATTGTCCGGCAGGTGAACGATGCGCGGCTCCGGATCTGTCTCGACCTCGGCCACGCGAACACGTCCGCCAGCCGGGAAACGCCTGCGGACTGGCTCAAAGCCTGTGCGCCCTATCTTTCTCATGTTCACTTACACAACAACGACGGTATCCATGACCTGCACGCCCCGCTTTTTGAGGGCGCGATGGACATTGCCGCGCTTTTGAAGCAGCTCGGCGCGCTTTGCCCGGACGCAAGCGTGACATTGGAGCTCTCTTCGTGCCGGAAATCGGTCGAATGGCTCGTCCGGCAGAATCTTTTGGAGGAATAATCCATGACAGAATTGGAGCAAACATTACAATCGAAGCTTTCCCGGATCACAGGCCTTGACGCAGGCGCAATGGAAAAGGCCCGCGCGCGGCAATCAGAGCTCGCCAAGCCTCCCGGAAGCCTCGGACTTTTGGAGGACCTTTCCGTTCAACTGGCCGGTATCACCGGACAGGTCAAAAACGAACTTTCCAAAACGCGCATCTACGTGCTCGCCGCGGACAACGGCGTAGTCGACGAGGGCGTGAGCTCCGCGCCGCAGACGGTCACGCTCGCGCAGTCCATCAATCTCACAAGAGGTCTTACCGGCGCGTCGTGCCTTGCCAAGCACTTCGGGGACGAGCTCGTCGTCGTCGACATGGGCATCAAGCTTTCGTATCATTGCCCCGAGATCGTCAACCGCAGCCTCGGCAAGGGCACGAAGAATCTGTACCGTGAGCCCGCCATGACGCGCGAACAGGCTGTCCGGGGCATTCTCACCGGCATCGAGCTTGCCGCGCAGGCAAAGCATGACGGCGTATCGATCCTTGGTGTCGGCGAAATGGGCATCGGCAACACGACGACTTCGTCTGCCGTTCTCTCCGCGCTTACAGGTGCAAGTGTAGAAGAAGTTACGGGGCGCGGCGGCGGCCTCACGGATGCGGCGTTTCTTAAGAAAAAGCACGTCATTGAGCACGCGCTTTCGCTCCATGCCCCGGACAAAAACGACCCCATCGACGTGCTTTCCAAGGTCGGCGGATTCGACCTCTGCGCAATGACGGGCGTGTTTTTAGGTGCTGCCATCGAGCACGTGCCGGTCGTGGTCGATGGGTTCATTTCCATCGTCGCGGCGCTCTGCGCCTCCCGGCTGGCACCTGGCGCAAAGGCGTATTTCATCGGCTCGCACCGCTCGTTTGAGATCGGCTACCGGCTGGCGGAAACCGAGCTGGGGCTTCATCCCTGCCTGGAGCTTGGCATGCGCCTTGGAGAGGGGAGCGGCTGCCTGATTGCCTTCCGCGTGGTCGAGGCGGCGTGCGCCGTCATGTGCACCATGGCGACCTTCCCGGAGGCCGCCATCGATGACGAATACTTAACGGATATCCGCGCAAAGGACAGCTTTACGGTATGACGTATTTTCTTTCCGGCGGCTCGAAAAGCGGCAAATCGATGCTCGCCCAGCAAATTTCCAAGTCCCTTCCCGCGCCGCACTATTATCTTGCGACCCTTCGCCCGACAGACGAAGAAGACCGTGCGATCGTCCGGCGGCATTTACAAGAGCGCGACGGCTGGGGCTTTGAGACGATCGAGTGCGAAAGCGGCATTTTGTCGGCCCTCACCCTTGCACCCCAAAACGGTACGTTTTTGCTCGACAGCGTGACCGCGCTTCTGGCCAACGAAATGTTCCGCGCGGACGGCTCGGTGGATGCTGCCGCGGGCGAGCGGCTGGCAGATGATCTTGTCCGGTTCGCGGAGCTTGCCTCAAACGTCGTGTTTGTCGCGGACTTCGTCTTTTCCGACGGGCGCGACTATGGGGAACTCACAGAAATCTATAAAAAAGCACTGGGGCATATCGGCGTAAAATTGGCCGCGGCCTGCTGCAATGTCGCGGAGCTCTCTGCATCGATTCCCGTGTGGTACAAAGGAGGCTGGACGACATGAAAACGCAGATCACCGCCTTTTTTATGGCGTGGGGCATGTTTCTCTCCATCCCGTGCCCGGCAAAAATCTGGGACGAAAAGGCGCGGCCATGGCAGCTGGTGTATCTGCCGCTTGTGGGGCTGCTCGTCGGTGCAATCTGGGCGCTGGCAGCGTATCTTACGGGCCTTTTCGGAAGACTTCCAGCCATCTGCGCCGCGATCTTAGCCGCGCTTCCGTTTCTGCTCACAGGCTTTATTCACCTGGACGGCTTCATGGACTGCTGCGACGCAATTTTATCCCGGCGGGATTTAGCGACACGGCAGAAGATTTTAAAGGACTCGCATGTAGGCTCGTTTTCGGTCGTGTGTACGATTTTCCTGATGCTCGCCATGTTCGCAGCCTTCCGGGATTTCGACGCGAAAAACGGCTTTTGGGGGCTGATTCTGATTCCGGTCTTCTCGCGCTTTGCCTCGAGCTTCTGCGTGTTCGCCTGCCGCCCGATGCAGACGAGCCAGTACGCATCCGGCTTTGAAGCGAAGCAGAACAAGCGGCAGCTGACCGTGCTCGTGATTTTAAATGTGCTTGCTGTTCTTGCGGGACTCTTGCTGCTTCCGCACGCATGGTTCACCGCGGCGGCCATCGGCGCGGAAGCGTTTGCGCTGCTGGTCTCGTTCGGTGCACAGCGGAACCTTGGCGGCATGTCGGGCGATATCTCGGGATTTTCATTGACATTGGGCGAGCTGGCGGGGCTTTTGCTGCTGCTTGCCGGACAGGGGGCGCTATGGAGCTGATTTTTGGCGGCGCGTATCAGGGCAAAACGCAGTATGCCGCAGAGAAATATCATTGCAAGGACGAGGAAATTTTCACCTGCGAGGGTATCGAGCTCGACCGGACCGCCCGCTGCATCCGCCATCTCGAGCGCTTCGCAAGGGCGTGCACGGATGAAGGCCTGGACGCGCGGGAAGAATTTGAACGGCAAAACCCGGGCGCTGTCTGCCTGATCGCGGACGACATTTCCTGCGGCATTGTCCCGCTCGATGATAAAGAGCGCGCATGGCGCGAAGCGTCCGGCCGGCTTTTATCGTTCCTTGCAAAACGTGCGGATACGGTGACGCGGGTGTTCTGCGGTCTTCCGCTGGAGGTAAAGCCATGAACCGGCTCGTTCTCCTGCGCCACGGGCGCACCGAGGGCACCGAGCGGCACTTATACTATGGCGCGACCGACCTTCCGCTCTTGGAAGACGGCGTTCAGAATTTACAACTTGCGGCCGCGCGCGGCGTTTACCCATCTCCGGACGGCTTTACGTTCGCGACCTCCGGCATGCTGCGCGCGAACCAGACGCTGCGCGCGATTTACGGCGATGTGCCGTTTTCCGTGATCGGCGATCTGCGCGAGGTCAATTTTGGCATTTTCGAGATGAAGAGCTATGAAGACCTGAAAACCGAGCCGGTCTATCAGGACTGGCTCGCGGGCGACTGGTTCCGGAACGTGCCGCCGGGTGGAGAATCATTCGCAGACAGCGAAGCGCGGCTTTTGCGCGGATTGGATGAGCTTCTTTCCCGCAAGGATAACACGATCTGCGTCTGCCATGGCGGGACGATTCTCACCGCGATGGCAAAGTTGTTCCCGGAAGAGGGAAAAGACGGCTACGCCTGGCAGCCGAAACCCGGCTTTGGATACGAAATCGATCTGGTAAATCACGTATATCTTCCAATTTCGGGCTAATTTCGTTGCAAGATTTTAAATTCTGTGCTATGATGCTTTCACACCGCAGTTCGATGTTTCTGCGCCCCATGCTTGGGCGCGTTTTTGAAAACGGAGGTACGATGATGAAACGATTTTTGACGATTTTTCTGACGCTCGTATTGCTTTTGGGCCTCTTTGCCCTTCCGGCGGGTGCGTCGTCCGCAACATTGGATACTGCCGCAAAAAAGGCGGCGGCCTTTGCCGTCTCAAGCGTGCCGCATCCCGGCGCGGGCGATGATTGGGCTGTCATCGGCGCAGTGCGCGGCGGCTTTGACATCCCCGAGCACTGGACGGATTCCTATTACCGCGCGATCGCGGCCAGACTGCAAGAAACAAATGGCGTTTTGTCCAAGACCCGCCTGACGGAATATGCGCGCGTCATTCTCGGGCTCACGGCCATCGGCGAAAATCCGCGGAATGTCGCAGGCTATAATCTGCTTGCGCCGCTTGCCGATTACGATGCGGCGACCCAGCCCGGGGTCACGTCGGCGGCCTACGTGCTGCTG
>CALCJW010000095.1:0-16331 GCA_937967235.1 uncultured Clostridia bacterium
AATAAGCCGGTAAAGACATTTACCGTCCGTACGGATGGGGACGGCCGGGGTACGTCACGCCGGTCTATTATAAGGGCTATGTCTATGTCGGAACCGGCACGGGGCCGGGGCCGAGCGGTGGGTTTGCCATTGTGAAGGAGAACGCGCAGACGGGTGATCTGACGCTCCAAAGGGAGCTCACGATGCCCGGCAGCACGCAGGGCTCGCCCCTTCTGAGCACAGCGCGGGAGGCGGAGGGGTATCTCTATTTCTATGAATGCGCAAACTATAAGCCGGGCGGACTTATCTGCATCCGCGTGAACGCGAATCGCCCGGAGAGCACGACTGCGTCGGACGTCTTTACGATCTTTGACGCGGCGGATTATCCGGAGTACTGCGCGGCAAGCCCGGTCTGCGGAGACGACGGCACCATTTATTACAAAAACGACTCCGGCTATCTGTTCGCGGTCGCGAAAACGCAGGCTCCGGCGGTCAAGTTTACCCGGCATCCGCAGAGCGCGGCATATGCGCCCGGAAAGACGGCACAGGCCCTTACGGTGACGGCAGTGGCGGCAGACAATGCGGCGCTCAGCTATCAGTGGGAGAAGTCTTCAGATGAAAAAAGCTGGACGGCCATCGAAAATGCGACGACGAGCAGCTATGTCCCGGAAATTCCGGCGAAAATCGAGGGCGAGCAGGTAACCTATTACCGCTGCAAGGTGACGTCTACCCTGAACGGGAAGACGGCGTGGGATGTGTCGCACACGGCGGCCATCACGGTCAAGGCGCTCAGCGCGGACACGACGATTTCCTATATTGTGACCGACGGCAACGAGGAACCGACAGGCGCACCGACGGCGGCTTCGGTCAGTGAAACAACAGTTGTGCTCAACTATGCGGAGCTGGGGGCGAAGAAACCGCGCGTCTGGTTCCAGCCGCCGCAAGGCGGCACGCTGCGCGTAACGCTTGGTACGTGCGACGACCCGGCGGCGCGCTATGACGGTTCGGGTGATTATACCGACCGCGTCTACTTCCGAAGTGGTATAACGGGCACGAACATCATCCGTGTCACCGCGACGGCGGAAGATGGCGTGACGGAGACGACGTATACCTTCGTTTTGACACCGGACGGAAACTATGACGGCCTGCGGAGCGTCTATGTGACGATCACGGATCAGGGAAGCGTCGCTGTGGCGCAGAAGAAGCTTTCTGTGGACGACCGGAACGGGGACGGCAAAATTACGAACGACGACGTGCTCCGTGCGGTGCATGCGAAATACTGCCCGGACGGTGTGAGCGGCTATCAAGCGGCGGATAGCGAATACGGCGCATATATCACGAGGTTCTGGGGTAAGGATACCAGCAACACCGGCTACTGGAATGGCGGCCGGATGTGCATGGGACTTGACGAGGAGGTCTCGGACGGCGACCACTTTGTCGCGATGGCGTATGTCAAGGCCTATCCGGAGACGGAAAGCTACGCGAAGTTCGGCGAATTTTCTTACACTGCGTCCGCAAACGCGGCGGTTTCAATCTCGCTGGAAACAGTGACCGGCTATGACGCCTCATATAACCCGGTCTTCGGCGGCTGCGAGGGCGCACAGATCACGGCCTATCGCACCACGGACGGCGCGACGGGAGAGGCATTGGAAAGCGATCTGTATACAGTCGCGGAAACGGGAAACGGATATTATACCGTGACGTTTTCGCAGGCAGGCGAGTATTATCTGGTTGCCGCGAATGAAGAGGGAACGATCGTCCCGGCGGTCTGCACCATCAGCGTTTCGGACGGACAGGCGCCGGGCGAAGAGGTCACCGTGACATTCTCGCTGCTGGGCGATGAAGCGCACGGCGCAGGCGAAACGGCGCACACGCTCAAGGGCGGCAACTTAACGACGTGGATCGACAAGGCAAGCGTGACGGTTCCGGCGGGCGCGACGGCGCTGGACGTGATCGAAAAGGCGTTTGTTTTGCAGGAGGACCCGACGTATAGCTGGAAGGGCGACCCGGGTTACATCCGCTCGGTGACGAGATCGGTCAAGGGCGGCACCACGACGACGCTTGCCGAGGGAAGCAACGGCACAAACTCCGGTTGGATGTACACGTTCAATGGCGTTCATACCAACAAGGCGGTAAACGAGCAGGTCGTTGGGGACGGAGACAAAATTGTGCTCCACTATACGGACGACTACACGCTCGAAGCCGGCATGGTCTACACGCCGGCGGATGTGGTCGAACTGATCGATGCGATCGGCGAGGTGACAAGGCTGAGCGGCCCCGCCATCGACGCGGCGAGAAGCGCGTATGACAGCTTGACCGATGAAGAAAAGGCGCAGGTCACGAACTACGAGATGCTCGAGCGCGCGGAAGAGGCGTTCCGGAACCTTTCTTCCAGCGTCGACTGGAAAACAGCCTACCGCGAGACGGGAACAAAGCTGCTCGACTTGGTGCTGCAGGGCAAGTGGACGACGGGCTCGGTTGGCGGAGAGTGGATGATGCTGGGCCTTGCCAGAAGCGAGCGGCTCTATGGCGGCGACGTGGAGGAGTACGTCAAGGCGCTCGAGTCGTTTGTCAAAGGCAATATCAACTCTAATGGTCAGATCAAACGAAACGGTGATGCGAGACCCACAGAAAATGCGCGTGTGGCGCTGGCAGCGTCGGCGCTCGGCTATGACGCAAGGAGCTTTGCGGGCTATGATCTGCTCGCGGCGCTGAAAAATACCGCGTGGGTCACGAAACAGGGCAATAACGCGTCTGCGTTTGCGCTTCTGGCGATGAACGCAAAAACGGCGTATTCTTCCGGAGATGCAGAGCTGCAGAGCGCGGCGGAAACGCTGGTCAAGAGCCTTGTTGACAAGCAGAATCCGGACGGCGGCTGGGCAAATACGACGGGAAACAGCGACCTTGACACCACGGCGATGGCGCTCACGGCGCTGGCTGCATATCGCGCGGACAACGAGAACGCTGCGGACGCGGTCACGCTGGGCCTTTCCTATTTGAAAGGCCAGCAGCTTCCGAGCGGCGCGATCGGAACCACGGCGGAGACGTCGGCGCAGGCGCTCGTTGCGCTGAGCACACTGGGGATCGACGCGGCGGCGGATGCGCGGTTCAGCAAGGACGGAAAGACCGTACTTGACGGGCTGCTGCAATATTATTTGGATGGCGGCGGGTTCTATCACGCGGCGAGTGCGGCGGGCTACAACCAGATGGCAAGCGAGCAGGCGTATTATGCGCTGGCAGCTTACGCGAGAGTGACGAGCGGCAATGCGCACGGACTTTATGACATGGACGATGCAAAAAAGCTCGATGACGCGGCGCTGGAGGATGTTCTGCGCGAGATCGAAGCGCTGGGCGAGATCACCGACGCGAGCCGGGAGACCTATGTCAAGCTCGAGACCATCCGGCAGAAAATCCGCTATCTGAAGGACGAAGACAAGAAGACCGCGCAGGACGCGCTTGAAGAAAAGCAGAGCGCGTTCGATGAGATTCTCGCGGAGAAGAAGCAGACGGCACGGACGGTTTCACTTTCCAAGGTCTATGACGCGGTCATTGACGCGGCAAAGAAGGAAGATCCCTCGCTTCTGACCGACGCGGCGCTCGAAGAGGTTCGCAAGGTGATGGCACAGGCGGAGAAGGATATCCGGGACGCGGCGCACACCGGGGAGATCGGAGATATTCTCGCCAAAGCGAGGACCGATATGGAAAACGCGCTGCATTCGATGAAGGTCTCGTTCCGGCTGATCGGAGACTTTTTGCACGAGGAACAGGGGGACGAGCACAAGGACTATGTGACATGGATTCAGACGAAGACCTATTCTCTCAGCGCCGGAGCGACGGTGAAGGATTTGCTGGAAAAGGCGCTGAACGAGACTGGGCTTCAGGAGACCGGCGCGGACGACGGCTATGTCAGCTCGATTCTGGCACCCGAGGCGCTGGGCGGCTACTGGCTGAGCGAGATGGACAACGGCGCGAACTCCGGCTGGATGTACACCGTGAACGGCAAGCATCCGGACCAGGCGCTGAATGATTTTACGCTCGAGGCAGGCGACAAGGTCGTTTGGCACTATGTTGACGACTACACGACCGAGGCCGATGCGGAGACGTGGCTCAAGGCGGCGGATATTTCGCCGGAGGAGTACGCGAAGCAGAAGCTGGCGCGGATCGTGCAGGTGATCGGCGGCGGCACGGTGGAGCCGAGCCTTGGCTTCTCGCAGCTCGGCGCGGATGTGACCTTCCAGTTCTGCCCAGATACGAACCAGCAGTTGCTGGGGGTGACAGTGGACGGCAAGTCCATCGGGACACCGGAGAGCTATACGTACAAGAACCTGGCGTTAAACAGCCGGATCGTGGCGACGTTTACGGGCGCGATGCTCTTCTTGGATGTGCGGCGCGAGGACTGGTTCTACAGCGATGTGCGCTATGTGGTCGAGCACGGGCTGTTCCACGGAACGACGCAGGAGCTGTTCTCCCCGAACGCGCCGATGACGCGCGGAATGCTGGTGACAGTCCTGTACCGGCTAGCGGGAAGCCCCAAGAGCGCGGCGGACAGCGGCTTTGCCGATGTGGCGGCGGGTAAGTATTATGCGGACGCAGTCGCGTGGGCAGCGGAGAGCGGCATCGTGAGCGGTGTGAGCGATGGATGCTTTGCACCTGACAGTCGAGTGACGCGCGAGCAGCTGGCGGCGATTTTGTACCGGTATGCAAGGGACAAGCGCTATGACACAGGCAGGACGGCCAATCTGACGGGCTTTGCCGACTACGAGCAAATCTCTGGCTACGCCGCCGAGGCACTTGGCTGGGCGAACGCGGAAGAGCTTGTCAGCGGCAGAAGCGAAACGGCGCTCTCTCCGCAGGGGCAGGCCACGCGCGCGGAGGTTGCGGCAATTCTGCACAGGTTTGCGGAAAATGTTGCAAAATAATTGAAAAACAGGTAACATGGGCGATAGAATGCCCTGACGCGAAGACCGGGCTCTGGGATGCAGGGCCCGGCCTTGGCAGATTTGTGGACAAAAGGAGGATGCGGCAATGACGCGGACGAAACGGATCCTGGCATTTGTGCTGGCACTGGCGCTTTGCGTAGGCTTGATGGTTCCGGCGATGGCGGCGGATGCGGGCACGCAGTATGAAAAGACGGCGGGGTATGTGGCGAAGACGGTCGCAAGCCCCGGATTTGGCTCGATTGGCGGAGACTGGGCGGTGCTCGGCCTTGCCAGAGGCGGCTATGGCGTAAAGAGCGGGTATTTTGAGGGGTACTACGAAAGGCTGGAGAGCTACGTAAAATCCTGCGAGGGCGTGCTGCACAAGCGGAAGTACACGGAGTATTCGAGAGTCGCTCTTGCGGCGACGGCGATCGGGAAGGACGCGCGCGATGTCGCGGGGTATAACCTGCTTCTGCCGCTGGGAGACTATGAAAAGACGGTCTATCAGGGCGTGAACGGCGCAATTTTTGCGCTGCTGGCGCTGGATGCGGGGCAGTATGAGGTGCCTGTGAATACCGACGCGAAGACACAGGCAACGAGAGAACTCTATGTGCAGAAGATTCTGGGTTCCCAGCTGTCAGACGGCGGCTGGAACATCGCGGGCACGGCGGCGGACGCAGATCTGACGGCAATGGCTTTGCAGGCACTGGCCGGGTATACGGCGCAGGCTTCCGTGAAGGCGGCGGTCGAGAAGGGCGTTGCAGCGCTCTCCAAATTGCAGGGAGCAGACGGCGGATTTTCGACCGGCGGGGCAGCTACGTGCGAATCGAACGCGCAGGTGCTCGTGGCGCTGGCGGAGCTTGGAATTTCGCTGGATGACAGCCGGTTCGTGAAGAACGGAAACACGGCGCTGGACGCGCTTTTGACCTATGCGAACGCAGACGGCAGCTTCCGGCACGCCTTAGACGGCGATGCAAACGAGATGGCGACTGAGCAGGCGCTCTATGCCCTGGCGGCCGCGAAGCTCGCGGAGAGCGGTAAGTCGCTTTACAAGATGGACGCGCCCAAGGCGGACACACAGAGCGGGACGTTCCGCGATGTGGTCGGGCACAAGAACCAAAAGGCGATTGAGGCTTTGGCCGAGAAGGGCGTGATCAACGGCATGACGGCAGATACGTTCGCGCCGGACGCCGGGCTTACGCGGGCGCAGTTCTGCGCGATCGTTGTGCGGGCACTGGGGCTTTCGCAGGAGAAAACGGCGGAGTTCACGGACGTTTTGCAGTCGGACTGGTTCTGCGGCTTCGTCGGCGCGGCAAGCAAGGTCGGGATCGTCAACGGCGTTGGAAATGGAAAATTCAATCCGCAGGGTGCAATTACGAGAGAGCAGGCGGCCACGATGCTGGCGAGAGCGTCTAAAACGCTGGGGCTTTCCGGCGCGGCCAAGGATGCGGATTCGGCGCTGAAAGCGTATCCGGATGCACAGGCGGCATCAAGCTACGCAAAAGATGCGCTGGCATTCTGCGCAGAGCATGCGATTTTGGAGGCTGATCGAACGGACCTCAAACCCAGTGAGGCGATCTGCCGCTGCGAGGTGGCGCAGATGGTCTGGAATCTGCTGGCGGCAGCCGGGGAGGTATAAATGAAGGAATTTGGACGGCGCGCGCTGGCGCTGGTCCTTGCGGTGCTGCTGTTGGGACTGTGCGCTTGCAGCGCGAAAACGGAAATGGTGCAGGAAGAGACGGCTGCATCGGAAATTGCGGCTGAGCCTGCACAGGACGCTGTGAAGCCGGAGGAAACGCCGGCTGCGGAGGAGCCTTCGAAGAATGAGGCGGCTGATGCGGCTGCCGAGGAGCAGCCGGAGACGGTTGAACCCGAAACGAACGAAGCGACTGCGCAGGAACCCGAGGTGCGCGCGCCGATCGATGAGCTGCCGACGCAGGAAGCGCCTGCGGCGACGGATGCGCCGCTTACGTGCACGATCAGCATCAGCTGCGCGACGATCCTTGAGCACTTGGACGAGCTTGATCCGGAGAAAGTCGAGCTTGTGCCGGAGGACGGCTGGATCCTTGCGCCGGTGACGGTCGAGTTTACGGCAGGACAGAACGTGTTTGACGTTTTGCTGGCGACGGTGAAGGCCAACGCTATCCACATGGAGTACCAGAATACGCCGATGTATGAGACCGCGTACATTGAGGGCATTGGCAACCTCTATGAGTTTGACTGCGGCGCGCTCTCGGGCTGGATGTATCGAGTCAACGGCTGGTTCCCGAACTACGGGTGCAGCCGGTACGCTGTGCAGGCAGGCGACGTGATCGAGTGGATGTACACCTGCGATCTTGGGAGCGACGTCGGAGGCGGCGGCGTGAGCCAGGGATACGAGGAGTGAAAAAGGAAACGCACGGGGAGGGGACTCTTCGTGCGTTTTTTTGTCGGGGGTGGCTATTTTTTGCGGAGTATGGTATAATACAACTATAAGATGAAATACAAAGGAGGCGGCGAGATGGCGGTGACGCTCAATCCGGACAAGGAGGTCGTGCGGGCGGTGCGGGAAGGTCTTAAGAAGACCGGAGGCTACTGTCCGTGCAGACTCGAACGGACGGAGGACAACAGGTGCATGTGCAGGGAGTTCCGCGAGCAGATCGATGATCCCGACTTTGAGGGCTTCTGCCACTGCAAGCTGTACTATAAATCACGCGAGAAGAAAGGATGATCGCAATGGCAGAACTGACCATTACACAGCAAAATTTTGAACAGGAAGTGTTGCTGGCCAAGGAGCCGGTGCTGGTGGATTTCTGGGCGACGTGGTGCGGCCCGTGCCGGATGCTTGCGCCCGTGATCGAGGAAATCGCAAACGAGTACGCGGGCAAGGTCAAGGTCGGCAAGGTGAACGTTGACGACGAGCGGGAGCTGGCGCTGGAGTACGGCGTGAGCAGCATCCCGACGGTGATGGTGTTCCAGAATGGCGAGGTCAAGGAGACCTCCGTCGGCTACCGGCCGAAGGAAGAAATTGAACAGCTTCTGAAGTAAGGAAAGCCCCGCAATCGCTCGATTGCGGGGCTTTGTCGTAGAATTTTCTTGAGAAGATACAGATATCTTGTAGGGGCGGACGACTCTGTCCGCCCAAGGGAAGTACCGAATTCGCCGAAGATTATCCTATTGTCGGTGCGTTTTTCCGGGCGGACAGAGTCGTCCGCCCCTACGAGTGTTGTGAAGACTCGCCCGGGATTACTGGATGTGGACGTGGTTATTGATGTGGTCCATGCAGTAGCAGTAGTAGCCGTTGCACTTGGAGCAGTAGCGGAACTCGAGGTTCGGATAGTCGGTGTCGGTGCGGCCGCAGACGGTGCATTTGTGGCGGTAGGGGCGCTCGCCGGTTTTGGACTGATAGCCGGCAGCCCAGTTGGCGTTGGGCTTTGCGCCGGAGGGGTAGGCGGTTTTGTGCTGCTTCGGACGACGATAGCGCCAGGAGTCCGGGAAGAGGTTCTGAATGTCCGAGCCGAAGAAAAGGAAGTAGTTCAGGAGCGGAACAAGGGGCATCAGCCAGTAGAACGAGAAAAGACCCGCCGGAAGCAGGAGAATAACGTTCAGGGCCGTGAAGCCGAGGTAAACCCAAGCCATGTATTTCATCTTGACGGGGATGAACATCATGAGAAGGACTCTTGTGTCGGGCGCGAGGGTCGCGATGGCGAGGAACAGGCTGAGGTTCAGGTCGGTCGAGGTGACGCTGTAGCCGAGAAGAAGACCGGCGAGGTCCGTCAGGAGAACGCCCGTGAGATAATAGAGGTTAAAGCGGCACGTGCCCCAGTAGTTCTCCAGCATCTTGCCGAACTGGTAATAACAGAAGAGACTGACAACGGCGAGGAGCAGATAACCGCCAGAGACGTCGAGCAGATATGTGAACACATAGGTGAACAGCCGCCAGACCTGCCCTTGCAGAATTTTGCTTGAGGAGAAGCAGAGAAAGCGGTAGACGACCTTGCTGGGGTCGATGACGGACAGCGCATAGGCAATGAGATTGCCGATGGCGATGACGAGCATCAGGTTCGGAATGCCGCGATTGCGGTTTTTCAGACAGAAGCGTTCGAATTTTTTGCGGAGATCTTTCATATGTCAACCTACCTTTTTGCGTGACGCAGTTTCATCAGTACTTCTCATATTACCCGAAAGGAAGTCGGAAGTCTACAGACAAAGTATGAACAATGTACAAGAAGTGTCTCACTTTTCGGAGTATGGACAAAAATGCGGAAAAACAGACACATTGCGGTTGACATTTCGAAAAATACGCATATAATAAGCTTGACAACCAAATAGCCTTATCAAGAGTGACGGAGGGAACGGCCCGATGAAGTCCGGCAACCTGCTTTCAGGGTGAATACACCCCTGTAAGGTGCCAATTCCGGCGAAGCAATCGAAAGATGAGGGAAAGCTAGATTTCGTGCGCTTTGCAGGTTTGCAAAGTGCATTTTCTTTTCCCCGGACGACGAAAGGAGAACCAATCAAATGAGCAAGAGAATTTTTACATCTGAATCGGTAACAGAGGGACATCCCGATAAGATCTGCGACCAGATTTCCGACGGCGTACTGGATGCGATCCTGGCCAAGGACCCGCAGGCGCGTGTGGCGTGCGAGTGCGCGACGACGACCGGTCTTGTGCTGGTGATGGGCGAGATTACGACGAACTGCTATGTGGACATTGCGGGCATTGCGAGAGACACGATCACGAAGATCGGCTACGATAACGCGGAGTATGGCTTCGACGGAAGAAGCTGCGCGGTTCTGACGGCGATCGACAAGCAGTCGGAGGATATCGCGATGGGCGTGGATGCGTCCTATGACGATGCGAACCAGGAGGGCGCAGGCGATCAGGGCATGATGTTCGGATTTGCCTGCAACGAAACCAAGGAGCTGATGCCGGCGCCGATCTCCTACGCGCACAATCTGACGAAGGCGCTGACAAAGGCGAGAAAGGATGGCCGCCTTCCGTGGCTCCGGCCGGACGGCAAGAGTCAGGTTTCCGTGCAGTATGGCGAGCACGGCGAGGTCGAGCGCATCGACACGGTCGTTGTATCCACGCAGCACGCGGCGGATATCGCGATTTCCGATCTGCGCGAGGCGATCGTGGAGGAGATCATCAAGCCGAATCTGCCGTCGAAGCTGCTCGACGGCAACACGAAGTTCCTCGTGAACCCGACGGGACGGTTTGTCATCGGCGGTCCGGTGGGCGATTCCGGCCTGACCGGGCGCAAGATCATCGTCGACACCTACGGCGGCTATGCGGCGCACGGCGGCGGCGCGTTCTCGGGCAAGGACCCGACGAAGGTCGATAGGAGCGCAGCTTACATGGCGCGGTATATTGCGAAGAATCTGGTTGCAGCGGGATTGGCTGATAAGTGCCAGCTCGAACTTGCCTACGCCATCGGTGTGGCACAGCCTGTGTCCGTTCTCGTTGACAGCTATGGCACGGGCAAGGTGCCCGATGAACGTCTCGGAGAAATTGTGCGTGATTGCTTTGACCTTCGCCCGGCAGCAATTATCAAAACGCTCGATCTGCGCCGGCCGATCTATCAGCAGGTCGCGGCCTACGGCCACTTCGGAAGACCCGAGCTCGATCTTCCGTGGGAGAGGGTCGACCGGGTGCAGGAACTGCTTGCAAAAGCGTGAAAAATGGGGTATGATACTCCCGAGTGAGTCAATGAGAAAGGGAGCTTCCCAATGAAAAAAATTGAAATTATGGGCTGCGGCTACATTGGTCTGCCGACTGCCATTACCTTTACGCTGGCGGGGTTCGAGGTCTGCGGCTTCGATGTAAAGCAGGAAGTTGTTGACCAGCTGAACGGCGGCAAAATCCATATTGTAGAGCCCGGGCTTCAGGACGCGCTGACGAAGGCTTTGGAAACTGGGCGGCTGCATTTTGTGGCAAAGCCAGAGCCGGCCGACGTGTTTATCATTGCGGTGCAGACGCCGTATAGGGAGACGGAGGACCACAAGCGGGTATCGGACATGCGCTTTGTGGAGTCCGCGGCGCGCGAGGTGGGATCGGTCGCAAAACCGGGAGACCTCTGCGTGCTGGAGTCGACCTCGCCTCCTTATTCGACGCGGCTGGTGGAGTCGATTGTGGCCGAAGTGAGCGGGATGGATAAATCTCAGTTTATGACGGCGCACTGCCCGGAGCGGATTATCCCCGGGAGGATGCTCATTGAGCTGCGCGAGAACGACCGGATCATCGGCTCGAATCGCCCGGAGGCGGCGGAGTATGCCAAGTCCATCTATGAGAAGGTTGTCACGAAGGGCATCATTCGGCTGACGGACGACTTGACGGCGGAAATGTGCAAGCTGACGGAAAATACGTTCCGCGATATCAACATCGCCTATGCTAATGAGCTCAGCAAGGTCTGCGACCGGCTGGGGATTGATGTGTTCAATCTCATCGAGCTCGCGAACTGCCATCCGCGCGTGAACGTGCACACCCCGGGCGTGGGTGTGGGCGGACACTGCATCGCGGTCGACCCGTGGTTCATCCATGAAAAGTTCGAGGACATTACGCCGCTCATCTACGAGGCGCGGACGGTCAACGACGGGAAGCCCGAATGGGTGGCCGAGCGGATCGGCAAGGATGTGAAGCCCGGGGCGAAGATCGCGGTGCTCGGCATGAGCTTCAAGGCGAACATCGACGATACGAGAGAGAGCCCGTCGGTGCTGTTTGCGAACATCCTGAAGGGCAAGGGCTATGAAGTGATTGCCTGCGAGCCGTTCATCAAGGGTGACGTGGCCGGGTTCCAGAACCATACGCTCGAAGAGGCGATGGCCGAATGCGACTACGCCGTCATTACGCTGATGCATACGCCGTTTTTGGAGAACAAGGCGCTGATTGCGACGAAGCCGTATTACGACTGTGTCGGTCTGATGCGCAAATAAGAACATCAATTGAACCCGCTGTAAGAGGAGGACTCTTGCAGCGGGTTTTTGCGGCCTGTTTACAATAGAATCGGCTGAAGCTGCTCGCCTTGCAGGGCGTGGCAGACGGTGTCGGTCAATTTGGAGAAGTCGGCGACCATGGAGCGCGGCTTTTTCTGGGGACTGTCCTGCCGGAAGGGGACGAAATAATAGTGCTTGCGGTTCAAAAGCGCGCCGATATTCGCAGCGTTTCCGGCGAGCGCGTCGTTGGTGGAGACGGCAATCACAATGGGAGCTTCGCTTCGAAGGTGCGCTTTGGCGGCAAGCGTGACGGGCGTGTCGGCGATGCCGTTTGCGAGCTTTGCAATCGTGTTTCCCGTGCAGGGGGCGATGACGAGTGCGTCTAAAAGGGCTTTCGGGCCGATGGGCTCGACCTGCGGGATGGTATGGAGGATTTCATGGGAGCAGATGGCCTCCAGCCGTTCGCGGAAGGAGGAAGCATCCCCAAAGCGGGAATCGGTTTCATAGCTTACATCGGACATGATAGGGATGAGATCGGGGAAGACGGTGTGGAGCTCTTCGAGGGCTTCGAGGACGGGCGCAAAGGTGCAGAACGAGCCGCACATGGCAAAGCCGATGACAGGATGTTTCATAAGACCTCCGGTTGGGATAGATAGGGGGAATCGCACATGGCGCGGAAAATAAGCTGCGCGGCGGTCTTCGGGGCGGTTCTGCCGGGAAGGCCGGGGGCTGGGATGTAATGGGCGGGTTTTGGCGCGTCGGGGGAAATGCCGCCGGGGCTGGACGCAAGCTCGATGTAAAAGCAGTCGGGACGGAGCGCTTTCAGTTGCTCAACTGAGAAGATGGGTGCGGGGACGGTATTGAAGATGGCGTCGTATTGCGATAGGCCTTCGCGGTAGCGGCCGGTTTCGTCGGGGGTGCAGGAGAGCTGCGCAATGGCGGGGAAGTTCTTTTGGTCACGCGTCGTGATTGTGACGTGCGCGCCGAGGGCATGGAGTTTGGCGGAAAGACTTTTTCCAATGCGGCCGAAGCCGGTAACAAGGACGGCAGAATCCCGGATGGCGATGGGCATGGCTTGCAGGGCGAGAAGAAGCGCGCCTTCGGCGGTGAGAGAGGCGTTTTGGGCGGCGAGGGCGGTATTTTGCAGGAGATCATAATAGGGTGTGTCCGTTCGCTGCAGGAGCGTTTTAAAGGCGCCGAGGCCGCCGCCAAAGACGACGGCGCGCTCCGGCAGGAGGCTTAAAAGGTGCGCGGGTGTGAGGCCTGAGAGACCTGTGATCGCGCCGGAGGTGACGGCGGGGGTGGGCAGACAGACCGCGTCGGCCTGCGAAACGGATTCCTCCAAGGAAGCGGCAGTGTTCGGAAGCTCCGGGACGGCAAAGGTATGGACCGTGAAGCCGGAGGCGGTCAGAAGCTCAGCGAGATAATGCTGGCGCGCATCGCCGCCGAGGACGGCAAAGGTGTGAAGCAAACGCATCCCCTCTTTTCTGATATTCGTTACAATAGAATATGAAGCGGAAGCCTTTCACGCGACCCGTTCGGCAAAAGAGGGCAAAAAAAGACCCCGCCATATAGCGGGGAAGTCGGGAAAGCGCTTTTCTCTTTCTATGTAGGCATAAAAAGCCTCGCAGAGTTTCATGCCCGCAGGTGTGAAAGAAATTGGAAATCCACGTTATCCGGCGGCTCCGCCGACCGGAAACATACTTCTCACCTCGCAAGTGTAGAATTTTGCCCCAAAGGGGCAAAATTATGCGCGCAGTCGAGGTGCAGTCCCCTTTGGCTAAAAAGCGCCGCTTTTTAGCCAGGCGTTAGCCAATGAACCACTGCGTCCAGTATCCGCCATCTGCGACGTAGCCGAGGCCCATGGCGGTGAAGTTCGCGGAGAGGATGTTTGCGCGATGGCCGGCGGAGTTCATCCACGCGGTCACAACGGCATCGGGGCTCGAATAGCCCGTGGCGATGTTTTCGCCGGCATAGTTGTAGGTGATGCCGAAGGACTTCATCATGTCAAAGGGCGAGCCATAGGTGGGGCTGGTGTGGCTGAAGTAGCCGTTGTCGTGCATGTCCTGGGATTTGACGGCGGCATAGCGGCTGAGCGTGTCGTCAAGCTTGAGCGCCGAAAGGCCGTTTGCTGCGCGCTCGCGGTTGACGAGAGTCAGGACCTGCTGGGCGTAGCTTTCGGTGCTGCCGGTGTCCGGTGTTTCGGGAACATCGGGCGTGCTCGGCGTATCGGGGGTATCCGGCGTGCTCGGCGTGTCCGGCATTTCGGGCTCGTCCGGGAGTGTCGGGGTATTCGGCGCAGACGGGCAGGAGCTGGGCTGGCGGACGGATGGCGGGCAGGGGATGCAGACGCTTTGCCCAAAGCAGAACGTTCGGCTGCGCGTGGTGCAGGTGGGGGACGCTGCCTGCGCGGAGATGATCAGCGCGGCAGAAAGCGCCAGTGTTGAGACGAATGTGAAAATTTTTCTTTTCATTGGGTTTCCCTCCTTGCTTTTCTTTTTACGCCAGAGCGTGGTAAAAGGCAAGCTGTAAATGTTGGAAGAAAATTTGCGTGTTCGTCAAAATCCTTGTGTTTTCAACAGCTTTTATGGTATACTATAAGCATGTTAGAAATCCTTGCCAAAGAGGTGACTGAAATGGAAGAACGCGGATTCATCCGGGACATGCTGGATGTGAAGGTTTTGATCCTGTTTGTGGCGGCGACGGCGAAGTATCCGCTGACGCTGCAGAAGATCTATGAGCTGTGCTATCAGGACGATCGGCTCAGCTATTTTGATGTGAGTATTGCAGTGCCGCAGATGGTTGAGAGCGGACATCTTGAGCAGCTTTCGGACGAGACGTATGTGATTACCGAAAAAGGACGCGAGCAGGAGGAAGTGACGCGCGACTCGATTGCGTTCCCGGTGATGCAGCGGGCAAAAGCGGCCGTGGACCAATATAACGCGAAGACACGGCGCAGTGAATTCGTGAAAAGCGAGGTCGTTGAGCAGGAGGACGGGAGCTGCGCGGTGCGGATGTACTTAAGAGACGACGTGGGGAGCCTTATGAAGCTGGAGCTGACCGCGCCGAGCAAGACGCAGGGAAGAGTTTTGCAGCGGGCGTTTGAGCAGAAGGCGGAGATCATCTATAACAGCGTTATGAAGCAGCTTCTGCAGCAGGAGAAGTAAGCGGTGCGGCAGTATGAGAAAGCGGCGATGGAGCTTGGCTGCTGGATGCGCGAGCGCGCGGTGGGGTCTAGCCAGCTCTCCCGGCAGACGGGTATAGATGCGGGGACCATCCGGCACATTCTGTCCGGCCGGCAGCGCGCCATCAGCACGAGAAACATGGTGGCGCTGGCGAGATTTTTCGGGATTTCGCTGCGGGAGCTGATGGACAAACTCTCGTAAAAGTCTGTTTACAGAATATTTACTAAAACGGGCACATATGGGATTGAAAAATTGTGCAAAATGTGATATCCTGTAGATACAGAGGAACAGGAGAGACAAACGCAAGCTCCGATCCTCTGGCAGAGGCAAAAACGAAAGGAGCGGCTTATATGAGATTTCAGTACACCGAGAAGAAAGTCAACCTCCCGGAGAACGTTCACAAGTATGCCGAAAAGAAGGTCATGAAGCTGGAGCGGTTCTTTGGCGATGACGCCGAAGCGCTGGTTACGTTCAGCGTAGACAAGGACTGGAACATTGCAGAGATCACTGTACACGCGTCGAATATGTACTTCCGCGCACGCGAGAGCACGTCGGATATGTTTGCGTCGATCGACGCAGCGGTCGCCACGATGGAGCGGCAGATCCGCAAGAATAAGACAAGACTTGCCCGCCGTCTGCGGCAGGACGCTTTCGTCCGCACGCCGGACGTTACCTCGTTTGCTCCTGAGGAGCCGGAGGAGGGCACGTTTGAGATTGTGCGCAAGAAGGAATTCAACATGAAGCCGATGACGAGAGAAGAAGCCATCTTGCAGATGAACCTGCTGGAACACACGTTCTTTGCCTTCCGTGATGAAGACAACGACGGAGCGTTCGCAGTTGTCTATAAGAGAAAGGACGGCGGCTACGGCCTCATCGAAGACGCGGAGTAATACGATAAAAGATCCTGAGGGCGCCCGATGGGGCGTCCTCGTTTTTGTACACACAAGATGTGGATAGCTGTCAAAACAGACAATTGGAATGGGACGGCATTTGTGGAAAAAGACGGCGAAATTTGTGTTGACTTTTGCCGAGAAACTGGTATAATGATTCCTGCGTTCGAGAGAACGCTTGATTTTGAAGATCGGGCTGAGAAAGTTCAAAAGAATTTGAAAAAAGCTCTTGACAAGCTCGAAGCGATATGATATAATCAATAAGCTTTCTTCGGGAAGCGATCACAACAAAATCGAGCGAATCAAAAAGAATTTGAAAAAAGTTCTTGACAAACTCGAAAAGATGTGATATAGTAAATAAGCTCTTTTATGAGCGAAGCGGAAACGCGAGTGCACCTTGTAAATTAAACAACGAGAAACATGAACAAACACCTTGGACAATT
>CALCJW010000096.1:0-16327 GCA_937967235.1 uncultured Clostridia bacterium
GCGGAAAGATTGGAGCTGGTAGACGGACTCGAACCCCCGACCTGCTGATTACAAAGATGCGTTTGTACGTCTATCACGTACGTTTTGTTCCCGTTTTGCCTGATACGTCTAATTTCTCAGTCTCATTCAGAGCAATAAACCTGCGCAGTATCAAGGCGTTTTTTGTCCGTTGGCGTCGGGGGTGGCGTCAAAAAAGTGGCATTTATTGAGAATGTCCGCGTGTCATGGACGCAGCATTTTCCTTGTTTGCTAAATCAGTGCATCCCATTCCAATCGCATTATACTAACTGTCCGACCATAAATCAACTCATAAGTTTTTGCCGCGACGTTCGTTTCCTGGTAAGTGAAAACGAACGCCGCTTTTTTCTTTTCTTAAATTTGAAACCTGAGACGAAGGAGGTCACAAAAATGTCTGTATTCCGTGTCGAGAAAAACAAAGGTTACACGGTCATGTCCAACCACCATCTTCGCAACCATGCGTTGTCTCTCAAGGCCAAAGGACTCCTCTCGCAGATGCTGTCGCTGCCGGACGATTGGGATTACACGCTGCAGGGGCTTGCACAGATCAACAAAGAGAGCATCGACGCCATCCGCGAAGCTGTGCGCGAGCTGGAACGTGCCGGTTACATCAAGCGCAGCCGCGAACGCGATGAGCGCGGCTGCCTGCGCGGAACCGTCTACACGATCTACGAGCAGCCGCACACGGAGCCAACGCCGGAAGAACCTACGTCGGAAGAACCTACGCAGGAAAAGCCAACGTTGGAAAATCCAACGCAATTAAATACTGAGAGTACTAAGAAAAGGAAAAGACAAAGTAAAGACTCATCAATTACCGATTCGATTCCTTTCCCTTCCGGTTTTCCGGACGTTACCGCGCAGAAGCGAACGGAAGCGAAAGAAACGTTTGAAAGCTATCGGGAGCTGATTCTGGAGAACATCGACTACGACGCTCTGGCAGGCGATCCGTGCGTTGACCGGGAGCAGCTTGACGAAATCGTCGACCTGGTGCAGGAGACAGTTTGCAGCACCCGCAGCCGAATCCGCGTTGCAGGCAATGACTATCCAGCCGTGGTCGTGCGGGCAAAGCTGCTGAAGCTGAACAGCGAGCATATCCGCTTCGTCATGGACTGCCTGAAGCAGAACACAACGCGGATTCGCAACATCCGGCAATATCTGCTGGCAATGCTGTTCAACGCGCCGAGCACGATGGACAGCTATTACACCGCTTTGGTTGCGCACGATATGGCAACAGCGTAAACATTACCAGTTCCATTTTAACAATATTTTGCGGCATCATATTGCGTTATTGTACGTTCATCACATATTGCCGTAGAAATATCGAACAAAGCTAGGCATATGCCTTTTTGATAAACAGTACTTCGATAAATAATCCCGCCAAATCCATTTCTTTGGAAGAAATCGCACAACACATGAAACGGACGATATTGATGCCATAGCGTTTCTGGTTTTGCCTTATCTACAGGCGCAAACATTTCAGAATGCTCCCAAACATTAAACATAGATTGCAAAAACCAATATTGAATAGCTTGTTGGTCAACCCTAGGACGCGGTTTCCACCGAATTGCTTTTGATTTGAGGAATCGCTCAAATTCCTCATCGCTTGTCGGAATTACTCCTTTTGTACTGAGATCGATGATTTTCATCGTTTTGAATTCAGGCAGGAAGTTAAACGAGCAGCCCCAAAACGCATCGTCTTTTTGAAGGCGTATAGATTAAATCCTCGCCCCGGCAGCCGCAATAATCAATTGAAAAATAATTATACAAGCGGTCTATTCCATTCATTCTGCTTGGCTGATTTGGGTTGATAAACTCAATTTTCGGTATAAATCGTTCTGGGCAAACTATTGATGGGTCAGCTTCGCGTATACCACGGAATATAGAACCTATGTTGCTTGGATATACGGTAAATAAATCGCTGTACTCCAACACCTGAGCTACAACCTGTGAAAAAATATCATCGCTTACTAGAGTCTCAAACTTGGGCAAAGAGCTGGTATTATCTTCTAAAGTATTACAGATGCTGTTCCATTGTTTATTCCAAACAGTGATGCACTTTTCATAGTTATAATGTACCATTCCATCCTCCAAAACAGCAATCAATGCTGAGACTTCAGTATATGAAAATTACATTTCTAAAGGCAGCCATTATTTCACTACTGATTCATTTTCCCGAACAGCGATGGTGCAAGATTATCCAAACTGACCGGCTCTATATCTTTTGCATCTAACGTCATAAAGGCTGATCCACTATCGATGTTCCAATTTCTCAAAACGTCTTTTAGTTCATCCCACTTAAATTTTCCTTTGTATAACTTGAGATACAGCTTTCCTAACCCTATTGCATGCGCACGGTTTGCATTCCTGAGACTTTCCACCATAAACGATTTTCCCAAGAGAAAAAGAAACCGTGAAATTGAAACAGCTGCTATGGATAGGACTACAATCTCGACGCATAACACAATCGTCTGATAAAGTGAAATATCAATTCCAGTAGAATCCAGTTTGCTGAATTTGCAAAAAGCAAAAATAAGTAATGCTACAAGTATAATCAAGGACAAACCATAACAGCCCCAACTAATTCCGTAATTACGTTTCTTTTGCTTTTTCAAATCCGAAATCGTATCATCGAGGTATTCGTAACCATCTGTTTCAATGGATTTCGTCAGTTCTTTTGTTTGTAAATCGTACGCTGCTGCTATTTCTGGAAAAGTAGAAATTAAAAACTGTCTTCCTTCCTCAAGCGAAAGAATATGTTTTGAATATCTGACTGCAATGCTTGTCTCTTCCGCAGTTAAGTTGTTATGTAAATCAATACATACCATGTTCGGAAACGCGGTCTTTGCTCGTGCTAAACAAGCCATAGCATTTTCGCTGTTCAAAAAATTCTTTGAAAGGAACACAACAGCGAAATCAAAAAACTCCATTATTACGCCTCTACCTACACGATCCGCAAAAAATAGCTTATGCGGAGAATCGCGATCTGAACTTGCCGGATAAAGATATTCCGGCAGTGTCTCGAAAAAGTTGCGAACAGCTGATCCATCTGACTGTGGAGGCGGCGGATCGACTGCACATAGATAAAGCAATCTCATAGTTCTGCTCCTTTCGAAAAATAGCTATTAGGGCATCTACACTTTATTTAACTTGCACAGCCGGTTCCGCTCTGCCAGCTGTGCAGCGGTGCGCTTCATTAGAATTTTTGCACTCTCGGCGTCATTGTCCAGCATGGCGCGCTCCAGCTCATCCATGCAGGTGAAAAGTTCATGTTCAGCGTCCTTTGTTGCGTCATTAGTCACGGGGTCACTGTATCGGAACGCGTCGGAAAGCTTCTGTGCGTCTGCCTTCAGTTCTGCATCCTCACAGCGAGAAGTCAGCGCTGCCGCGCGGGATTGCAGCGCACGCATGGCAGTTACATCAGTTTTAAGCTGTGCATCCTGACGCTCTACTTCGTCGCGCATTGCATCCGCAGCAATGACGCCAACGGCAGCGGCAGCCAACAGCAGTACAAAAACAATGCCTGCGATCCATGCTGCGCAGAATTTTGCGATTGCCATGAACAAAAAGCTCAACGCGATTTGCACGATCAAATACACGACACCAATACGCGCGATTGGAAAACCGTAGAATTTGCTGCGCGCGTCCCTGCCCTTTGTAAACGACAGCTTCAGTACATACAGCTGCACGCCAAACGCTGCCAGTGTAAACACCAGCGCCAGCCAGAACACAGCGGTCTTTGTGAACGGAATCACGAATGCCAGCAACAGATATGCTGCTAGCACAATGGCAAGAATCAGAATCGCCTGAAATTTTCCTTTGCTCAGTTTCATCGTCCATTCCTCCAATCAGCAAGACTCGTCTTTCCTCCGTCCGCAGTTCGGGCAGAAGTTTGTCATAATATCCTTTGTACCACACTCCGGGCACGTCCAGCCGCGCTTTTCTTCCGGTTTCCGTGCACCGCAGTTGGGGCAGAACTTGCTCAGAATATCTTTTGTGCCGCATTCCGGACATGTCCAGCCGCTGGATTCTTCCGGCTTTTTCGCGCCGCAGTTCGGGCAGAATTTGCTCTGGATGTTCTTTGTGCCGCACTGTGCGCAGTCCCAGCCGGTTTTCGGCTCCGGCTTTTTGCCGCCGCAGTCGGGGCAGAAGTTTGTAGTGATGTTCTTATGACCGCACACCGGGCAATCCCAGCCGCCTGTGACGGCTGCGCCGACCGCCGTGCCCATCTGCGCAGCATCCTGCGTCATGGGATTCAGCGCGTCCTTCGTCATGCCGATGACGCTGCCCATCGCGCCAAGGCTCACGCCGAGCCCCGCGAGATCGCCCAGCGCACCTGCGGCGTTTGCGCCGCCGCCAAGTCCGTTTTTCATTGCTTCCAGCCCGACCTGCCGGGACGTTTCCTGCTGGTAGGTATAGCCCTTCATGCGCATTTCGGCGGCTTCCGCCTCAGCCTGCATCCGGTAGGCCTCTGCTTCCGCCTGCTTCTGGATTTTGAGCGCTTCGGCCTCACCCTGCGCGCCGATGATCTTCATTCGCGCCGCTGTCTGCGCCTCGACTGCCTTGCGGTCTGCTGCGGCTTCCGCCTCAGCCTTGCGGATTCCCTCCTGCCGGACAAGCAGATACTGTTCGGCGTACTGCTCCTTCATGCGGCGGAAATTTGGGTCGTCATCCGGCGTTACAATGCGGCTGACGTAGAACTCCGGCATTGTGAGACCGTACTCGTCCAGCGCGGCGTTGATCCGCTCGCGCAGAGCGGTGGAAAGCGCCATGAGGTGCTCGTCGATCTCCAGAATGTTAATCGCATTTTCCTTGATCGTCTGCGCAAGATAGCTCTTGACCTGCGTCATGACCATTGAACGGAAGAAGCCCTTACCGTTCCCGATGCCGAGCAGCTGCTCCTGTCCAAGGCCGCCCGTCGTGCCGACGACCTTGAGCAGCAGCTTGCGCGAATCAGTTACACGGATGTTAAACTCGCCCGACGCGCCGAGCTCGATATGTAAGCCGGAGGCGGGGTCAAACAGACGCACCTTGCTGTCCGTGCCCCATTTGACGCCCATCTGGGTGGCGAGGTTGACGAAGTAGACCTCGGAATGGAACGTGCCCTCGGTGTCAGTTGGAAGCTTATAAATTTTCTCCAGCAGCGGCAGCTGCTGCGTTTGCAGCGTATAGCGGCCCGCGCCGAAGAGGTCGAGCGCCTGTCCGTCGCGGAAGAAAATGGCCTCCTGACTTTCGTGGACGATCAGCTGCGAACCGAAGTTAAAGTCCTCGATCGGGTGCTTCCAGACGAGCGTTTCGTTGTCGCCCTCATACTTGATGATGCTCGCTAGCCCGTCCTTTTTGATCTTCTCGGTCGCGACCCGCTCGGCTACGTCGTTCACGCAGTCGCAGACGGGGCAGGTATAGGTCGCGGCCGCCTTGCTTGTGCGCAGGCGGATGCCGCACTGCGCGCAGGAAAACTCCACAGTATTGGACTGCTCCGCCAGCGTGTTGATCGGCTCATGGCAGACAGGGCAGAGCGCCTTCTCGCCCTTGGACTGGTCGAACACGACCATGTTCCCACAGTGTGGACACTCCCGCCCTGCAAGCTTGTCCGTGCGCACGTTGATGGTGTAGCCGCACGCACAGTCAATTTTCTTTCTCGCAAAGAAGCCTGTCTTGGCTTCCGCAAATTTCCCGCAGTTGGGACATTCAATTACGAATTTGCTCATCGCTATCTCATTCCTTTTCACGAATCTTCCAGTTTTTCCAGCGCATCCATGATCTTATTCTCTATCTCAAGTAACTGATACACTTTTTTGTTGAATACTGACGGGAAATGCCCAGTTTCAAGCCATTCTTTGATTTCCGGTTTGATGGAAAAAACATATTTACTGCATAATTCCGCTGCTGTGTTCTCGTCATCTGAATTCGCTTTTCCTTCAAGAGATCTTTGCAAAATTTCATGTAAATGTTTCCCTTTTTTCAGCAGCAGCGCATCTATGCTGCGCACAATTTTTTCGCATTCTTTTTTTGCAGAAGTATTGTCTCTTTGATTAATACAGGCTGTTTCGCATTTTTTACAAACCAAAATCCCGCGTATTTGATCAAACGGTTCATTGCAGTTGCAGCCTCTTTGCTTTTCATCGTATGAATTGTTTCCGTCCATTTTATTGCTCCTCACTTATTCGGTAATTTGATATCCGTCCAGCCAGATACGTCGCACTGACCATATTCATTCCAGCCAACTGCAACAACTGTTCCATCGTCTTTCAGTCCGACAGTATGGCAAAGGCCAAGCGCTGTCGCTGTAATATTTGACCAGTCAGACACATTGCACTTTCCTTCTCTGGTATCTCCCGCTGCAATGGCACTTCCATCCGCTTTTAACCCAATGGTGTTAAAACCGTTAGTTGTTACATCCGCAATATTTACCCAATTGGAAACATCACGTTGTCCATATCTATTACTTCCAGCAGTTACAGGTGTTCCATCACTTTTTAGGCCGATAATGGAACTGCCGTCAGCGGCAATTGTAACAATATCTGTCCAAGCAGATACATTGCATTCCCCTTCTACATTCCAACCAACTGCAACAACTGTTCCATCTGACTTTAAGCCATAGGTATTGTAGTCATTAGCTATTACAGATTGAATATTTTTCCAATTAGATACATCGCACTGTCCTTTTTCATTGCTGCCAACGGCAACAACCGTTCCGTCGGACTTTAAGCCGATGGTGTGATCATAGCCTGTAGCAATAGCCACAATGTCCGTCCAACTGGATACGTCACATCGACCATTGCTGTTGAGTCCGACAGCTATCACTGTTCCGTCGGTCTTTAGGCCAATGGTGCAACTGTGTCCAGCAACAATGGCCACAACATTCGTCCAATCGGACACATTGCATTGACCCGCAGCGTTATTTCCGGTTGCCACGACCGTTCCGTCACTTCTCAGCCCGACAGTATGAGAAAAATCACCTGCTATCGCTACAATATTTGACCAGTCGGACACATTGCATAGTTCTTCTGAATTATCGCCAACAGCAACGACTGTACCGTCCACCCTCAGTCCAACGGTGTGCGTATTTCCAGCTAGAATTGTTGTTCTGTCTGCAATCTGCTCCCATAAAGATCCGCTGCGTTCAGACGAATCCAGATAATCGCCCAGTTTTCCAAAAGCTATTGCCGCCTTCGCTGTCTCGCCGTCCTTTTGAAGCTGATCTGCCTGCGAATACTGGCACTCCTTCCGTCGATCCGCAGCGTCCTCATACGCTCCAAGCGTTGTAAATGCGGAGATTGCTTCGTCGTAGTTTCCACTTTTCTGCATAGCGACTGCCTCTGCGTACAGCGCCGCATTATCGGCTTCCTGTTTCTTTGCCTTGGCATTGTTCAACCGGTCTGCTGCATCTGAGTACGTCCCCAGCGCACTGAAAGCAGTGATTGCAGCATCATACTCTCCGTTTTCCAGCATCGTCTCGGCATTGGCGTATGCGCGCGCTAATTTTGCTGCTTGCTCACTTTCTTCCTTTAGTTTCCTTGTCTCAAACAATTGTGTTGGGGAGTCTTTATAATATCCAAGCACTGTAAATCCTGCAATTGCAGCATCATAGTTTCCTTCATCACGAAATTGCACGGCCTTAGAATATCTTGATGCAGGAATCATAACTTTTGTGACAATTAAAGCAAGCGCGATCACAGCCGCTGCGATCCCTGCCACGATACCGGCCTTTTTTGCTGCGGCTTTTGCCTTTCGCTGGCGGTAGATCTCCGCTTTTTCTGCTTCCTCTGCCTCTTTCAGCCGCTGCGGATGCTCCTTTTCCAAGCGGTTTTTGGTTTCGGTCAGGAAGTCGCGGTAATTTTCCGTAAGCGTCGTGCGCTCAGCAGTTTCCCGCTGCTGCGCGTCTCGGCGCAAGGCCTCCAACGCCTGCGGGATTCCATCCGAGATGCTTCTGGCTTCGGCGGAAGCATATTTCGCCGCTCGCGTCAGGTCTTTGTCCGCGGCGAACTGGTTGCGGGTCTCGTTTGCCGCTTCGGCATAATAGTCCGAAGCGACGCAGTAGCTGCGGTCAAATTCCAACTGCTTCCGAATGTCTTCTACCAACAGGATTCCCTGCACCTGATAGCGCTTGATACAGTCTGAAATAAACGCCTCATCTTCTTCGCAGGCTTCTTCGTCTTTCTCTGTCGGTGCAGCGTTTTTCACCTGTTCAATGTAGGAAGCTGCATATTTTTGCGCGGACGGGGACTTCGCTTTCGCCAGGAACTTCCCCAGATATGCCTCGCCGCATTCGGCGTCCTGATTGAGAACCTGCTCGAAGAACTCATCGGCTTTTGTCCACTCGCCGTCCTCCAGCGCCATATTGCCGCGCTTGAGCAGGGCCTGCACGTTGCTGCCGCCCTCGTTATGTACCACGACGGTCTCTTTGACGGTTTCGGTCACAGCCTCCTGCGGCTTTGTCGCGTCCACGACTTTTTTGACGCCCCGGATGAGGTCTTGAATAAAACCGATCTTGCCCATATCCTGACTTTGCAGCATACTGAGTTCTTCTGGCATATCATAGGGATCCATATCTCGGTAGCACGGGATGAGCAGGCGGCTGCGATCGGTGCGCATGAGCGCAAGGTAGCGGCTCCATTCATTTTTGACCCAGACGGCGTTCAGATATTCCGGCTTCGTGCCGAGCACAACCATGACCTTCGCCGAGTGCAGGGCGGCGAAGATATACGGCTCGTATTCCTGCCCGAGCTTATCTTCCAGCGTGATACGCGCGAAGAAGACCTTATAGCCCGCGTCGGTGAGCTGGTAGTAAATATCCTGTGCCAGCGCGGAATCCTTCGTGCGCTTGCCGTTCTCATCGGATTCTTTGTAGCAGATGAACACGTCAAACGGCGTTTCCTTCTGCGAGATCGCCAGAATGTCTTTTTGCAGGTTGGCAATACGCAGCGCTTCTTTTTCGTACAGGCTCCGTGCCACGCCGTCGGAATATTTGAGTGCGGCCTGATAATCCACGTCGTTCAGAATGCTGTCAAAGCTCGCGCGGTGACAGGTCGGGATGCGTTCGCCGGAGGCCGGATCCTGCACATACTCGATGCCGTACCGGCAGAGCAGCAGGTTCCAGTGCGCCTCAGCATCTGCATCGTTCTCGCCGATCAGCCGCTCGTAGATCGCCGCAGCTTTGTCAAACTCACCGTTTCGCCGCAGATGCGTGCCACGGTTGAATAAGCTCAGCCGCTGGTCGTCATCCGTCTTCGGCAGCGTCATCGTGCTGCCGCAGTATTCACACGTTCCAAACGTCTTGTCCGCAGAGATCTCAATATCCCCGCCGCACATCTTACACTTGATAATTGCCATCTTCTCGTTCTTCTTTCTCTATCAGTTGGGGAGCTTGATATCCGTCCAGTTGGAAACGTCGCATTGACTATTGCCGTTATTACCCGCGGCAACCACGGTTCCATCTGCTTTCAGGCCGACGGTATATTTGCCTCCTGCTGACACTGCAACGATATCCTTCCAGTCGGAGACGTCACATTGACCGTAATCGTTATTACCCACAGCGACCACAGTTCCGTCTGCTTTCAAACCAACTGTATGTGTGGAGCCTGCTGACACCGCAACTATATTACGCCAATCAGATACATCGCGCTGCCCGTCGAGACCATTACCAGCGGAAGCAACCGTTCCATCCGCTTTCAAACCGACGGTATGAAAATTCCCAGCGCTGATTGCGACAATATCTGTCCAGTTGGAAACGTCGCATTGACTATTGCCGTTATTACCCACAGCGACCACGGTTCCGTCTGCTTTCAGACCGACTGTGTGACTACCTCCGGCGCTGATCGCCACAATATCTGTCCAGTCGGAGACATCGCATTGACCGCTCGTGTTCAAACCTGTAGCAATTACCGTCCCGTCTGCTTTCAGGCCGACGGTGTACACGTGTCCTGCTGAAACGCCTACAACGTCCGTCCAGCCGGACACATCGCACTCACCATTCTTAGTCCAGCCAATAGCCACGACCGTGCCGTCTACTTTCAGGCCGACTGTGTGATAGTTTCCGGCGCTGATCGCCACGATATCTGTCCAGTCGGAGACATCGCATTGGCCATTATCGTTATAGCCTACAGCAACCACGGTTTCGTCTGTTTTCAGCGCAACGGTCTGATATAAACCTGCCACAAGCGTTTCCCGCTCTGCAATCGTGTCCCAAAGCGCAAACGAGCGTTCCCGCGCATCCTTATACCCGGCAATTTTTCCAAACGCAATGGCGGCTTCTGCGGTATTTCCCTGTGCCTGAAGCTGTTCGGCTTCTATGTACGGACAATCCTGCGCACGTTCTGCCGCGTCCTTGTATCCGTTCAGCGCTTCGAACGCCTCCACAGCGCCGTCGTAATCTTCGTTTGCAAGCAGCGCTTCTGCATCGGCATATGCAATTTGTAGCCTTGCATCCGCAAGCCGCTCCGCTGCATCTTTGTAGTCTCCAAGCTTTTCATATGTAGCAATTGCACCGTCATAATCGCCTGCCGCAAGATGTTTTTCCGCTTTGGAATAGTTCGCAGCCGGAATAATGACGTTAACAATAACCAGCACAAGCACGATCAGAACTGCTGCAATGCCCGCAACAATGGCTATCTTCTTTTCGGCAGCCTTTGCCTTGCGCTGGCGGTCGGCTTCGGCTTTCCTCGCTTCCTCTGCCTCTTTCAGGCGCTGCGGGTGCTCCTCTTCCAGTTTGGCTTCAGTTTCTGTCAGGAATTTGCGATAATCTGCTGTGATTCTGGCTTTGTCCGCGTCCTCGCGCTTTTGCGCATCGGCGCGGAGCTTGTCCAGCGTCTGCGGAATATCCTCCGTGATCGTCTTGGCCTCGCTGGAAGCATACTTTGTAGCACGCATCAGATCTTTGTCGGCGGCAAACTGCCCCTGTGCTTCCTCTGCACGCAGCGCGTAAAGGCTCGATGCCTCACAATATTCCAGATCAAACTCCAGCATCTGGCGAATCTTTTCTCCGCTCAAAATACCGGGCACGGTATATTTTCCCACACATGCCGCGATAAAGGCTTCATCTGGCTCACACGCATCCGCGTTTTTTTCGTCGGGAGCGTCGTCCTTCACGTCTTCGATATATGCGTCTGCGTAGACCTTTGCCGAACGGCACTGCACTCTGGCTAAGAATTTCCCCAAGTAAGCTGCACCGCATCTGGCATCCTGATTGAGCACCTGCTCGAAAAACTCATCGGCCTTGCTCCACTCGCCGTCTTCCAGCGCCATCTGACCACGGTCAAGCAGTGCCTGCACGTTGCTGCCGCCCTCGTTATGTACCACGACGGTCTCCTTGACCGTTTCTTTCGCAGTCTCCTGCGGCTTGCCCGCGTCGATCACCTTTTTGACACCACGGATCAGATCCTGCATGAAGCCGATCTTGCTCATGTCATAGCTCTGCAGCACCGACAGCGCCTCCGGCAGGTCATACGGATCCATGTCCCGGTAGCACGGCAGAAGCAGCTTACTTCTGTCCTTTTTCATCATGGACAGGAATCGGCTCCATTCGTTTTTGACCCAGACGGCGTTAAAATGCTCCGGCTTCGTGCCAATCACGACCATGACTTTGGCAGAGTTCAGCGCCGCGAAGATATACGGCTCGTATTCCGTGCCTGCCTTATCTTCCAGCGTGATGCGCGCGAAGAACACGCGATAGCCCTGCTCGGTCAACTCGTAGTAGACCTCCTGCGCCATCAGGCTGTCGCGCGTACGCTGGCCGTCCTCGCCGGTTTCCTTGTAGCAGAGGAACACGTCAAACGGCTGCTCATTCTGCGAGGTTGCAAGAATTCCACGCTGTACCTCGGCAATCTTTGCCGCATCCTTCTGATACTGGCGGCGGGTGATGCCGTCGGAATGCTCGACCGCAGCCAGATAGTCCACGTCCTCCAGAAAGCTATCGAAGCTCGCACGGTGACACGTCGGCAGCCACTCATACGTCGCCGGATCTTCCACATATTCGATACCGAACCGGCACAGCGCGCAGCACCAGTGCGCCTCCGCGTCGTTGTCGTCCTCGGCCACGATGCGCTCATACACAGCCAGCGCCTTGTCAAACTCGCCGCTGCGCCGGAAGTGATTGCCGCGGTTAAACGCCGCCGCCCGCTGCTCGTCATCTACTTTGGGCAGCGTCATCGTACTGCCGCAGTACTCGCACGTTCCAAACGTCTTGTCCGCAGAGATTTCAATATCTCCGCCGCACATCTTACACTTGATAATCGCCATTCTCTTCTCCCTCTTTCGGCTTTATTTAGAACCTCTATCAAGATGATTTAATGCAAACTCCATGCAGAGTGTTAAAACTTCATTTCTTGTCCGACCCGTATCGGCCGCAATCGTGTCAATTTCCTGTAGCATGTCGCGTGGCAATCGCATGGAAATGACGGCAGATTCACCGGTATATTTTTTTACTGGAATTTCTAAACGCGGTTCATCCAAACAGCATCACCCCTTTATTTGCTATCGTACTACAAATGTATTCTACTTTCAAGTCAGTATGGAATTTCATAAAGAAATCGTCATTCTCACAAACTACACGCCCAAGTAATTAGCTATTTTGACATTGTTCTTTCTTTATACTTCATACTTTAACACAATTTTTCAAGTTAGTGAAGTATCACTAATATTTAATTTCTGAATCGATACTATAGTGATATATCATTTGGAGGTATCACTATGGATACGCAAGAAGCAATTGCACAACGAATTCGACAATTGTGCAGTCAGAAGGGATTGACGCCAAATGGATTGGCTACAACCTCGGCTGTTCCACAGGCCACAATTAAGAGCATTCTAAACGGCGAGAGTAAGAATCCAGGCACAGTAACGATCAAAAAATTGTGCGACGGTTTTGAAATAACCCTTGGTGAGTTCTTTTCCACGCCAGAATTTGATGCCTTGGAGCAGGAAATAAAGTAACAGCAGATCGCACATGGGATGCGACCTGCTGTTTTTAATATCTGGTGTTGCAAAAGCTGTTGCTTCTGTGCTATTTTGAAAAGGGTGAACAATATGAAAAACGTGACTTTTTTGATTGGAAATGGTTTTGATCTTAGCTTCGGGTTACATTCACAATATCAAAATATATGCAAAGCATACTCAGAAGCCCAAACCAGCTCGGATGTGTTAGTTAAAAATTTCAAAGAGGAGATAAAGCATTGGTCAAATTTTGAAATGGATCTCGCCAAGTTTGCGGCAAAATGTTCTACAGAAACCGATGTAATAAATTGTCTACGCAATTTTAAGCAATTTACCGAAAATTATTTAGCTAAGGAACAAAATGCGGCTTTATATGATCGAATGCGTGATCCAAAAGACATGCAAAAAGCACTCGCAGAGTTTGCAATATCACTAGAAGAATTCTACACAAATAATTACCCTAATATTACAGCTAATATCGAATCGATACTAAACAACGAACAAATCACTTATCATTTTATAACGTTTAACTATACAGTGATACTCGATTTTCTTATTGGCAACATTAAAAATTATCTTTCGAAAGGAATTATAAGTCCAGCTATTCATATTCATGGTAAATTGCGAGAAAACGTAACATTTGGCATAGATAACGAGCAGCAGCTGCCAGAACTCCCATATTCATTAACGGGGCGTGGACGGCGCGCGCTTATTAAACCGGTATTCAACAGTGAGTTTGATAAGCAACGCATGGAAAACGCGCAGGAGGTCATCAAAAAAAGTGATGTGCTGTGTATCTACGGTTTGTCACTTGGCGATTCTGATTTAATGTGGCGAAAAGCTATTTGCGACTGGATGATTGATAATCCACAGCACCATGTGTTTTTGTATATTCATGGAGATTCTTCTAAAAAACCTTCCCAGGCTGACGAACGTATGGACTATGAAGAAGACATTAAGGAAAGTCTCTTTAAGAGTTGGGGCATCGAAAATAGGTACATAAGTCTGTTCTCAAGCCAGCTCCATATCCCTGTATCAAAGAATATTTTTGTTTTTCAGAACATCTCCGAAAATATCCTTAACCGCTATCCACAACCTCTTTATTTCAAATTTTTAGATAGCTGAAATTGGAACTAATATTCTTATCATTTAGCTTCATTCAGAGTAAAGAACTCAGCCATCGAAATTCCCAGTGCTTTGCAGATCAGTTCAATCGTATCCACCGAGAGCTGCGTACTACGGTACCGGGGATTTGCAAGGGTGCTGTATGGGATTCCGCTATCCTTGGAAAACTGAAAGATGTTTGTGTTTCTGGCTCGCAGAAGCTCGTCCAATCGCGCATTTGTATTCAAAATCACATTCACTCCTATCACAAAAGCAAATTGTTTTTACTTTGATGATAGCATTATATCACAAGATGTGTACGATAATTTGGACTTATAAAACTCGCCCCACAATTCGGAACTCCAATTCCGGTGAAGCTGGCTTCGGTGCATATGCCTTGTTGTAAGACACCATAACCGGCTGTATCCGCCGCACGCCGTCACTGCAGAGGTACGTTTCCGGATCCTCCGGCTCTTGTTCGGCGTATGCCTTGATGTAACCCTGCCCATCGTAGATCATGACGCCAACTTCGCCGGGACGGAGCGTTTCACACTGCTGCACCCACACGATCTGGCCATCATGATAAACAGGCTCCATGCTATCACCAGACACGCGAACACCAAATTCTGCGCCATCCGGTATGCTGCTCTCCGGAAAGCTGACCATTTCGAAGTTTCCCTCGTCCAGAAACGCGCCTGTACCAGCGGATACCGGCAGATCGCTGACCGGCATATCCAGATAGCGGATCTCCAGCACTGGCGGTACCTCCCGATACTTCCCGGATGCAATCAGATCCTCCCGATACTCTTTCACTTTTCGACGCCCCTCTGCGTTCAGCAGGGGGCGTTTTGTATTGCTCACAAAATAATCAAAGCCATCCTCCAGATGCAGCGCAGCACAGACGGCCAAAAGCTGATAGTAAAGCGCAAGGAATCCCTTGTACTTTGGATGTGGGCGGTATGGCTGGGGCTTTGGGCGCGGGAGGAACGCCGGTCTGATACCGGCTTCAATCTCTGCGAGATTGCCAGCAATGGTGCGTTCAATGTTTCCTTCCGAAAACGCCGCGTTTTTGCGCTCCGGATACATGAAACGCTCTTGACCGCGCAATCGGAAACCGAGACGGTTGCCGTGGTGGATCTCGTAGCCCTTATGCTCCATGAGCAAGAAGAAGTGGCCAAGATCGTTCGCGTCGGCAATCGCATCGCGCAGGTCCGCTTCCAGCATGGAGCGGAACGTCGGCTGACCTTTGGACTGACGGAGCCATTCAATATAGCTGACCGCTTTGGAGGGCTTTCCCTCCATAATGACAGACAACCCATGCTCCCGGCAGAGCTTACCCTGTTTTATCTCATTGGCACAATCCCCGTTGTTTGGCTTGCCCTGCTGTTGGCGCAGTCTCTTGGCGGCGGGCTGCCAGAGCTGCTGCGGAATCTGACCAGCGCACTGGAGCAGCCGACGAATATCATATGGACAGACAAAAGCCTGCCCACCATCCTCATCTGCCTTGCCGCTTACGGCATGGCAGTTTTGCTTTACCGGACGAATCAGGGCAGGACCCGCGACGGCGAGGAACACGGCTCCGCGGCGTGGGCTACGCCTGCATCCGTCAACGCGCAGTTCGCACAGAAAGACAGCATCCCGCTGACCCAGCACGTCCGGCTCGGTTTGGATACGCACAAGCACCGCCGCTCTCTCAACGTGCTGGTCATCGGCGGCAGCGGCGCAGCCAAAACACGCAGCTTTGTGCTGCCGAACATCCTGACCGCAAACACGAACTACGTCATTACGGACCCGAAATCCGAAGTCCTGCTTGCCACGGGCGGTTACCTTAAAGAGCAGGGCTACGACGTGCGCGTTCTGAACCTTGTGAATCTGGAACAATCGGACGGCTACAATCCGTTCTGTTATCTGCGCGACGAAAAGGACGTGCTGAAGCTGGTCAACAACCTGATCCAGTCCACTACCCCAAAGGGCAGCCACGAGTCCGACCCGTTCTGGACCAAAGCCGAAACCGCACTCCTGCAGGCGATCATTCTCATGCTGTTTCAGGAAGCTCCGGAATATGAGCAGAACTTCTCAATGGTCATGCGCGTGCTGGAATACGCCGAGGTGCGCGAGGAAGATGAAGGGCATGTGTCTCCGCTCGATTTGCTTTTTGAATCCATAGAGCGCAGAAAACCGGACAGCGTTGCCGTCCGGCAATATAAGGTTTTCAAATTAGCCGCGGGCAAGACCGCAAAATCGATTTTGGTGAGTACGGCTGTCCGTCTCGCGC
>CALCJW010000097.1:0-10422 GCA_937967235.1 uncultured Clostridia bacterium
TGGCCGTCGATGGGAAGTACGCCGGGCACATTGTGATCTCCGACGTGGTAAAGCCCAACTCCAAGAAAGCCATTGAGCAGCTGCACCGCGCAGGCGTAACGAAAACCGTCATGCTGACGGGCGATGCGAAAAAGGTTGCAGACAGCGTTGCGAAGGAGCTCGGTGTGGACGAGGTTTACTCCGATCTTCTGCCCGCAGATAAGGTTGAGAAGGTGGAAGCGCTTCTTTCCCGGCAGTCCGGCAAGGCAAAGCTTGCCTTCGTCGGCGACGGCATCAACGACGCGCCGGTCCTCTCGCGTGCCGATATCGGGATCGCCATGGGCGCAATGGGCTCTGATGCGGCCATCGAAGCCGCCGACATTGTCCTCATGGACGACGAGCCGCTGCAGATCGCAAAGGCCATCAAAATCTCGCGCAAGTGCATCGGCATTGTTTATCAGAACATCGTCTTTGCCCTCATGGTGAAGTTTGCCTGCCTTGCGCTCGTTGCCCTTGGCGCGGCCAACATGTGGGCGGCTATCTTTGCAGATGTCGGCGTGATGGTGCTCGCGGTCCTCAACGCCATCCGCGCGCTGCGTGTGCACAATCTGTAAGCTTACCAAAATGCTCCCCTGCGTCGATGCAGACATCGGCGCAGGGGAGCGTTTGTGTGTACCGTAAAAAGATGCGTTTGCTGGGAGGCAGGCGCAGTCGCACGAGGCGAATGGCTTGGAAGCGGATGACGCTACGATTGCTCGTTCAGAATTTCATCAAGGGAAAAGACCGCTTCCGGCTGATAGCGGGATGGGTCGAGCTTTGCGCCGAGAAATAGGACCAGACTGTCCGGCTGCGCGGTAAGCTGCCGCTTCTGCGTGGGGCGCAGGCGTTTGATGGCGGCCTCCAGCACGGACGCTTCGCTTCTCGTCTCCGCCGCCCAGAGCGCCTCCAGAGCTTCGACGGGGTGACTCTTTGTGTACTTTGCGCCCGCGGGAAGGCGCAGGACGTGCTCTCGCATGCGGCGGCGGGGGTCGGTCGTGATGCCGGTGTAGCGCGAGCCATCCTTGCAGCGGACGATATAGATATAGTATCTCAAAGCTTCAAAAGCGCCGCGCAGACGGCGGCAAAGCCCGGAATGTCCAGCGTCTCGCCGCGAACGGTGGGAGAGAAGCCTGCGTCTTCGATGGCGGCGGCAATCTGCGGCTTGGAATATTCGCCGAAGCCGGAGGACAGGGCGTTGAGTAACGTCTTTCTGCGCTGGGCAAAGCTTGCCTTCACGACGCGGAAGAAGAGCTTTTCATCCGGAATTTCGCAGGGGGGTGCGGCGCGCATCGTGAGCTTTAAGACACTCGAGGTGACCTTCGGCTGCGGAATGAAGCACGAGGGCGGCACGTCAAAGAGGAGCTCGGGCTCCGCGTAATACTGGCAGAAGACCGAGAATGCGCCGTAGTCTCCCTTTCCGGCGGGCGCGCAGATGCGCTGGGCGACCTCTTTCTGCACCATGACCGTCACGGCCTCAAACGCGCGGCTCTCAAGAAGCGCGGCCAGAACGGGCGTTGTAATATAGTAGGGAAGGTTCGCGCAGGCCATCGGGCGAAGCGACTGAAACTCCGCCTGCACCAGAGCTCTGATATCCGTTTTCAGAATATCGCCGAAGATGATCTCCAAATTTTCGTTTCCCGCCATCGTCTCGGCGAGCACCGGCTGCAGGCTGCGGTCGATCTCGACGGCCACGACCTTCTTTGCGTTTCTGCACAGCTGCTGCGTTAAGGGCCCGATACCGGGGCCGACCTCCAGAACGCCGCAGGTGTCGTTAATTCCGGCGTCCAGAACGATCTCGCGCGGGACCCAGCTCTGCGTCAGAAAGTTCTGGCCCTTGGCCTTGGAAAAGTGGAAGCCGTGGCGGGTCAAAAGCGCTTTGATGTCGCTAATATTACAAAGATCCATAGAAACCTCGATACACATGTTAAAATACAGGAAACTGCCTTTCGTCTATTGTAGCAGGCGAAAGGCAGTTTTTCAATTGCGTTCTTTATTGTGCGGTCTCGGACTCGGCAGTGGCGCGGATATAGACCTCGACGTTCTGCGCGCCCCAGAGGATGCAGTCGTTATAGGAATCCTGCCCCATGTAGATATCGATCACGTTGGGGTTGGCTAACATGTTGGAGCCCGTGTCCTCGGCGATGAAATCGCCCGCGAACGTGCCGTCCTCCAGGTAAAGCCAGACCTCCGTACCGTAAGGGATGACGTAGGGATTGACGGCCAGCGTCCTGCCGACGGTCGTCTGCGTGCCGGTCGAGGTCTGGCCGGTGACGCAGTAGGCGGTGGCGATGAAGTCCCCGAGCTTGACGAGATCATCCGGGCGCTCATGGTCTGCCTTCGTGGCTCGCGCGATGGCGTTATCCGCTTCGGGCGCGGGCGTTTCCTCGGCGGCCTCCTCCGGCGCTTCCTCCGTGACGGACGCTTCCTCCGCCAAAGGCTCCTCTGTGACGGCTTCTTCCTTGACGGGAAGCGCAACGGTTTCCAGCGCCAGCGGCGTTACGATGGCGGTTTCGGCCTGTGCGGATTTTGCCGCGGGCGCGGACTGCGTCTGAACAGTTTCGGCACGTTCCGGCAGGGAAATGGACTCTGCTTTTGCCTGCGCATTGGGAAGCAGCAGGCAGCCCGCCAGCACGCAGACGGCCGCGGCGCAGGACTTGATCCTTGCTGTCAGCATCATTGCAGCAACACTCCTTTCAGAAATCAGAAACATGATAGAATACATGGTTACAAATAAGATACAGACATGTTACGAATCGGTATCTATTTGTACATTATACCGATAATCTGAAAAAAGTCAAGAGAAATATGCAAAATCATGAATAAACCGGATTATTTTGCATAGAATATATTGCTGCGTGCATGGCGAAATAGAAATAATCTTGCTGAAAAAGTAAAAAGTTTATGACAAAAACGTGAATTTTGTGACAAATTAGTAAAATTTGCGTTTTTTCAGCAAACGCATTTGACACGGGCCAAAAAACGTGCTATAGTCTCTACGTTACAGGCATGGAGAAAGAAATGTCCCGTCCATTGCGGCTCGCAGAGAGAGGCTCACATGGTGCAAGAGTCTTGGGCTTGCGGGATTGGGATACCGCTTTTGAGCCGCGCGGCAGAAACAGGAGAATTCTTGCAGTAAGCTGCGCCGGGAGCCTCCCGTTACAGAGGTCACGAGCGACGGATTTTTCCGTAAGCAGGGTGGAACCGTGGAGCGTTGCCGCTTCACCCCTGAATGTTAAGTCGGGGGTGAAGCGTTTTTCTTTACCCCAAAGAAATTGGAAGGAGACAAAAACCATGGCAGAAAACAATGAATTCTCGTTTGAAAACGAGGCCTATCGCAAAACCTACTGGCACACCTGTTCGCACGTTCTGGCGCAGGCCGTCAAGCGGCTGCATCCGGAGGTCAAGCTGGCCATCGGCCCTTCGATCGACAACGGCTTCTATTATGACTTCGACGCGCCGTTTGCCTTTACGCCGGAGATCATGGAAGAGCTCGAGGCGGAGATGCGCAAGATCTGTAAGGAAAAGCTGAAGCTCGAGCGCTTTGAGCTGCCGCGCGAGGAAGCCATCAAGTATATGGAAGAGAAGAACGAGCCCTACAAGGTCGAGCTCATCAACGATCTTCCGCTTGACGCGCACATTTCGTTCTATACGCAGGGCGAGTTTACCGATCTCTGCGCCGGCCCGCACCTCGACTCGACCGGCCGCATCAAGGGCAACGCCATCAAGCTGACCGCCTGCAATGCGGCCTACTGGCGCGGCGACTCCAACCGCCAGACGCTCCAGAGAATCTACGGCGTGGCCTTCCCGAAAAAAGAGCAGCTCGACGAGTATCTTGCCAGAATCGAAGAGGCCAAGAAGCGCGACCACCGCAAGCTCGGCAAGGAGCTTGGGCTCTTCATGCTGACTGAGGAGGGTCCCGGCTTCCCGTTCTTCCTGCCGAAGGGCATGGTGCTCAAGAACACGCTGATCGACTATTGGCGCGAGGTGCATAAGCGCTATGGCTATGTCGAAATTTCGACCCCGATGATCCTCAACCGCCGCCTTTGGGAGCGCTCGGGTCACTGGGACCACTATAAGCAGAACATGTACACCACTGTCATCGACGGCGAGGACTACGCCATCAAGCCCATGAACTGCCCGGGCGGCATGATGGTCTACGCCAGCGAGCCGCACTCCTACCGCGACCTGCCGCTCAGAGTCGGTGAGCTCGGTCTGGTCCACCGCCATGAGCTCTCCGGCGCGCTGCACGGCCTGTTCCGTGTGCGCTGCTTCACGCAGGACGACGCGCACATCTTCATGACATGGGATCAGATGAAGGACGAAATTAAGAACGTCGTCAAGCTCTTCGACGAGGTCTATTCGACGTTCGGCCTGTCCTACGCCATCGAGCTGTCGACCATGCCGGACGACCACATCGGCGACGAGAAGGACTGGCGTTTCGCGGAGGATACGCTGAGCGCGGCTATCACCGAGATGGGCAAGAGCTTTACCGTCAACGCAGGCGACGGCGCGTTCTACGGCCCGAAGCTGGACTTCCATCTGGCAGACTCGCTGGGAAGAACATGGCAGTGCGGCACGATCCAGCTCGACATGCAGCTTCCCGAGCGCTTTGAGCTCGAGTATACCGGCGAAGACGGACTCAAGCACCGCCCGGTCATGATCCACCGCGTCGTGCTCGGTTCCATCGAGCGCTTCATCGGCGTGATCACCGAGCATTTTGCGGGCGCGTTCCCGGTCTGGCTCAACCCCGTGCAGGTCAAGGTGCTGCCCGTCACCGACCGCGCGCTCGACTATGCGAACGAGGTTGCCGATCAGCTGAACGCGCAGGGCATCCGCGTGGAGGTTGACGCGAGAAGCGAGAAGATCGGCAAGAAGATCCGCGAGGCAACGCTCGGCAAGGTGCCGTACATGCTCGTGGTCGGCGACCGTGATATGGAAAACGCAACCGTCTCCGTCCGTACGCGCGGCGGCGAGGATCTTGGCGCAATGAGCCAGGAAGACTTCGCGGCCAGAGTGCTCGACGATGTGAAGACAAAGCGCATTTGGTAAAGTATCAATGAAAAACCGGCTTCCCGAAGCTTCGGGAAGCCGGTTTTTTTATCCGAAAAGCAACTGCTTTTCGGATAAAAAATGCACCTCGACTGCGCGCAGAATTCGTGCGCCCGAGGCGCACGAATTCTACACTTGCGAGGTGAGCGGTATTTTTCCGGTCAGCAAAGCCGCCGGATAAAATATATTCTACTTTATTTCGCCATCTGCGGATGGCGAAACTCTACGAGGTTTTTAAGCGTCAGTCCACGTCCTTGACGACCTCATCTAAAGGCTCGTCGAGGCGCTCGGGGTGCTGGAGGAATTTTTTCATGTGCTTGAGGGCGGTTGCAAAGTAGAAGCCGTCGCAGATGCGCTCGTCGGTGTTGACGGTGAAGTCGATGTACTTGCGCTGGACGAGATTGCCCTCCATGTCAATTTCATTCTTCCGATACTTGCAGCCGAAGGCGCAGAAGACCGGGAGGTTGCCGAAATCATAGAGGTGATGGACGATCGGCGGAATGCCGAGCGAGCCCATGGAGGTAAAGAAGATCGAGCCGTGGAACGGGCTGACCTCGAGTAAGAACTTCGGAAGAAGACCAAAATAGTCCGCGACCTTCAAAAGCCAGACGACGAACTTAAACACAATGCCCGGAATGAGGGACAGAAGCTTCGCCGTCTTATCAAAGTCGCTTGCGTCGGAGGCCTCTTTGATGCGCGTGACCTGCTCGGTCATCTTGCGGTAGATATCCTCGACCGAGTCGGTGGGCGTCAGGTGGAGCTTCATCGCGCTCTCAGGAGCGTCGGTGGACATCTCCTCCTTGACCATCATGCAGAACTGGATATCATCGCCGCGGCTGTAGACCTGCTGGCCGGATAAGAAGCGGTTGAGCGCCGGGTATTTGGCCACGGTGCGCACGTAAGCTGCTAAGAACACATGCGTAATGCCGAAGCTTGTAAGCCCCGCGCGGCGCTTTTCGCGGATGTAGCGCTCCATGGCGGTGATCTCTACAGAGTCCCGCACGAAGTTGGAAGACCCAACGCGCGTCGGCATGATGTAGTTTGCGACAACCTGCACGGGGTCCAGCGTCCGCAACTTGCGGCCGTCGACACGGTCGCCCCAGGTGGGGTGGTACTTTCCGTCGGCGTGCGGCTGCATGGCAAGAACGGTAAAAAAGCCGCCCGTCAAAAACAGAAGCTCGGGCAGAAATCCCACGCGTCCTGACCAGTTGCCGCCGGTAAAGGCCATGCGGTGTGTATAGGCCAGAACGGCGATCGCGGCAGCCAGCAGCAGAACCAACGCCCAGTTGTTGCGCAGGCGACCGGAGACCGTAGCGGCGTAGAGCCCTGCCATGGCAAGGTACGCGACCCAGAACACGAAGCGAAGGCTCAGGCTCGGCAGAACCGATGACACGCGCACGCTGTAGTAGATGGCGAGCATGAAGGCCGGGATGGCCGTGCGGTAGAACCGCTCTTCGCCGCCAAGCAATATCATCAGCACAAAGATCAGGCAGGCCGCAGCCGGAAGCACAATCTGGAACCACACCGTCGATGCATCTGCGCCTTTCCCGCAGGAATATGCGATGCGGAGTGCTGCCGAAGCCGTCATGACCAAAGCGCTCAGCCAGACAAGAAAGCTCTTGCGGCTGACATAATAAGACACTCTTTTTTCCATAGCTTTATCATACCAAGCGGCGGAAGAAAATGCAAGGGCGCATCGGAAAACCGGCGGGTTTGCCAGAATTCAGATGCACCCAAGTGTTTTTTTGTTCAGAGCAGCATCAAAAGCGTGCCGCCGACGAGAATTGCAAGGCCAAGGGCGGATTTTTTCGAGAGCTTCTCGTGAAAGACGAGGTAGGAAAAAAGGATCGTCACGAGAATGCTGAGTTTGTCGATGGGCGCGACGACGCTGGCCGGGCCATCCTGCAGGGCCTTATAATAGCACAGCCAGCTTGCGCCGGTGGCGAGCCCTGACAGGCAGATAAAGCCGAGCTCGCCCTTCGGGACCTCGCGGAGTTTCGCGCTTTTGCCGGTCACGAAGACCATCATCCACGACATCACGAGCACCACGCCCGTGCGGATGGCCGTGCCGAGGTTCGACTCTACGCCGGAAATGCCGATTTTTCCGAGGATGGAGGTTAAGCTCGCGAAGACCGCCGAGCCCGCCGCGTAGAGTAACCAGCTCGCGCCTTTCTTCGCAGCGCCGGTCGACTGCTTTTTCTCGATCATGAGATATGTGCCGATGGCAATGAGCACAATACCGACGCCCTTTGTGAGGCTCAGGCTCTCGTGGAGGAAGATGACGGCGAGCAGAATGGTGAGAACGGTGCTCGATTTATCGACGGGGACGACCTTGTTGATGTCGCCGATTTGCAGCGCATGGAAATAGCACAGCCAGCTTGCGCCGGTCGCAAGTCCCGAGAGCACCAGAAACAGAAGCGTCTTTGCGTCAATTTGCGATAGCTGCGATTGGGAGTCAACGATGAACACCATCAGCCATGAAAAGATCAGAACGACGATCGTCCGGATGGCGGTCGTGACCGTCGAGTCCGTTTTGCGGATGCCGCACTTGGCAAGCACCGCCGTCAGCCCCGCGAACAGCGCCGAGCCGAACGCATATAAAATCCACATGATGCGCCATCTCCCTTTCAATTTGGACCGGCAGGGCGGAATTTTCCGCAACAGCGTGCTCTGTGCGGCTACTATTGTAGCACGCTCGAAGCAAAAAGAAAGAGGCGGGCGAAAAATTACGGCTCGTCCGGGTCAAAGCACTCGAAAATACCGATGGAGCCCGCCTGCTCCGCTTCCAGAAGGTCTTCCTTCCGGCGAATCGTCCAGCTGACCTCCTGAATGCCCCAGAGCGTCCGGCAGAGCGCGGGGGAAAGGCATTTGCGGTCTTCAAACTGATAGGCGATAAAGTCTGGGCGCGTGAGAAAATTCAGAAGCATATTGCCTGCGATCACGCGTTTATAAAAAGGAAGGCCGGACGGGTCCTTGCAGAAGTTCATCGACAGCTGGCCGCGGCAGATCTCGGGGCGGAGCTTTTTGACGTCCAGCACGCAGAAGGGGTCGAACGACTCGATGCAGAACTTACCCTTATAAGAATCCAGCCGCTCGCAGACCGCTTTTGAAAGCGCATAATGGTTGCCGTTTGCGCTCTTGAGCTCGATGATGAGAGGCGCTGCATCCTCAAACAGCGCAAGCACCTCATCGAAGAGCGGGACTTGCTCGTCCGTTCCCTCGAGACGGAGCTTTTTTAATTCCGGAAGCGTCAGGTCCTCGATCATGCCGGAAACGCCTGCGCAGCGGGAGAGGTCGGAGTCGTGGAACACAGCGAGCGTACCGTCTTTGAGCAGGTGCACGTCGAGTTCTGCACCCCAACCGTGGTCGATCGCGCGGCGGAAGGCGGGAAGGCTGTTTTCGGGAATTTGCGGCTTGTCGTGATAGCCCCGGTGACAGAAGCGCTGATGGCGGAATGTTTTCCAGAGCGGGTGATTGCGTCGGCCTTGCAGGGCAAGAAGATATAATGTGGCGAGCGCAAGAACGATGATGAGTGCAATGAGCATTTAAACGCCTTCTTTTGATTTAATCGATATCCTCGAACGCGGAAAGACCGGTTCTTGCTTCCGCCTTGCCGTCTCCGTGGCGCACGAAGCACATGGTGACAAAGGACAAAGAGACAAAAACGGCCGCGTAGGGGAAGAGAATTTTGTAGCTGATGTTTCGCATGAGCGTTCCGGCGAGCACCGGGGTCACGACCTGCGCGGCCATGGAGGCGGTGTAGTAGTAGCCGGTAAACTTGCCGATATCTGAGCCCCGGCACATCTCGACGACCATCGGAAGGGAGTTCACATTGATGGCCGCCCACGCAAGCCCCACGAGCGCGAAGACGAGGAACATGACGGCGTTGATGGAAGAAAAGCTCGTCGTGAGCACATAGCCGAGCGCAAAGCACGCGGCCAGCAGGAGGACGCCCAGCTGTATGGTCTTCTTGCGCCCGATTTTGGAGGCCAGCGCGCCGACAGGAATGTAGGAGACGATCGCGCCGCCGGTCGCAATGAGAAGACAGGTGGATGCGCCGCCGAGGCCCTGTCCCATGATGCTTGCAACGTAGGTCGTGAACCACGTGGTCACGCCGTTGTAGCCCGCGAACCACAGGGCAATCGATGCGAGCAGAAAGCCGAGACTTTTGCGGACGGACTTGGGGAGCACCTCGTGTCCGGAGGCGTCCGTTTCAGCGAGATTCCATTCGGAGTGCTGCGCCTCTAATTCCTGAGTTTCCTTTGTGAGCTTTGGCTCTTTGATCTTGAGAAACAGAACACCGACGGAGACAAACATGATAGCCGAGACAATCAGAAACAGCGGCTGATAGTCGAGCCGGTCCGCCTTCGTAAGCCCTATCGCATCCAGACGCTTCTGCGAGTATAAAATTGCCGCAACGCCAAGGTACACCATGCCGCCGACGGCGCCCATGAGGTTGATGATGGCGTTCGCGCGCGAGCGAAGAGGCTTCGGCGTGAGGTCCGGCATAAGCGCGACGGCGGGGGAACGGTAGGTTCCCATGGCGATAAGCAAAAGGCCGAGGACGATGACAAAGCTTACCGTCTTGAAGGGAGAAGGGGCGGCCGCATAGCTGTTGTCGATCAGCGGCAGAAGGTTCATGAGGATGACTGCGCAGCCGGTTCCGAAGAGGATGTAGGGCATGCGCTTGCCGATTTTCGTGTTCGTTTTGTCCGAACGCGCGCCGAAAAACGGAAGGAGAAAGAGTGCGAGAATATTGTCCGCCGCCATAATCGAGCCGGAGAGGGTTTCGTTCATGTGGAAGGTTTTGGTGAGAATGAGCGGGATGACGTTGTCGTACATCTGCCAGAAGGCGCAGATGGACAAAAACGCGAGACCGGTTAGAATTGTGCGGCTATTGAGCTTCATGCGTTCGCTCCTTATCAGAAATGTTGTGTTTTCGAACATGTCCATTATAGCGGCGCTGCGGTGATTTGACAAGCGCGTAAGGGGCGGATACAATAGGTGTATTGCGAAGGGAGCGTGAAGGATATGAGGCCGTTGCCGGAAAAATTGGGGGAGAAGCTTTGCATGTGGTACGACGCGGGGCATCGGGAGCTCCCGTGGCGGCAGGACAGAGAGCCGTATCACGTGTGGCTGTCGGAGATCATGCTCCAGCAGACGAGAGTGGAGGCCGTGAAGGGCTATTACGCGCGGTTCTTATCCGAGCTTCCGACGATCAGAGCGCTGGCCGACTGCCCGCCCGACCGGCTGACGAAGCTCTGGGAGGGGCTTGGATATTACAGCCGCGTGTGGAATTTGCAAAAGGCCGCGAAGGTGATCATGGACGAGCACGGGGGTGCGTTCCCCGAAACG
>CALCJW010000098.1:0-2545 GCA_937967235.1 uncultured Clostridia bacterium
TCAAGACCTGTCTCCTCTTTCACTTCGCGGAGTACAGCGTCATAAGAGGATTCCCACACCCCCGTTCCCACTGTCCTCATTCCGACGACGGCGGGCACCGGCTCGGAAGCCACGCAGAACGCTATCGTTCTCGTGCAGGAAAAGAACCTGAAGGTCGGCGTTGTGAGCAGCAAGTTCATTCCGACTTATGTGCTCCTTGACCCGGTTCTGACGTTGACGGTTCCGGCAAAGATTACAGCGGCAACCGGCGTGGATGCACTGTGCCACGCGATCGAGACCCTGATTTCCAAGAAAACAAACCCGGTCTGCCAGACCTTCTCCCTGCGTGCCATCCGCCTGATTTTCGACAATCTCGAGCAGTGCTTCCGGCATCCGGACGACATGCAGGCGCGCGAGAATATGCTGCTTGCTGCGTTCTACGGCGGTATCTGCATCAACACCTCCAGCACCGTAGCTGTGCATGCACTTGCGTATCCGCTCGGTGGCTCGTATCACATTGCACACGGTGTGTCCAATGCGATGCTGCTGGCGCAGGTGATGGAGTATAACGAGGACGCCTGCATCGACGGCTACTGCCAGATTGCCGATACCCTTGGCGTTGATGCGTCGCTCTCCCAAAAGGAGCGTGCCGACGAGGTTGTGAAGCGTGTCTGCGCGCTCGTGCGCACGCTCGAAATCCCGACAGATCTTTCTGCCTATCATGTCAGCCGCGACGATATTGATTTCCTGACCGATTCTGCGTTTGAGGTCAAGCGCCTGCTCGATCAGAATCCAAGGCCCATGACGAAGGCGGATATCCGCAAGATATACGAAACGCTCTTCCCGGCGTAAACAAACAAAAAACGTTGTTTTCATCCTGAATATCCTATATACGAACCCCGGCTGTCGGATGGTATCCCATCTGACAGCTGGGGTTTTCCAGAAGAGCTGCCCGACGATGCTGCAAAGGGCGGCAGGCTCCTGATGTGCGATGGAAATCTTGACCTTTCTGGCTGTTTCAATACCGGAAAGCGAGTGCGTCATTGGAAGAAAGACTTGCCGTATGTGCAAACGCAGCGCTGCGCGCATGGCTGCCAGAAACGAGACAGCGCCCGGCTGCCGCAACAGCCGGGCGCTCCGCTGGGGGGAGGATATGTTAGAAATAACAGCCGCAATCAGCCGTTATTGACATAGTTCAGGAACTGCTCTTTCGTCATGCCGTCCAGACCGAGGGAGTTGGCGGTACGACCTTCGTCCATCTCGTCGCCCATCATAGCACGACCGATCGTGATGATTGCATCCATGCAGGGCGTCGGCACGCCGGCAACCTTGCCCAGCGCGTGCAGCGGCACCAGAGAATACGGAATGTCCTCGAGGACATAGCGGGTTTTCAGCGTCTTTGCGCACTTGATGCCGTCGTAGCCGGGGTTGTTCTTGCAGAGCTGGTACAGAGGCGTGGTCTCGTCGCCGCAGGAGTACATATCAATGTATTCCTCACGGATCGTCCTCTGATGGAAGCCGAGCGCCTTGGCGATGGCAATACGCTCTTTGTCCATCGTCTCGACAAATTTGCCGATGCTGGGCGTGATGCCATCGTGGTAATACAGGTAGTCCTGCGGGGGATCTGCCTCGATGCGGGAGGTGTTGAGAATCATGGGCGCGCCGTGCATCATGGCGTTGAGGTTGTCGATGCTGGTCATCAGCACGTTGTCCGTGAGAACGAACCAGTGCATGACATCGCAGATTGCTGCGGCAAGACGCGCGTTGTCGGTTGCGGGCAGCGCGGCGATCGGCACGGCGTTCTTGATGCCGAAAATGTAGACCTCGCCGTTTTTCTGGATACGGGTGGAGTAGAGCAGTGTGCAGGCAGCGCCGATCACGACGTCCGCCGTGCAGCCCATCTCCTTCATGACCTTGCGGAAGGCGATTGCGCCGCAGGAGGCTTCTGGATGCAGCAGGACAACCTGACCGTCTCTCAGATGCGGAACCATCTTGCGCGCCATGCTTTCGTGATAGATGGAGGGCAGCACAAGGATGATGTTGTCCGCGCCGTCCATTGCTTCGCCAATGTCGGTGGTGGCAAACTCAATGGTGCCGACACCTTCGACCGCGTGATGCAGGGCGATGGTTTTCGTTTCGTTCAGCTCGTCGACCGTCTTCTGCATGACGTCGTACAGACGAACCTTCTGACCGAGGAGCGCGAGATGACCTGCCATGGACTGCCCGCCATTGCCGCCGCCGATAATTGCCCAGACTTTCTGTGTACTCATAATCAATGCTCCGCCTTTCATGATTGTAGATTTTGTTTTATTTTGCCCGCTGCTTTTATTCGACGCAGCAGGTATTCACGGTATAGAACTCGAGCGCCTCCTGATCGATCTGAATGCCCAGACCCGGAGTGTCAGTGATATGCGTCACGCCGTCGATGACCCGCGTGTGGAAATCGCAGATGTCGCGCTCCAGACGCAGCGGAGAGAAGAAGGAGTGACCGATGGTGGTCATGAGGTTACTTGAAAGCGGCGGAAGAATGGGGCGTCCTGCCGATGTTCTATCTGGAACTGAGTAC
>CALCJW010000099.1:0-41047 GCA_937967235.1 uncultured Clostridia bacterium
GAGCATCATATAAAAATAGCCCACAATTGCTTTGGGTTGGAACAAAGGAGCCAGCTCCCGCACAAGCTTCTGCGCGCTCTGCCATACCGCAGTAAAATCATCGCCGTATTTCCGTTCCAAATCCCCCCGGCTCGTCCACGCCTGACAGCAGGCGAAGTCCGCGCACACGTCTGCCTGCGTATGCTTTGGGCTTTCGAGCTTCCGACACGTAAACGTCCGGGCAGCAACCACCTGTGCCTTGCGCGCCTCCGGTGAAAAATCGACCGGCATTTCGCTCAGCAGAACCCCCGTCAGGTAGTCCTCCATGGAAAGCTCCAAAATCTCCTCCCCCGCGAGAAGCCGGACCGTCCGGTTGTCCAGGGTCTCCGCTGGGTCCAGATCGTCTGCCGCGCCGGAAACGCTCTGCGCCGCTTCGTTCTGCGCTGCATCCGTCTCGACCAGCAGCACAAGCCCGTCGTCCTCCGGTATCCACTGCTGCTCCATTCCCGGCAGAAGCCCGAAGGCCAGCGCCGCCAGCAGCGCGCACGCCACGATTGTTTTCATGCCGCCACCTCCTTTTGCTCCATCGTATGGCCGCGCGGCCGCAAATATGCCGCTTGACATAACGCCATACTTGACACGCTTTTTGGAAAGCCGTATAATATGACAAACTGTTACTTTGTCTGTCAGGAGCTTATGCGATGAAATATATTCTGAAAATTTTCTTGATCGTGCTGCTCGTTGTGGCGATCATCGGCGCGGCATGCTGGTTCTTCCTTGTCCAGCGGCCGGATTTAACGATGAGCGTCTTTGCCCACTGGGGCGATTATTTCTATGACGCCGGACGCTACAACCGCGCCGTGTCGCTCTACGAGACGGCCTGCAAGCTCTCGCCCAACAACGCGAACCTCCCCGTCCGGCTGGCGCAGGCGTATATCAACAGCGGCAACTACACGAAGGCCGAGTACACCCTTGTCAGTGCCATCACCAATAACCCCGAATCTGTGCAGCTGTATGTTGCGCTTTCCAAAACATACATTGAGCAGGACAAGATCTTAGACGCGGAACAGATGTTAGATCGCATCACAAGCGCGGATGTAAAAGCGCAGATCGATGCGCTTCGCCCAAACGCCCCCGTGCTTTCGCCCGAAAGCGGATACTACAGCGAATACATTGACGTCGCCGTCACGGCTACCGGCGGCACGGCCTATCTCGCCGTCAATCAGGACTACCCCTCCATCGAAACGGACGCCTATGAAGCGCCTGTCACACTTGAGGCCGGAGACAGCAAGGTTGTCGTCGTCACAGTCGCGGAAAACGGTCTTGTGAGCGACGCCGTCTATGGCGGCTACACGATTGGAAGCGTCGTTGAAGAAGTGAAGCTCTCAGACAGCGCTTTGGACAGCTATGTGCGCGAGCTCCTCGGAAAAACTGCATCCGATACGATTATGTCCGACGAGCTCTGGGAGATTGAGGAGCTGACCCTTCCCGAGGGCGTGCAGGACATTTCCGACCTCACGCGCTTTGCGGGCCTCAAAACGCTCACGATCCAGAACGCAACGGGACTCGATCTTTCGGTCCTCCCGCAGCTCACGACGCTGCAAACACTCGACCTTTCGGGCACGACGCTTCCGACCTCGACGTTGGACGCCATCGGCACGCTGCCGGAGCTCAAAAAGCTCGTACTGCAAAGCTGCGCGGTCACGGCCATCAATCCGCTCGTCGGCCTGTCGAACCTCGAATACCTCGACCTGACGAACAACTCTGTCTCGGACCTCACGGCCATCACGGCGCTCGAGCACCTGAAAGACCTGTATCTGACGAACAATCCCGTGAAATCGATCACGTATCTCAACAGCTGCCTGGAGCTCGAGCGGCTGCATATCGAAAACTGCGGCGTCTCGCGCCTGTCGAGCCTAGCAGGGAACACCTCCTTGCAGGAGCTCTATGCGTCCAATAACGAGATCTCGGATATTTCGGTGCTCTCCGACTGCGTGAGCCTGTCTGTGCTTGATATTTCTGACAATCAGGTCAAGGACGTATCCGTCATCGCAAATCTTCCGGAGCTGACGTACTTCCTCGCGAGTCATAACCAGATCGAGTCGCTGCCCGCATTCGATACTGCAACCTGCAAGCTCGTGCGCATCAACGTCAACAACAACCAGCTCACGGACCTCTCGCCCCTCAAGGGTCTGCCCGCCCTCAACTATATCTTCGCCGACTACAACCAGATTTCTGATATCTCGGGCCTCGAGGACTGCCCGCTGCTCACGCAGCTGAACCTCTTTGATAACCCAGTCAACGAAGCGCAGGTCAAGGCTCTGCAGGAAATCGGCCGGATTGTGAACTACACGCCAGGCTATGTCAACGACGCGGCATAATCAAAACTTTAGGGTGTATTCTTCCAACTCCCAATGTGACCGGCAGCGAGGGATTTTTGCGTTGAGCAAGACATTTTTTCGCAGGAATACTGACGTATTTCAAGGAAAAATGGCGCGGCGCAGCGTGAAAAGACCCGCTGTCCGGGTGCGTTAGGAGTTGGAAGATACACCCTAACAGCCTGCCTCCCACCTAGGAGGCAGGTTTTTCTTTGGTGAAGCTTTTCTTAAGCTTTCCTTAAAAACGCCGAGAAGGCCTGAAAGTCTGCTATGATGCTCCCGGACAAAAATTTGAAAAGGAGCATGAAATATGAAACGGATGGTATCACTCGCGCTTGTGCTGGCGCTTCTCACAGCGCTTTTCACCGGCTGCAAGAAGCAAAGCACAGCAGCCGAAGCGAAACAAAATGATGCGGCAGAATCTACTGCTGCCTCTGCGCAGGCGGTCGCCTACAAGGCGGTCTCAAATCCCCTTCCAGAGCCGCTTGACACCGTGCAGGCCGCCGTCATTACAGACAGCGCACTCTTCCTCGCCGCCATGACGCAGAGCGAAGAAACCACGCAGGACGTTGACGAAACGACCGGCAAAATTTACGGCTACCACAAATACGAGTCCACACTCTACCGCGAGGATCTTGCGACCGGCCAGCTCACCACTCTGGAATTCCCGTCGGAGGGCTCCGGCCGGCCGCAGGTGAACTCGTTGGTGAAAGCCGCGGACAATTCGGTCTGGGCGCTTTGCCAGGCGACGGAATCTGACGCGGAGGACGCAGCATACGTCTGGTTCCTCGTCCGCTTTGCCTCTGACGGAGCCTATCTGGAAACAGTCCGACTTGATTTTTCCAACTCACAGCTCGAGCCATCGCAGGTCTACCTGAACCGCCTCGTGCTGGATGGCGCAGAAAATTTTGTCTGCGCGGACTATTCGGATACTATCTATATTTTTGACAAAACCGGCGCGCTGATCAAAACGCTCGATCAGGACGGCAAGTACGGCAATCTCGTCAGCCTTTCCAATCAGGCGGGCATCTTGTTCTACGCCGACGCGGGCGGCATGAACTTCCGGCCAATCGACGCGGAAACACTCTCGTGGTGCGAGGATGTCCTTATTCCCATCTACACGTGGGACATTTTCCTAGATGCAGGCGGGAACGCCTTTTATTACTTCGACGACGGCTCTATCTACCGCTACGACTTGGACGCCCAGCAGAGTGAGAAAATTCTGAATCTTCTCGACTGCGACTTGGACGCGACGGAACTGACAAGCCTGTACGCGGAAGAAGACGGAGCATTCCGCGTACTTCTGGGCACGCAGGGCAGCGGCGTAGATACCACCTACGAGCTCTATGATTTGCAGAGGGTTGATCCCTCGACACTCCCGGAAAAGATGGTTTTAACGCTTGCAACGCTGTCTCCGAGCCAGTCGCTTCGCCAGCAGATCGCAAAATTCAACCGGGAAAACGACCGGTACCGCATCGAAGTGCTGGACTATTCCGAGTACAGCGAGATCATCGCAAGCCCCGGCTCATATACGGAAGACAGCTCATCCGCGCTTCTGAAGCTCAACACGGAGCTTCTGTCCGGCAATCTCCCCGACCTCATCGACGTCTCCGGCGGAGAGCTTCCCGTGGCGCAGTACGCGGTCAAGGGCTTTCTGGAGGATCTGCTGCCGTATTTGAACGCGGACAGCGCGCTATCTCCGGATAAACTTATGGAAAGCGTCCTGAACGCGGTCAAAACCGACGGCAAGCTCTATCAGCTTCCGACGAGCTTTCAGGTCGTGAGCGCGGCGGGCAAACGCGAAATTGTCGGGGGCTACGAGTCTTGGACGACGGACGAGGTAGAAGACGCGCTGAAAAAGCTCCCGGAGGGCGCGACGGTGTTCAACGTTGACTATACGAAATCTCACGTGCTCTACCTCTGTGCGTCGGGCGCCTTGAACCGCTTTGTCGACTGGCAGGCTGGCACATGCAGCTTTGACACCGACGAATTCAAATCGATCCTTTCCTTTGCGACCACCTTCCCCGATGAATTTGACACCACGAATTTTGACTTTGACGAGTACCAAAGCGACTACCGCCGCGTGGGGCAGGGCCAGCAGCTGCTGGCCAATATCGCCTTTGCAGGCTTCGACGATATCTACTACCAGTTTGCCGCTATGGACAACGATGTGTGCTTCGTGGGCTATCCGGGCGCGTCAGACGGACTTGGCTCCGGCTTCGTGCCGCTGGGCTCGATCTGCATGACGACCGCCTGCAAGGACAAGGACGGCGCGTGGGGCTTTATCCGCTCGCTTCTGTCGATGGACGCACAGATGCAGTCGCCAGCCTTCCCGATGCTGAAATCGGCCTTTGAGCAGCAGGCAGAAGCCGCCATGCAGCAGGACTACGTCATGGACGAAGATGGAAATCCCATTCTTGACGCAAGCGGCAATCCCATCCCGGTCATCCTCTACACCGTTGGGTTCTTCAGCGAGACTGTCGATGTTTACGCCGTCACGTCCGAGCAGTACAAGGCCGTGTGTGATCTGATCAATCAGACGAAGAGCGTCTTTACGTTCGACGAGAACCTCATGAACATCCTGACCGAAGAAACAGCCGCCTACTTTGCGGGCGCAAAAACGCTCGACGAAACAGCCGCCATGATCCAGAATCGTGCGTCACTCTACATCGCCGAGCAGAAATAACCAAAGGGAGTCCGATTTTTCGGACTCCCCTCTTTTTATTCCCGTTACGAGATCAGCGCCGGGTTCATGTAGTAGACGTTTTTCTCGTCGAGCTTTTCGCGCAGCAGCTGCACGGCCTCTCCAAAGCGCTGGAAATGCACGATCTCGCGTTCGCGCAGGAACCGGATGACATCGTTCACATCCGGGTCGTCACTGAGCCGCAGGATGTTGTCGTACGTCACGCGCGCCTTCTGCTCTGCCGCCATATCCTCGACCAGGTCTGCCATTGGGTCTCCCGTCACGGCCATTGTCGCCGCCGACCACGGCGTACCGGACGCAGCCTGCGGGTAGACGCCTGCCGTGTGGTCAACAAAGTACGGCGCGAAGCCCTGCTCTTTCATCTGCTCCTCCGTGAGCGTCCTCGTCAGCTGATGGACGATCGAACCCACCATCTCGAGGTGTCCCAGCTCTTCGGTACCAATATCCGTAAGCAGGCCCTTGAGCGCGTCGTAGGGCATGGAGTAGCGCTGGCTGAGGTAGCGGAGAGACGCTCCTAATTCCCCATCGGGACCACCGTATTGTGAAATTACAATTGCTGCCAATTGCGGGTTGACGTTCTGGATCCGTACCGGGTACTGAAGCTTCTTTTCATAGACAAACATGTTCTCTTACCGCTCCTTTCTGTATTCCCAGGGCCAGGGGCCTGCGAGCCAGTCGTACGTTCCGTTTGCCGCCGCGTCCATGAGCGTGAGCGGTCCGTTTCCCTGCTGGTACTGCTCGATGGCCTGCTGGTAGAGCTCGACGTACTGGTTAAAAAGCTGCGCGGCCTCGGTGTCCTCCGCGTGCGTGTCGAGATAAAGCGCCAGCTCCTGCAGCGCAAAGCCCATCTGCTGAAGCTCCACAGAGGCAGTTGCAAGCTTCTCCTGCGTGTTTTCCTGCCCGCCATAGGGAAGATCGAGCCCGGGGAACAGCGTCCCGCGGATGAGCGCGCAGGAGGCAGTATAGAGATCGGCGCCCGTCTGCTGGAACGGGACATATGGATTGGCAAGCGGCGCGCAAGACGGCAGCTGACCGTCTGCGTTCGCACACTGCGGCAGCGTCATTACGCCGTTTTCCGCCTGATCGGTTTGATGATTCAAGGTTTTGACACTCCTTCCTATTTTCCGGGGCGTTTCGCCCTGCATCAATCTATGCCGCAGGCAGTCTTTGCGTGCAAAAACGCCTCGATGCGCAATTCCAAGTGCACCGAGGCGTTTTATTATAGGGAAATAACCGATGGATATGCCGTCAAGAGCCGGACGTTTTCCAGCTCCTCCGGGTAACGCGAGACAATGCGCTCTAGCTTCCTGCGAAGTCCATCCTGTGGGTCGATTGGAATATGGTAAATAAAGCATTTTTCTGCGCAATCATGCAGCATCTCACGCTCAGGCTTATAAAGAAGCATCTCCCCGTTCCAGAATGCCGCGTCCGGTTTTCGTCCGGCAAGAATGCCTTCGTGAATCGCGGCCTCCGGGGCCGTGTCAGACGCAACATAGACGCATTTTCCCTCGCACGAGACGATCATCGCGTCGACCGTGGATTTTCCGTATCCGGCGACCTGCGTGTGCCGCACGCGGTGGAGCTCGACGGTGAAATTGCCGACGGAAAACGTCTCGGGCGCGGGCTCCCGGCGGCTCGGAATGTAAACCAATGCGTTTTTGTGCCGCGCGGAAAATTCTTCGGCCGCTTCCCGGTCAAAGTGGTCGGGATGCAGGTGCGTAAAGAGAAGGCCGCAAACGGATGCATACTCTCCCTCCCCCGCGATGATCTCCCGCCGGGTCTTCTCGGGCGCGCGGTAAAATGGGGCGAGCTCCTGCGTCAGCGCGTCAAGGAGCAGTGTCTGACCGCCGGATTCAAATGCAAGACCGCAGTTGCAGATAAGCTTGATCTTCATCCCAACATGTCCAGAAATTCCTGCTCGGAAAGAACGGGAATACCGAGCTCATTGGCCTTTTTGAGCTTGCTGCCCGCGTTCTCGCCCGCCACAACGTAGCTCGTCTTTTTGGAGACCGAGCCCGCCGCCTTGCCGCCGAACGACTCGATCTTGGCCGTGGCCTCGTCGCGCGTGAAAAGCGTCAAGGCGCCTGTCAGAACGAAGGTCTTTCCCGCAAAGCGCGTGTCCGTGACCTGATTGTGCGATTCAAAATTCACGCCCGCCGCACGCAGCCGCGCGATCAAGTCCTGCGACTGCGGGCTCTGGAACCAACTAAGAAGCGCATCTGCCGTCGTCTCGCCCACGTCCGGAACGGCCAGGAGTTCATCCTTCGAAGCATTCATCAGCGCGTCGAGCGTTCCGAAATGGCTTGCCAGCACCTTTGCAGCCTTCACGCCGACCTGCCGGATGCCAAAGGCGCAAAGTAAACGCGACAGGTCGTTCTCCCGGCTCTTGTCGATCGCGGCTTTGAGATTGTCCGCCGACTTCTGCCCGAGCCCCGGAAGCGTCGCGAGCTTTTCAAAATCAAGGGCGTAGAGGTCGGCCGGATTGGAAAGCATCTTCTCCTCAATCAGCTGGTCAATGATCGCGCTGCCGAGGCCATCGATGTTCATCGCTTCGCGCGAGACAAAGTGCGCAAGATTCCTCGACAGCTGCGCCGGGCATTCCGCACCGGTGCACCGAAGCGCCGCGCCGTCCTCATCGCGCTCCACCCGAGCGCCGCAGACCGGGCACCGATCGGGCAGGAAATACGGCGCCGTTCCCTCCGGCCGCTTTTCTGGCACGACCTCGAGAATTTCCGGGATGATCTCCCCTGCCTTGCGGATTTTGACCGTGTCTCCGATGCGGATATCCTTCTGGGTGATGAAGTCCTGATTATGAAGTGTCGCCGCTGTCACCGTCGTTCCCGCCAAGTGCACTGGCGCGACAATGGCCCGGGGCGTCAATACACCCGTCCGCCCAACCTGTACGACAATGTCCTGCAAGACAGTCTCCTTGACCTCGGGCGGATATTTGAACGCCGCCGCCCAGCGCGGGAACTTCGCCGTGCTTCCCATGCGCGCGCGCCCCGCAAGGTCGTTGAGCTTTACGACCGCGCCGTCAATGTCATACGGCAGATCGTAGCGCGTTTCGCCGATGCCGGAAATTGTTGTAATTGCCTCGTCGATCGTTTTGCAGAGCTTATAGTCGATGACCTTGAAGCGGAGACTTCTTAAATAGTCAAGCGTCTGCGTGTGCGTCCGAAACGTCGCGCCCTCGGTAAGCTGCAAATTAAAGACGAGGATGTCGAGCTTACGCTGCGCGGCGATTTTGGGGTCCAGCTGCCGAAGAGAGCCCGCCGCCGCATTTCTGGGGTTGGCGAAAAGCGGCTTTCCGGCCTGCTCCTGCGCGCGGTTGAGCGCTTCAAAGCTGGCCCGCGGCATATAAACCTCGCCCCGGACGATGAGCCTTGCGGGCGCGTTCTCGAGATGCAGCGGGATCGAACGCACAGTCTTGAGGTTCTCCGTCACGTCCTCGCCGATGAGTCCATCGCCCCGTGTCGCGCCGCGGACAAATTCACCGTCTATATACTCGAGCGCCACGGAAAGTCCGTCGATCTTGGGCTCGACACTGTACATGGCTTCCGGCTCGTCTTTGCGGAGCCGCTCGTCAAATTCCCGCAGCTCGTCGAACGAAAACACGTCCTGCAGGCTCTCGAGCGGCACGGCATGGCGCACCTTCACAAACTGCTCAAGCGCCTGTCCGCCGACGCGTCTGGTCGGGCTGTTGGGCTGGGCGAATTCCGGATACTGCGCCTCGAGCTCTTCCAAGCGGCGCAGCTTCCGGTCATAGTCGTAGTCCGTCATCTCCGGCGCATCCTTCACGTAGTATAAAAACCCCGCGTGCTCGAGCTCTCTTGTGAGCTCAAGAATCTCTTTTTGTGCTTCCATGGGTACTTCCTCTCGTTTAACCAAGGTATAAATAGCTCTCCGGCACATCGCCGAGGAGAATCGTCTGTGCCGCCAGCACATCGCTGGTCACGTCCGTATCCTGAATTCCGGCCGGCGTGAGAAACGATAGGCCGACGGTGAAGGTAATGCGGATCTGCTGTACGCTCTGGTTGATGCCGAGCGACTGGATCTGGCTGTAAAAATCAGCGTTCGTGCTGTTGAGCGCAAGCACGCGCACAGGAATCGAAAACCCGCGCCCGGCAAAAAACGTCGGAAACAGCAGGCTTCCCACCGGCACGGAAATTTCCTCGTCGTTCATCTTCGCAAGCTCTTCGTCCAGAAGCGTCAGAATCTCCGACTTGAGCCGCGCGATCTGCTCCATGTCGGTCGTGAGCGCCGAAACCTTTCCGGACGCGTCCTTTTCAAGTCCAATGATCCGGTTGTAGTCGACGCTTCCGGTTTGCAGCTGGCGCGTGACAGCGCGGAAAATCGCCTCGGAGGCCGCGTTCACGACCTGGTTTTCCGCGATTTTGCGCAGCATCGGCGCGATGCGAAGCTGCAAAAGGACGACGTTTCCCACTGTCAAAAGCAGCAGGAGCAAAAGAAGCAGCCGTCTTCTGCAACGTTTCTGCCGGCTCATCGCCACCACCTCCGGCTATCAATCTATGCCGGAACGGGCCGGCGTATGCCGGTTAAGGAAGCTCTGCTTCAATCAGCTGTAGGGGATTGATTCAGAGGTTTCTTAGAGCTTCGTCATGTGCTGGCTGGCGGTGTTCGCCATCAGCTTCTTTGTTCCAACGCCGTCAAAGGCAATCTCCAAAAGCGCGTCGTTGCCCATCGGAATGACGCTTAAGACCATACCGCGGCCAAACGCCTTGTGCTGCACCATCTCGCCCTTGGAAAAGCTGACGGCTGGCGCTTTCTTTTTACCCTCCGAAATGACAGAGGAATACGCCTTTCGCGGCGCGCTTCCTGCCGGGTGCGGGGAATAGGATTCGTAGTCGCCGTAGATGGAGACCCGTCCGAAGCTTCCGTAGTCGCGCGGCTGGTCGTATTTGGGCTTCGGCTGCTCGATTTTCTCGACACACTCGGGTGGAATCTCGTCCACAAAGCGCGAGGCGATGTTCGTCGTCGTCCGGCCGTAGAGCATGCGCTGCCGGGCGTAGCAGATCGTGAGCGACCGCTTAGCGCGCGTGATGGCGACATAGCAGAGTCTGCGCTCCTCTTCCATCTCCTCGGGGTCGCCCAGCGAGCGGCTGCCTGGGAACAGGCCTTCCTCGAGTCCCACGAGGAACACGTGCGGAAATTCCAGACCCTTCGCCGCGTGCATCGTCATCATGACGACCGCGTCGGCCTCTGCGTCGTACTGCTCAATGTCTGTATAGAGCGCAATCTCCTCCAGAAAGCCGGAGAGCGTCGGCATGTCGGTATTCTCGCAGTAGCTCACAATGCTCGATTTGAGCTCTCGGATATTTTCGAGCCTGCCCCTCGATTCTACATCGTCTTTTCCCTCCAGCATTGTGACATACCCGGTGCGGATCAGGAGTTCTTCGTAAAAGTCCGGCAGACTGAGCGTCTTGAGAAGCTCGGCGCAGTCCTCGATGAGAACCGTAAACGCCATCAGCTTTGCCGCCGCTTTCTCGAGGCTCGGATAGCTATAGGGATCGGAGATGACGGTATAAAGGGGCACGCCCGCCGCTTCCGCCTGCCGGGAGGCCATTTCGATGGTCTTTGCGCCGATGCCGCGGGGGGGATTGTTGATGATGCGAAGAAGCCGGAGATCGTCCGCGCGGTTGTTGATCACGCACAGATACGCCAGCATGTCTTTTACCTCCGCGCGGTCAAAAAAGCGCGTGCCGCCGATGATGCGATATGGAATGCTGTTGCGCTTGAAGGCGTATTCCAACGCGTTCGACTGCGCGTTCGTGCGGTACAGAATCGCAAAATCCTTGAAGTTCCGCCCCTTCGAGATCGAGAAAATACGCCCCGCGACGTAGTTTGCCTCGTCCGATTCATTCATCGCCTCATAGACAGTGATCTTGTCGCCGGGGTCGTTTTTCGTCCAGAGTTTCTTGCCCTTGCGTCCCTGATTGTGGGAGATGACGGCGTTCGCCGCATTGAGAATCGACTGCGTCGAGCGGTAATTCTGTTCGAGGCGGATGACCTTTGCGCCGCGGTACTGCTTTTCAAAAGACAAAATATTTTCAATCGTCGCGCCGCGGAATTTGTAGATGGACTGATCGTCGTCGCCCACGACGCAGATGTTTTCATACCCGCCCGCAAGAAGAGACGAAAGCCTATACTGAAGCTCGTTCGTGTCCTGATACTCGTCGATGAGCACGTAGCGGAACTTGCGCTGATAGTACGTCCGCACGTCCTCGAACGCGTCCAGGAGCTCCACGGTCTTGAGAATGATATCGTCAAAATCCAGCGCGTTTGCATCATGCAGCCGCTTTTGATAGCCCTCGTAGATCTGCGCGATCTTCTCCATGCGGTAGTCCCCCGCGCGGTCGGCAACCTTGGAAAACGCGTCCGGGTGCTGCGCCTTGTCCTTGGCCTTGCTGATGACGGACAGACACAGCCGCGGCGGAAACGCCTTTTCATCCATGTTCAGCTCTTTCAGAACGTCCTTGATGACGCGCTCGGAGTCCGACGTGTCGTAAATCGTAAAGCTCGAGGAATAGCCCTCGAACCGGTCGATATCGCGCCGTAAAATCCGGCAGCACGCCGCGTGAAACGTCATCGCCCAAACGTCCATCGCCTGTTCGCCAAGTAACTTCCCCAGCCGGTCCTTGAGCTCGTTTGCCGCCTTGTTCGTAAACGTAATGGCCAAAATCGACCACGGCGCGGCCGGATGGAGCGCGGAAAGGGCTTCTGCTCTCGGCTGGTTCTCAGACTCCGGAGCTTTCAGATACTGCTCTAAAAATTCCACGTCGTCTTCTGTGATGTAATCCGGAATTTCGTTGGAGTCCGCACCCTCGCCGAAAGCAATGAGGTTTGCAATGCGGTTAATGAGCACGGTCGTCTTGCCGCTTCCCGCGCCGGCCAAAAGCAGAAGCGGCCCTTCGGTCGTGAGGACCGCCTTTTGCTGCATATCGTTGAGCGCGGAAAAGCGCCTTGCAATTACCGCCCGCCGCGCCTTTAAAAATCGCTGTTCAAAATCACTTGTCATAGCTTCACCTTTTTTCGTAGTGATGCTATTTTAATATAAATTTGTCGATTTGTCACCTACAAAAACGCGCGCAGCCGCTCGAGCGCCTTCTTTTCAATGCGGCTGACCTGCACCTGCGAAACGCCGATCATGGAGGCGACCTTCTGCTGGGTCAGTCCATGGAAGTAGCGAAGAGAGATGACCATCTGCTCGCGCTCGGAGAGGTTCGAAAGCGCCTGCTTTAGCGCCATACGCTCCAAAATCCCCTCTTCCATTTCTGGCCCTGCCAGCACGTCCTCGAGCGTGATGCCCTCTTCGCCTGTCTGGCGCTGGATGGACTCGGCGCTGCCGGTGGCCATCTCGGCGCTCGCGATCTCCTCGGGCGGGATCCCCAGCGCGTCGGAAAGCTCGGAAAGCGTCGGTTCGCGGCCGAGCTCCCCCATGAGCCGCTGGCGCTCCTTTTTGATCGTGCCCGCGCGCTCTTTGACGCTCCGGCTGACCTTAACCGCGCCGTCATCCCGCAGAAAGCGCCGGATCTCACCCGCGATTTTGGGAACGGCGTAGGTTGAAAACTGCGTGCCGTACTGGGTGTCAAAGCCCGCGATGGCCTTTAAAAAGCCGAGCGCACCCAGCTGATAGAGATCGTCTGCCTCCACGCCCCGGCCAAAATACCGCCGCGCGATCGACCAGATGAGCCCCGCATTCTCCAGAACCAGCTGCTCCGCCGCCGATTTGTCGCACTGCTGCGCGCGTTCGATCAGCTGTGGCTTCGCGTCCATCACGTCTTCTCGCCCCGGCGGATGATGCGCCGCTTCATATGTACGGTCGTTCCGCGGCCAACACTCGATGTAACCTTGAGCTCTGTCATGAAGCTCTCCATGATCGTAAAGCCCATGCCGCTTCGGTCGTCTCCCCCGGTCGAGTACATCGGCGTGCGCGCCTGCGTCACGTCCGCAATGCCGCAGCCCTTGTCCTTCACGATGATATCGAGAACGCTCCCGGGCAGGATCCGACACTTGAGCGAGATCATGCCGATCGTATCCCGGTAGGCGTGGACGATGCAGTTGGTCACGGCCTCGGAGACCGCCGTTTTGATGTCCCCCAGCTCGTCCAGATTCGGGTCCAGCTGCGCGGCAAAGGCCGCCACGGCCGCTCTCGCGAAGCCCTCGTTTCTCGACTGGCTCGGAAACGTCAGCTCCATCTGATTTTCACACTTCATGCGCCATGCTCCTTTCTTCAATGACCACAATGCGCTCCATTCCGGAGGCTTTCAACACTTTCATCGGCTGCGGCGGCACATTCTCCACCCGCACCACGCCTCTGAGCTCCCGCATGCGCCGGATGGCGTGGATCACGATGGCGATGCCGCTTGAGTCCATGAACGTCACGTCGCGAAAATCCAGCACGCAGACCATCGGAAGATAAAGATCGATCTTGTTGCCGATGATGCGCATCGTCTCCTTCGCGCTGTGATGATCGATATCGCCCTTTAATGCGATGGTCAGCCGTTTATCCTGCAAAAAGCTTGTCATATTCATTTGCATCACTCCAGACATAAAAAATGGACACGCACGGAATATTCCATGCGTGTCCATTATACGTTTTTTTCCGTGCGTCTTTGGTCGAACGAGGGATGGCTCTTACTTTTTCAGCCGCTTTTCGCTTTCAATCAGCTGCGCCAGCAGCGCCTGATTCTTGGCGAGCTTTTCTTTTTGGTCGTTTACGACCTTCTCGGGCGCTCTCGAGACGAACGCTTCATTCGAGAGCTTGCTTTCAAACATCGCAATCTGCTTGAGGCAGTTTTCCTTCTCCTTCGCGATGCGCGCAAGCTCCTTTTCAAAGTCGACAAGCTCGGCAAGCGGCATAAACAGTCTCGCCGCGTGCGTCGTGACCTCGACAAGGCCGTCATCTCCAGAGGCAGCCTCCGCCGCTTCCATGCCGCAGACCTTTACGTCCTCCGCGCCAGCAAGACGCAGGAAGAACGCCTTGCCCGCCTCGAAGACCTCGGGCTGCGAAGCCGCGATGGTGAGGTTGACCTTCCTGCTCATCGGAACGTTCATCTCTGCCCGGCGCGCGCGAAGGGCGGTAATGGCCTCGATGATCTGCTCCATAGCCGCCTCTTCCGCACCGAACGCGAATTCCTCGCGGTAGACCGGCCACTCGGCGGAAATCAGGAACTTGCCTGCGTGGGGAATCGCCTGCCAGATCTCCTCGGTGATGAACGGCATGAACGGGTGCAGAAGCCGGAGCGTCTGGTCAAGGACATAGACCAGCACCTTCTGCGCGGCGAGCTTGCTCTTTTCGTTCTCGCTGTAGAGCCGGGTCTTGGTCAGCTCAATATACCAGTCGCAGTAGGTGTCCCAGATGAAATCATAAACCTTGCTGGACGCAACGCCGATCTCGTACGCGTCGAGATTTGCCGTGACCTCGCGAATGAGCGTGTTGAGCTTCGAGAGGACCCACTTGTCCTCCTGCTCCAGATCCTCCCTGGCGGGAAGGCCGGGCTCGCCAATGGTGAGGTTCATGAGGACATAGCGGCTTGCATTCCAAATCTTGTTTGCAAAGTTCCGCATCGCCTCGCACTTTTCAACATAGAAGCGCATATCGTTGCCGGGAGAGTTGCCGGTGATGAGGTTGAAGCGCAGCGCGTCTGCGCCGTATTTTTCGGCCATCTCGAGGGGGTCGATGCCGTTGCCAAGCGACTTGGACATTTTTCTTCCCTTGTCATCGCGCACGAGGCCATGGATGAAAACGGTCTTGAACGGCTCTTTTTTCATCTGCTCCATGCCGGAGACGACCATGCGCGCCACCCAGAAGAAGATGATATCGTAGCCCGTGACCATATCGGTCGTTGGGTACCAGTATTTGAGGTCTTCGGAATCAAGATCGGGCCAGCCGAGCGTGGAGAACGGCCAGAGTCCGGACGAGAACCACGTGTCGAGCACATCTTCCTCGCGGGTAAGGTGCGTGCAGCCGCACTTTTCGCACTTCGTCGGGTCCTCGCGGCTCACGTTAATGTGCCCGCACTCGTCGCAGTACCATGCGGGGATCTGGTGGCCCCACCAGAGCTGACGCGAAATGCACCAGTCGTGGACGTTTTCCATCCAGTTGAGATACGTCTTCGAGAAGCGCTCGGGAACGAACTTGATCGTGCCGTCCTTGATGACGCGGATGGCTTCCTCGGCCAGCGGCTTCATCTTAACGAACCACTGTGCGGAAATGAGCGGCTCGACGTCATTGTGACAGCGGTAGCAGGTGCCGACGTTGTGGGAATACGGCTCGGTCTTCACAAGATAGCCCTCAGCCTCGAGATCTGCCACAATCGCCTTGCGGCACTCGTAGCGGTCCATGCCGCAATACTTGCCGCCGTTTTCGTTGACCGTGCCGTCGTCATTGAGAACGCGGATGACCTCCAGATTATGCCGCAGGCCGACCTCAAAGTCGTTGGGGTCGTGCGCCGGGGTCATTTTGACCGCGCCCGTGCCGAAGCCGATCTCGCAGTACTCGTCGCCCACGATCGGAATTTTGCGGTTCATGATCGGAAGAATGCAGGTCTTGCCGATCAGGTGCTTGAACTTCTCGTCCTCGGGGTTCACGGCAACGCCGGTATCGCCCATCATGGTCTCGGGTCTCGTTGTCGCGACGACGATGTCTCCCGAGCCGTCGGCCAGCGGGTAGCGGATGTACCACAGGTGGCCGGGCTTGTCGGCGTATTCGACTTCGGCGTCAGACAGCGCCGTCAGGCAGTGCGGGCACCAGTTGATGATGCGGCTTCCCTTGTAGATGAGGCCCTTTTCATACATCTCGCAGAACGCCTCGCGCACGGCCTTTGAGCAGCCCTCGTCCATCGTAAAGCGGCTTCTTGACCAGTCGCAGCTCACGCCGAGCTTTTTCTGCTGCTGGACGATGCGGTTTCCGTATTTTTCTTTCCACGCCCAGACGCGCTCAAGGAACTTCTCGCGGCCAAGATCGTACCGGGTCTTGCCTTCGTTGACGCGCAGCTCCTCTTCGACCTTGATCTGCGTAGCGATGCCCGCGTGGTCGGTTCCGGGGAGCCAGAGCGCGCTGTAGCCCTGCATGCGCTTGTAGCGGGTCAGGATATCCTGAAGTGTTGCGTCGAGCGCATGCCCCATGTGGAGCTGTCCCGTGACGTTGGGAGGCGGCATGACGATCGAGTAGGGCTTCTTGTCGGGGTCGGGAGTCGCCTTGAAGCAGTCGTTTTCCATCCACATCTCGTAGATCGAGCTTTCGACCTGCTGCGGCTCATACACCTTGGGTAATTCTTTCATGGGTTCTCTCCTTCTATAGCAATTACTTATTTTATCATTTGAATGGGTTTTCCGGTCTTGTCCGCGAGAAACGCGTGGAATTCCTCTATCGTTCCGCCGGAAAGGCTCTCTTTGTCGAACGCCTGCGCCTGATTGTTAGAGAGCGCCAGAACGAGATAGCGCGGCATCTCAGCAACAGCTCGAATCTGCGCATACGAAAATTTGCTCTCCGTGACGCTCGTTTTTATTGTGTAGCCGTCTTCTCCGAATACGCAGCCTGCGTGCTCCGTCCCGGGAAGAATGTTCCGTTTCGCCACACGTCCGTTGAGCCGGTCTTCCTGCAAGCTGGCATAAATCACGCACAGCATCGCAAGCGGCACCAGAAGGTTTCTCGCACGAAGCGGCTCTTTGGACGCGATGCTCAGTACCGTTGATGCAAGCCCAATCACCAGAACGATGCCCGCAAAAATATGTGTGCGGCGGCTGCGTTTGCGGCGGACGGTCTTCCGGAGTCCCCTTGCCATCGCGGTAAGCGTTTCCTGATCGTAATCCGTCTCAAATCGGAATTCCATGTTCCCTCCTTTTACAAGAAAAACACCCCGAGCCGTAAAGCTCAGGGCGAAAGGATTTCCGTGGTACCACCTGAATTTCCGCGCATGCGGACACTCGAGCTCTGTAACGGGAGCACCCGGCGAGGCTTACTTACGTTCAGCTCCGCAGCTCAAAGGCGACCTTGAACGCGCCCGCGCGAAAGCTTTCACCTGCCGCTTTCTCTCTGGGGCGCAAGAAACACGTTCTTTTTCCTTTTCTCAGCTTTGTTGCAAAATTTAGAATATGATACCGGACCGGCAGCGATTTGTCAAGGGTGCGTTCTTCTTGTCAAGTCAGACGTCTTCAATGATCGGAGACGGCTTGGCCGCCTGCGGATTGACGAGCGTGCGGAACTTCGAGCGCGACTCGCGAATTTCAGACAGCGACTGCGAAATCGCGTCCTCCGTGCGCTTCATGGCGTCGTCTACATAGTCGTTTGTGACCTGACGCAGCTCCTTGATCTTCTGCTGCGCGGCCTTCATCATCTCGGCTGCCTGCTGCTCGGCCTGCTTGACGACCTCCTCACGGGAGATCATCTGCTTGGCGCGCTGCTCGGCCTGCTTGAGAATATTCTCTGCCTCGCGCTTGGCATTGGTGATGACCTCGTTGCGCGATTCGACGATCGTCTTTGCCTGCTTGAGCTCGCCCGGCAGCTGGTTGCTGATCTCGTCGAGCAGATCGAGCACCTTGTCGCGCTCCACGACGCATTTCTCCGCGCCCAGCGGCAGGCTCCACGCGTCCTGCACCATTTCGTATAAAGTGGTGATCGTCTCTTCAATACCGTTCGCCATGTTATAGTCCTCCTTTGTTCTTCCCGGTCATTCTGGCGGTCACATCGTCGATGATCGCGTCGGGCACAAACCCGTGCAGATCCGCGCCGTAATGCGCCATTTCCTTGACAATGCTCGACGAGAGATACATGAACTGGTGCTCCGTCGTCAGAAACATCGTATCGAGACCGGGATTGAGCTTGTGGTTGATGAGCGCCATCTGGAACTCATGCTCAAAATCGGAAAGCGCCCGCAGGCCCTTGACCACCACGCCGCAATTTTGCTCGCGCGCAAACTCGGCGAGTAAACCGCTCGACTGCGTCACGGTCACGTTCGGAATGTGCTTCGTGACGCGGCGGATGAGCTCGACACGCTCTTCGGATGAAAAAACCGGGTGCTTTTCCGCGTTGATCATCACGCACACGATCAGCTCGTCAAACGTCTTCGCCGCGCGCTCGATGATGTTCAAATGACCGTTTGTGACCGGGTCGAAGCTTCCGGGGTAGATTGCTTTACTCATGCTTCCTCCTGCGGGATTTCTCTGCGATAGATCGTTACGGCCGCCTTCCCGTACCGGTAATCCCGGTAACGGACAAGCCCCGGAACGATGGCAGGGAGCTCCTTCCCAAACGGTCTTTCAGTGATTATTATACCACTATCTGATAGAATGTCAATTTGTGATATGGTTTTCAGGCTATTTTCCAGGAAAACTTCCGCGTAGGGCGGGTCCAAAAAGATCAGATCGAACGTTTCGCGGCAGGAATGAAGATACGAAAGGTAGTCGGAACGGACAACTTTTCCAAGTCCTTCCAGCCGCGTCTTTGCAAGATTCTCCCGCACGGCCTTGCAGGCATCATCTCGCATGTCTACAAACACGGCCGATTTTGCGCCCCGGCTGAGCGCCTCAATGCCCATCTGGCCGGAGCCCGCAAATAAATCCAGCACGCGCCGTCCTTCGACTTCAAACTGAATGGCGGAGAAAATGCCCTCCTTGACCTGGTCCATGGTCGGGCGCGTGTCCATGCCCTTTGGCGCTTTGAGCGCCATACCTCTGGCGCTACCGGTAATGACTCTCACGGCGTTTCCTCCTCCCGTTTTATGTGGAAATAATCATAGACGGCCTGACCGGCAGCTTTTCCGATTGCGTCCTCGAGCGCTGTCAGGCTTGCGTTTTCGATGGCGCGCATGGACTTGAACGTCTTGAGCAGCGTCTCGCGCCGCTTCTGCCCGATACCGGGAATCTCTTCAAGCTTCGAGCCCCGGACGCGGCGGCTGCGGAGCGTATGGTGATAGGTAATGGCGAACCGGTGCGTCTCCTCCTGAATCGTTCCGATGAGAGAAAAGACCGCCGGGATCGCGGAAATCGAAATTTCGTGCCCCTGTGGGGTCACCAACGCGCGCGTTCTATGGCGGTTGTCCTTGACCATGCCAAACGTCGGAATCGCGAGACCAAGCTCGTTTAGGACCTGCAAAACCGCGTTCGCGTGCTCGATGCCGCCGTCGATCAGCAGCGCGTCCGGCCGCTCGTCGAAGCCGGCATCGCCGTTTTTGAAATGGGTTAATCTGCGCCGGAGCACCTGCTGCATGGCGGCGTAGTCGTTCTGATCGTCCAGGCCTTCAATTTTGAAGCGCTTGTAATTCTGCTTGCTCGGTCTTCCGTCGATAAAAACGACCATCGACGCGACCATATCCGTACCCGCGATGTTTGAAATGTCGTAGGATTCCAGCCGGTGAAGCGGCGTGTCCAGCCCCAGCATGCTTTGCAGGAGGCCCAGCGTTCCGGCGGCGCGCTCTGCCTTTGTGGTGACGCGCTCGGCTTCTTCTCTCGCGTTTTTCTGCGCAAGATCGACGAGGCGCACATTGTCGCCCCGCTGCGGCGTGCGGATGTGAACCTTTTTTTGCAGGTTCTGATAGAGCAGCTCTTCAAATAGCGCCGCGTCCTCCATGGGCTTCGGCAGCAGGATCACCTTGGGCGCCGCACCTCTTGCCAAATAATACTGCTTGACGAGCGTCGAGATCGCGTCCTCCTCGCTGTCTGCCGGCTGCAAAATTTCGTATTCCTTATCAAGAAGATTCCCGTCCACATAGTGGAGCACTGCGAAGCACGCCTTGGCCTCGCTCTGGTAATATCCGATCACGTCGGTGTTTGCCATCGAGCCCGCGGTCACGAGCTGCTTCTGTCCGAGCGATTCCACCGCCCGCAGCCGGTCGCGCAGCATCGCGGCCTGCTCAAAGTCTAAGCCTTCCGCCGCGGCCAACATCTTCTCGCGAAGCGAATCGGCCAGCTCCGTGTATTTTCCCTGCAAAAGAAGCATCGCCTGCTCCATCCGCGCACGGTATTCCGCAGGCGAGCGCGAAAGCTGGCACCATGCGTCGCAGTTATTCATGTGATAGTTGAGGCAGGGCCGCTCTTTTCCAAGATCACGCGGAAATTTTTTCGAGCATCTGGGAAGCTTCAATGTAAGCCGGATGGTATCGATCACGCGCTGGGTCACAAATCGTCCGCCGTAGGGCCCAAAGTAGCTCGCGCCGTCTCCCATAACGCGGCTGACGAGCTCCATGGTCGGATACTCGTCCCGCATGTCGACGCGCAAATAGGGATAACCCTTATCGTCTTTCAGGAGAATATTATATTTCGGCATGTGCCGCTTGATGAGCGAGCACTCGAGCACCAGCGCCTCAAACTCGCTCGCCGCGACGATGACGTCAAAGTGATCGATCTGGCTGACCATCCTGCGCGTCTTCGGCGTGTGCGAGGCCGTATTCTGGAAATACTGGCTCACGCGGTTCTTGAGCTTTTTCGCCTTGCCGACATAGATGATCTGGCCGGATTTATCCTGCATCAGATACACGCCCGGTTCCAAGGGAAGAGACAACGCCTTGTCTTTTAGTTCTTCAAAGGTCATAGCAATAAAAAGCTGCCTCAAAAACATCCGTCTTTGAGGCAGCGTTCCATCCGATTTTAGAAAATTTCCTTCACGAGCATTTCGGTCAGCGCCTTGACGGCTTCCTCTTCGTCGGGACCTTCCGCGATGATGCTCACGCGCGTCCCCTTCGTGATGCCCATGGACAACACGCCAAGAAGACTCTTGGCATTGATTTTCCGGTCTTCGACCTCAACCCAGATGCTGGACTTGAACTCGTTTGCCTTCTGGATGAAATAGGTGGCCTGCCGGTTATAAAGACCGGACTCACATTTGACGATCGATTGCTGCATGTACATAGACGACACTCCTTACAATCATGCTTAGGCTGAGCCTTCATGTGTTATGATTTTACCTATTTTTCGTAAAAAAGTCAATCCTTTATTTCAGATCTGGAAACGAGCTGGAAATATGCGCCTTTCGGGCTATTTGAACTCGACGATGGTTACGCCGCTCTCGCCTTCTCCGTAGACGCCGAGACGGAAGGATTTGACGTATTTGCAGCGGCGAAGCTCGTCGTGGACTGCCGCGCGCAGAACGCCCGTACCCTTGCCGTGGATGATGCGCGCGGTCGGGAGATTTCCCATGTAGGCGCTGTCCAGGAAGTTATCGAGCAGAATGATCGCCTCATCGGCTGCCATGCCGCGCAGATCGAGCTCCGGCTGGGCGGCGGATTTTAATTCGCGCACCTTGCCCTCAATGATCTTCTTCGCCTTTGTCTTCGTCTCGTTCTCCAAAAGATAGACCTCGTCCGGCTTCGCATTCACCTTCATAATGCCCGCTTGCAGCTGGTACGTGCCATCCTTGTTGAGGGCCAGCACCGTCGCCTTTGTGCCGAGCTTCAAAAGCTCCACCGTATCTCCAACGCGAATGGCGCGCGTCGGCGCGGGACGGCTTTGTGCCTGCTGAGGCTTTGTGCCTTGGAGCTTACTTTCCGCCTCATTGAGCGCGTGACGCAGGTTCGCCTGCTTTTCGTTCGAGCCCGGAACAAACGCACCGCCCTGCGCCTGCTTGCGAAGCTGCTTGAGCTCCTCGTAGACCTCATTTGCCGTGCGGCGCGCATCGTCGATGATGAACTGCGCTTCCTTTCTTGCCTGCGCGGCGGCCTTTTCCTTCTCCTTCTGAATCTGCTGATAATATTCCTCAGACTGCTGCTTCTGCTTTTCTGTCTCCAGCCGCAGCTGCTCAGCCTCGAGTCTCGCCTGCTCCATCTGCTGGCGCTGCTGCTCGAGCTGAGAAAGTACGTCCTCAAAGTTCACGTCGTTCTGGCTGACCATGCTCCTTGCTTCTTCCAGAATTGCGTCGTCAAGGCCCAGCTTTTTCGAGATCGCAAACGCATTGGACTTGCCGGGAATGCCGATGAGAAGCCGGTAGGTCGGCTGGAGCGTTTCGACGTTAAATTCGCACGACGCGTTGATGACACCTTCTGTTCGCATGGCATAGAGCTTGAGCTCGGCATAGTGCGTCGTGGCCGCGATTTTCGAGCCGCACTTGCGGCAGAACTCGATGAGAGAGATCGCCAGTGCCGCGCCCTCAGCCGGGTCGGTGCCCGCGCAGAGCTCGTCAAAAAGAATGAGCGTGGAGTCGTCGCAGATCTTGAGAATATCGACAATGTTTTTCATGTGCGAAGAAAATGTCGAGAGCGACTGCTCGATCGACTGCTCGTCGCCGATATCAGCAAGCACGCGGTCGAAGACGGAAATGAAGCTTCCGTCGTCCGCCGGAATGTGAAGGCCGCACTCTGCCATGAGGGTGAGAAGTCCCAGCGTCTTGAGCGTGACGGTTTTGCCGCCGGTGTTGGGGCCGGTAATAATGAGCGTGTCAAAATCGGAGCCGAGGCGGACGGAGATCGGCACGACCGTTTTTCCCGTGATGAGCGGATGACGCGCACGCTTGAGTTCCAGCTTTCCGTCGGTGCGAATCTCGGGCTCCGCCGCGTGCATCGCAAACGACAGTTTCGCCCGGGCAAAAATACAGTCCAGCTGCGTGAGCACCGTATAGTTGACGGCCAGGTGCTCCCTATGCCCCGCGACCTCGCCGGAGAGCTCGGTGAGTATCCGCTCGATTTCCTTGCGCTCTTCGACAAAGAGCTCTCGAAGGGCGTTATTGCCATTCACGGCCTGCATGGGCTCAATGAAAAACGTGCTGCCGGACGACGACACGTCGTGAACCAAACCCGGAATCGAGCCCTTGCACTCGGCCTTCACAGGAACGACAAACCGGTCGGAGCGAATGGTCACGATCGGCTCCTGCAAAAATTTTGCATACGTCGGTGTCGTGATGATCTTTTGAAGCCCTTCCCGGATGGCCACGCTCTGGCGGCGGATCTTTCGGCGGATGGAGGCAAGCTCCGGGCTTGCCGCGTCGGCAATTTCGTCTTTCGAGACGATGGAGGTAAAAATTCGCTCTTCAAGGTATTTATTCGGCGTGATCTGGGCAAAGAAGATATTGAGGTCATTTTCCATGCCGTCGCCATCCGCGTAAGCCTTCGCCTGCCGCGCGCATTTGAGAACGCCCGCAACGCGCAAAAGCTCCTCGGGACTTAAGCATCCGCCCCGGACCGCCCGGTCGACGCTCGCGCCCACATCGCTCACACCGGCGAGTCCCGGCGAGCCCTTGAGGGTGATCATTCGGCATGCTGCGCTCGTCTGCTTCTGAAGAAGCCGGATCTCGTCCGCGTCGGTAAGCGGCTCGATTTTGAGGCACTGCTCTTTTCCCGCAGGCGAGCAAGCTTGATCGGCAAGGAGCGCGAGCACCTTGTCGAGTTCTAATTTGTGTAAGGATTTTTCGTACAGTTCATTCATATGTTTTTCTTCCCGTATCTATTGCGCGGCCGGCTGCAAATCTTTCCCGGTCAGCCGCAGCGATTTATAAAAGTCCAGCGTGTAAAAGCCCCGTTCAAGCTGCGTGAGAAAATATGTTTCGGAAACGTCCGAAAGCTCTTTAAGGGGCTCCGGCAGGAGGTTGAACGAAAAGACGCGCTTACTCTCGCAGCTCACGATATGCTGCATCGCAGCCAAACACGCAGGGCTGATCGGAAGCCGGAGGCTCCCCGGCGCGCTGCACTTCGCGCAGACTGCCATGCCGCCTGCAACGTCGAACCGGTCCGGCGCGTCGTTTCCGCACACGCAGCAGCCGTCCACCATAGGCGAGAATCCCGCGATGACCATCATCCGGAGCTCAAACGCAGCTTTGACGAGCGGCTGCGGGCGTTTCAGTTTACATAAGGCATATATCGCATTCAGCGTCAAAGATAAGACCTCGCCGTCGTTCACATCCTGCTGCGACAAAAGCTCCGCCGCCTGCGCAAAATAGCTGCAAAGGCTGAGAAGCTCAATGTCGTTCCGCATCGGCTGGAACATCTCGATGCACACGGCCTCGGACACCGTATAATATCCCTGCCGCTCGAGCACCGTAAACTCCGAAAACGCCAAAAGCTGGCAGGCGGATTTGATCTGGCTGCGCCGAGAGCGCACACCGCGCGCCTTGAAGGTCATAAGCCCCTGCTCGCGCGTCAGCACCGACAAAATCGCGTCCGAGTCCCGGTATTCCGTCACCCGGAGCACGAGCCCCTGCGTTTTCAGATACATGCTGTGTTCTTCGCCTCCGTGCTGGCTGCGCCAGTTTGCATCGCCCGCTTGTAGAGCAGATACGCCTCCGGCGCGCCCGTGTCCTGAAAAAGCTCCCAAAGTGCCTGCGTCTGCATGCGCCCACCTCCTAACGTCGTCTTTAGGATGCGCGCGGGTGCATGGGGCTATGCTGGCAGTTCCTGCCCGGAGCTTTCCTGCATTATAGCATTGTTTTGCCGGGGCGGCAATAGAAACGGAAAGAAATTGCAGTTATTGTTCGTTCGCAAAAAACGCGACGACGATTGCGCCAGGGCCGACATGCGTGCCGATGGTGCTGCCGATGGATGTGATTGGAAGCGACTTCAGCTTCCCTTCCCAGATATCCCGGCTGGCCGCGATATATTCCTGAAGCGCTGTGTCACTCGTGCCGGAGTAGCCGAGCATCAAAGGCTGGGAAAAATCAATGCCGCCGCGCTTTGCAATCGCTTCGTTCAGGAAATTGTTGCTCTGCTTTGCGCCTCTGGCCTTTCCAAGGACGGCGAGCTGCCCATCTCTGACGGTCAGGACCGGCTTGATGTTCAGTAATGTCCCCGCGATCGCGCTCGTTTTCGAGAGCCGGCCGCCGCGGTATAAATATTCCAGCGTATCGACCCGGCCAATGATGCAAAGGTGCTTTTTGGCTTCTTCGAGTTTGGCCGCAATTTCCTTCGCGCCAAAGCCCTTGTCTCGCAGGCGGATGGCGAGATCTGCGAGCACGCGCTCGCCCGCCGTGACGTTTTCGCTGTCGACGATCGTCACGTCGATTCCGGTTTCCTGCGCGGCGATCACAGCGCTCTGGTACGTGCCGGAGAGCTTTGAAGAGAGCGTGATGACAAGAATATCGCTTCCCTCCGCGTGGAGCCTCCGGAATGCCTCTTCGAAATCAAAGGGCGGAATCTGGCTGGTCGTCGGAAGTGTCTTTGCCTGCGTGAGCTTTTCGAAAAATTCGTCATGTGTCATGGTAACGCCGTCTAAAAATACCTCGCCGCCAAAATTTGTACGCAGGGGCAGAAGCGTCACGCCGAGTGCGTCCGCCTCCGGCTTCTGCATATCGCACGCCGAGTCAAGAATGATCTGTACGTTCTTCATAGGTTCCTCCTGTAATGGAAATGCTGCTGAAATTCTGATTGAGCGCGCCGAGCACGCGGTAAAAGACGGCCAGCTCCTCGGGCAGAATCCCGCGTCCGGCCCGGTTCTGAATGGAAAGCGCTTCCCGCGCGATTTGCTCCGCCAGCGCGCGCCCAGAGTCCGTCAAACGGATTTTCCAGCCGTAGCGCCGCTTTCCCGTCTCCCCGTCCGCGCAGACGAGCCCGCGCCCTAGAAGCGGCTTCAGCTGCCGGGAAACAAGCGAGCGGTCGATGTTGGACAGCTCCGCCAGCCGGGACGCTGCCAGCCCTTCGGGGTACTCGCGCAGCAGATACAGCCAGAACAAATGCACCGAGCTCACCCCCGCTGCATCCGCAAACTGCACGCGCAGCCGCTGCACCGCGCGGTAGAGCCCGGAAATATTCTGAAAGAAAACCTCAAAGCGTTCTTCCTGCATGAATTCACTCCGTTCCTCTGAAAGTTCGGTCAGTATAGCACGTTAATGTTTACTTGTCAACATTTGAATTGCAGCAAAAGCGGCCTCCTCCATCTGAAGGAAGCCGCAAGTTTCACTGTCTGGCGTCGTAGCCAAAGTTCGAAATCAGATACTGGCTGTCGCGCCAGTTTTCCTTCACGCGCACCCACGTCTGCAAATAGACCTTCGTGCCCATGAAGCGCTCACAATCGGCGCGCGCCTGCGAGCTGATTTTCTTGAGCATCGCGCCCTGCTTTCCGATGATAATGCCCTTGTGGCTCGCCTTTTCGCAGTAGATCGTCGCGTCGATGTCGATGATCCCGTCGTCGCGCTCGGAAAATTTCGTGATCTCGACCGCCGTACCGTGCGGAATCTCTTTCTCTAAATTCCACAGAAGCTTCTCGCGGATGATTTCCGCCATCACCTGCTTCTCTGGCATGTCCGTCACCATGTCCTCCGGGAAGAGCATGGGGCCGGGCTGCGCGTATTTTTCGCAGGCTTCCAGCAGTGTCGCCACGCCGTCGCGCCACTTGGCGCTGATGGGGATGACCTCGTCGAAATTGAACTCCTGCTGATAGGCCGCGATAACCGGCAGCAGCGCCTCTTTTTCCACGGTGTCGATCTTGTTGATGACCAGCATCGCGGGCGCGCCGGAGGCCTTGATTCTCTCAATCAGCGCGTGCTCCTGCTCGCCGACGTTTGCAATCGGCTCGACCAGCAGAATCACCGCGTCCACATCGGCAACGGACTCCTTGACGACATTTACCATGTAGTCTCCGAGCTTGGTGCGCGGGCGGTGGAAGCCTGGGGTGTCGATAAAGACGAGCTGGGTATTCTCGCGGTTCACAACAGCGCAGATGCGGTTTCTCGTCGTCTGCGGCTTATTCGATACGATCGCGATTTTCTCGCCGACCAGGGCGTTTGTAAGCGTCGACTTGCCGACGTTCGGCCGGCCGGCAATGGTGATCATAGCGGATTTTGTTTTCATTGGTAAATCTCCTTATTTTCGCGGCAGCTCGATTTCAGCTAAAATCTTCTCTTCGCGCGCGCGCATCTGACGCTTCATCGCGCCCTCGTCCACATGGTCATAGCCGAGCAGGTGCAAAATGGAATGAATCGTCAGATAGCCGACCTCGCGCCTCGTAGAGTGCCCGAATTCCTTCGCCTGCTCCTTCGCCCGCTCGAGAGAGATCGCCATATCCCCCAGCGGCACGAGTCCCGTTTCCGGGTCTTTATACTCGTCCCAGCTCTCGGGCAGGACGCCGGGGGTAAGCTGGAACATCGGGAACGACAGAACGTCCGTCGCCTTGTCGATGTTCCGGTAGGCCTTGTTGATCGCGCGGATGGACGCATCGTCCGTCACGAGAACGTTAATTTCACACGGCGTATCCACGCCCTCTTCGTCCAGCGCCGCAAGAATGCACTTACGGATCTGGCGCTTGAGTAACAGCGCGTCCGGCGTTTTTGCCTCGCAGGTCATGACAATGTTATGCTTCATGTTCTGTCCCTCTTCTGATTCTGGCGGAATGTTTTATGCGTCTGGAAGGGCTTCGAGCTCTCCGGCAGGCGCGATTTTTCGAATTTGTCGTATGCCGCGACAATGCGCTGCACAAGCGCGTGCCGCACCACGTCGCTGGCCGTCAGGCGGCAGATCGCGATATCCTCCACGCCGTCTAATATCTTGATGGCTTCCTTGAGGCCGCTTACCTTATCGCCCGGGAGGTCGATCTGGGTAATATCGCCGGTGATAACGATCTTCGAGCCGAAACCAAGGCGCGTTAAAAACATCTTCATCTGCTCGCGCGTCGTGTTCTGCGCCTCATCGAGAATGATGAAGCTGTCGTCCAGCGTCCGGCCGCGCATATAGGCAAGGGGCGCAACCTCAATGTTGCCGCGCTCGAGATATTTGTTATACGTCTCCGGCCCCAGCATGTCAAACAGCGCGTCGTATAACGGCCGCAGATACGGGTCGACCTTGTTCTGCAAATCGCCCGGGAGGAAGCCCAGCCGCTCGCCCGCTTCGACGGCGGGACGCGTCAGGATGATGCGGTTGACTTCCTTTGCCCGGAAAGCCGCGACCGCCTGCGCAACGGCCAGATACGTCTTGCCCGTACCAGCAGGGCCCACGCCGATGGTGATCGTGTTTTTGGAGATGGCCTTGAGATAGGTCTGCTGGCCGATGGTCTTGGCCTTCACGGGTCTTCCCTTCGCCGTCACGCAGACGACGTCTTTGGCCATCTTCGTGACCTGCTCTTCCTTTCCCGCGCGAACAAGGTCGATGAGATAGCGCACCTTCTGGTCGTCGATCTCCTCGCCCTTGGCCGCCAACGACAAAAGCGCCTCAATGGCTCTTGCGCCCGCATCGACGGCCTCTTCATCTTCCGCCGTGACCTTGAGCTCTGTGTTGCGGTTCGTGATGTGCACGCCGAAGGCCTGCTCGATTTTCTTGACGTTCTCGTCAAAGGAGCCAAACACGTCGATCAGCTGCTCGACGCGCTCGGCGTTGATGGTTCGTTCTGTCATGGTATCGTCTCTTCCTTTAAAATGCTGGCGCGCACCATTCTTGCGATCATTTCCTCGCATCGGACGGACGCGTGAAGTTCATATCGGTCCGTTTGCCTTGTCAAATCCAGCGCTTCGTCTAAGATTTCCCCGGCAATCATATCCTGCCGCACGCCGCGCTCCAGCTGCTCGATCAAAAGCGCCTGCGCCGTCTCCTCCGGCAGCGGCTTCTCCACAAGATCATATCCGGAAAGCTCCGTGATTTCAAGTCCGACGGGAATCTCAAACCCGCCCGGAAGCGTCAGCATATGGGTTTTTGTTATTTTATCACACTTGCCCTCCAGATTTCCACCGTTTGCGAAAATATTCCATCGTTTTTCTCCGACCAGAAGCGAGATTCTGCGCGCCGTCTTCCCGTTTGGCTGTTTATAAAGCGTTGTGTCCGGGCAGACGACCTGTTTGTGCGTCAATGTCTCGGCGTAAATTTCGCCAAGCGCGGCGCTGACCCTCGTCGTAAATTCGAGGTCCGTGTAGGCGGAAATTAGCACCTGCCCCTCCGTGACCGCCTGTCCTGGCGCGCAGAGGCAGTTTCCCTCTAAGCTGGACACTGACGTAAGAACGCCATCCTTTGCCGCCACCACGTTCATGGGCGCGCGCCGCTCTTCAACCGCCAGCTTCTCCGGGCGCTCCCTTACGACAACGTGCGCGCACATACCGCTCTGCTGCACGGTGAACCATTGGAGCTCCGGGACAAGCAACAGCATCTTGTTTTTAAGCGCCTGCGGCTGGATCTCAGGCCCATACGTTCCGAAGCCCACGCCGAGCGAATGCAGCGCGCGCAGAATTTCCGCGTCGGGGACCGTTTCGTTTCCCACAACATCGTAAAAAAACACAAACTTCGGAATCACAAACGCCCCCGCCGCACAGAGAAGCAGCCCCAGCACAAAAAGCCGCCGTCTCCAGAGCCCGCCGAACGTCTTTCCAAAGCCCATCTCCCGCACGACGGCCAGCTCGCACATCGCCTTCTGCGCCGCGGCCTCCGCCTTCAAAACGTCCTTTCGGAGAAGCAGCAGCGCAATCGTAAAATCATCGATTCGCTGCACACGCAAAAACGCCACGCGCGCATTTGATAGCCGTTCCAGCGCCCATTCCGGGCTCGCCCCGCGCAGCTCCGCCTGCACATACCCCTGCAAGAACCAGATCAGCCGCCACATGGCCGCCCGCCTCCCGAAAATGTCAGCGCCTCAATTCTCCCGGTCACGGTCAGCCGGTCGCGGTGCATGTGCCGCAGCTCGAGGTTCGCGCCCTCGATCGTTACCTCGCCGGTGTTGACCGCCACGATAATTTTCTCCGGCTCATAGGCGATGATCGCTCTGTGACAGTCCAGACTGCACTCTTCAAAGCCCCGCAGTTCAATATGCGGCAGATTCGCCGCGATGTCCGCTGGAAGATCAAACAGCTTCGCTGCCTTGACCAAAAATCGTCTTGCTGGTTTCATTTTATCCACCTCTCTTCTTTTCAAGCCTATGCCGGAGTACTGAAAGCATGACCCGGAATCATAGATTGTCCCGGAGGTGGTTTGGATGAAGGATCGGGGTCAGAAAACCGGGACGCAGTTTCTGGCAGGTCTCGCTATTGGCCTGTGCTATGTGTGGCTGATTGTGGACGCAAGAGCGGCAAGCGCTGCCTCCGTGTCGGCGCTCGGGCTGTGCGCAAAGGTGATCGCACCGTCGCTCTTTCCGTTTTTCGTGTGCTCCAATTTGTTCTGCGCGCTGGGTTTGGAACGGCCCATGGAGCGGGTGCTTTCTCGTGTGGTGGAGCCGCTCTTCGGCGTGCCTGGCTCCGGCGCGGCGGCGCTTTTTGTGGGGCTCACAGGCGGGTACCCGTCGGGCGCGCAGAGCGTGGGCGCGCTCTATGGCGGCGGAAGCATCGATCGGAAAACAGCAAAACGGCTTCTTCTTTTCTGCAACAACTGCGGCCCTGCGTTTCTCTTCGGCGTTGTAGGGCCATCAGTCTTTGGAAGCAGTCTTGCGGGGCTTCTTCTGTATCTCGTGCATGTTGCATCTTCCCTTTTGCTCGGCATTTTCGTCCGAAAAAGCGGCCATATGCAGGAAAGGACCGCCCAGGACGCAGAAAACGTTCCGTCCGTTTCCTTCTCATCCGCGCTGACCGCGAGCGTCAAAAAATCCGGGCAGACGGCGCTGGAGGTTTGCATGTTCGTGGTCGTCTTCGGCGTTGTGACGGCGATGGTGCAAACGGCGCTCCGGCCGGTTCTCCCCGACTGGGCGCTTGTGATTGTATCGGGGCTTCTTGAGCTCTCCGGCGGAGCTTCGGCGCTCGCGGAGGCTGCCATGCCGCAGGGGGTAAAGTTTGCCATAGCCTCCTTTTTTCTTGCCTTCGGCGGCCTCAGCGTTCACGCGCAGACGAAGGCCGTGCTGTCCTCCGCAGGACTGGAGGGTCTCCCGGTCTTTTTTCCGAAGCTCCTGCACGCGCTGCTGGCGGGTGTCTTGAGTCTTCCGATCTATGCGCTGTTCCGGGCACAGCTGGAGGCCGCACAGGTATTTTTGCCGCAGGCGCCCGCCCTCCTGCTTCCCGCGATGGAGCTCATGCTCTGCGCCGCGATCTGTCTCGCTTTCCGAAAAATGGCGGGTAGCAATTTGCGGAGAGATCGTGTATAATATTCCCGCAAAATGCTCAGAAAGGCGGCGAGGAGATTGCTGTTCCGAAAAAATATGGACCGATACTGCGCGCACTGTCAGTTCGCCGGACGTGTCGACGACGAGACGATGATCTGCCAGTACTATGGCGTCGTCCCCTGCGAGCACCACTGCCGCAGGTTTCGCTATGACGCGCTCAAACGCGTACCCGGGCGGGCGAAACCAAAGGAATTTGAAAAATTCGACCGGCAGGATTTCAGCCTGTAGGAGGCAGCTATGAAACGTTCGGAAATCAACAGGGCTCTTCGCGAGCTGGAGGCCATGTGCGAGAAATATCGCTGCTATCTGCCACCGTTCTGCCGGTTTACGCCCGAGGAATGGAAGACGAAGGGCCATGAATACGACGAGGTACGCGAGTGCATGCTCGGCTGGGACATCACGGACTACGGTCTTGGAAACTTCGACAAGATTGGCTTTTCGCTCATCACCATCCGCAACGGCAGCCGGAAGCAGCCGGAGAAATACACGAAGGTCTACGCAGAAAAGCTCTTGTTCCTGAAAGAAGGGCAATATTCCCCCAACCACTTCCACTGGTTCAAAACGGAAGACATCATCAACCGCGGCGGCGGAAACGTCCTCATCCGCGTCTACAATTCCAAGGAGGACGAGTCGATCGACTATGAAACGGACGTGACCGTCCACACCGACGGAAGGACCTATACCGTCCCCGCCGGAACGCAGATTCGCCTCACCCCGGGCGAGAGCATTTTCATCTATCAGCGGCTGTATCATGATTTTACCGTCGAGCCCGGTACCGGCGACGTGCTGCTCGGCGAGGTCAGCCAGTGCAACGACGACAATACGGACAACCGCTTCAACCCGCCCATGGGCCGCTTTCCTGAGATTGAAGAGGACGAACCGCCGTACCGGCTTTTGTGCAGCGAGTACCCAGCAGCAAAGTAACAAAAAAGGAAGGGACATCTATGCTTGATGTTGTCGCGCTCGGCGAGCTTCTCATCGATTTCGCCGCAAAATCCAAGGACCCCGACGGCTACCCCACCATGGCGGCCAACCCCGGCGGCGCACCCGGTAATTTTCTCGCGGCGCTGAATGTCTACGGCAAGAAGACCGCTTTTCTCGGAAAGGTCGGAGACGATACGTTTGGACAGCTGCTTCTTAGGACGCTGCAAAGAGCCGGAATTGACACAAGGGGTGTGCTCGCCGACCCGGATTATTTTACGACGCTCGCGTTTGTAACGTTTAACGACGCTGGCGATCGCTCGTTTTCCTTCGCGCGAAAGCCCGGCGCGGACACGCAGCTCTGCTGGGAGGAGGTCGATCAAAGCCTCATTGACGAGGCGCGCGTGTTCCACTTCGGAACCCTCAGCCTCACAAACGAGCCCGCCCGCACGGCAACTCGGAAGGCCGCCTCCTATGCAAAGCAAACCGGCAAGCTCATCTCCTGCGACCCCAATCTGCGCGTGCCGCTCTGGCGCTCCAAGGAGGAAGCAAGAGAGCAGATGCTCTGGAGCCTTCAGCAGGCAGATCTCGTCAAAATCAGCGACAACGAGGTTTCGTTTCTCTGGGCTTGTTCCCCGGAGGAGGGCGCGGAAAAGCTTCTGCGCGAGTTTGACGTGAAGCTCGCGATGGTGACGCTCGGCGCGGAGGGTTGCCTGCTGCGGACAAAGAACGCATGCTTCCGCGCGCCCGCCCCAAAGGTCCATCCCGTGGACACGACAGGCGCGGGTGATATCTTCGGCGGCAGCGCGATGGCCCGCTTCCTGGATTTAAAGAAAGCCCCGGACGCGCTCACGCAGGAGGACCTCTCCTACATCGGAGCCTACGCGCTCATGGCCGCGAGCCTTTCTACCGAGCGCTCCGGCGGTATTCCGAGCATCCCGGAAAAAGAAACGGTGTTATCTAAACTCTGAAAACACAAAAATCGGAAGCCATTCGGCTGGCTTCCGATTTTTCTATGCTTTTATTTGGCTGAGAACGCGTAAACCGTCGTCTGATGGTACGTTTCTCCCTCTTTCAGGATGGGCTTGCGGAAGCCCTCGCAGCGCATCGCGTTCGGATAGAACTGTGTTTCCAAACAAACCGCGCCGCGCTTATCATACATCGCACCGCCCTTGCCCTCCCACGGACCGAGAAAGTTTGCCGTATAGAGCTGCACACCGGGCATGGTGGTAAGCGTCTTCATCGTGATACCGCTCTTGGGGCTCGACAGGACCGCCGCTTCATAAAGGTCTCCCGTATCCGGCAGGCAGAAATTGTGATCGTACCCGCCGCAGTTTTGAAGCTGCTGATCGTTCGCGCCGATATCCTGCCCGACAGGCTTCGGCGCGCGGAAGTCAAAGGGCGTTCCGTCTACAGACAGGATTTTGCCCGTCGGCATGCACTGATTACTGTTCTCCAAAAACTGATCGGTGTTTATTTGCAGCACATGAGAAAGGACCGAGCCGCCGCCGTTCAGATTAAAATAGCTGTGGTTCGTGAGGTTGCAGAGCGTGTCCCGGTCGCTCTTTGCGTCATACGTAATCACCAGCGCGCCGTTTTCTACGCGGTAGGTCACGCTGACCGCAAGCGTTCCGGGGTAACCCTCTTCCATATCGGGCGAAACGCGCGAAAATTTCACGCCGTCCTCCAAAACCTCCGCGTCCCAGATGTACTTGTCGAACCCGCGCAGGCCGCCATGCAGATGGTTCTGCCCGTCGTTTTTAGCGAGCGGATACGTTTTGCCATTTAAGGTAAATTCCGCGCCGCCAATCCGGTTCGCAACCCGTCCGACACACGCGCCGAGATAGCCGTCGTGGGTCTCATAGCCCTCGATCGTGTCGTGTCCGAGGACAACGTCGACCGGCTTCCCGTTCTTATCCATTACCAAAAGCGCCTGCACCGTCGCGCCGTAATCCAGCACGCGCGCCGTCAGCTCCGGCGTACCAATCTCAAAGAGCGTGACATTCTCGCCCCGCGCCGTCTTTCCAAAGCTTCTTTTCTCAATTTTTACCGCCATATGTATGCTCCTCCCGAAGTCCTTTTATCCGGATTATAGTCCGCGCGCAGCCGGAAGTCAATTCCTGCCGCTTATCAGACACGCAGGATTTTTTTGTCTTGACTATTTGCCATCCAGCAGAAAGCCAGCAAAGCATTTTGCCGCATAGCTGAGCGTCTCCCAACTCTTCCATGTCAGCGCAACCGGCCGCTTCGGCGCATTTTTGAGCGGCACAAGCGCCACCTGATGCTCAAATCCGCGCGCCACACGCTCATAGAGCATGGAGTTCCCGAGCCCCAGCTGCACCATGGACAAGATCGTATAATCGTCATACACGAAATACCGCACATCCGGCGTCAGGCCCTCTTTTTCGAATGCGCGCCGCACAACGCTGAACTTTCCCTCGCCCAGCATCAGAAACGGCTCCCCTGCCAGGTCTTTCAGACTGATTTCCGCCCGCTTGGCAAGCGGGTGCGATTTCGGCAGCACAGCGATCATCCGGTCCTCGAACAAAAGCTGTCCCTCCTGCGGCGGGTACGCGTCCATGTTCGTAAAGCCCAGGTCGATGCGCCCGTCGGAGAGCCACTGCGCGATCTCGTCATACTCCCCCTGCCGCATGGAAAAGCATACGCCGGGATAGCGCGCGGAAAACGCCTGAATACGCGGCGGAAGATAGGTTCTGCTGACGCTCGTAAACGTCCCAAGGCGCAGCTCGCTGGTTTGGAGCTGGGAGAGCTCAGCTTTTCTGCGCTCGAGTCTTCCCTCCGCCGCCGCAATTTCCTGCAAATACGGAAGGTAGCTTTCGCCGTCACGCGTCAGCTGCAAGCGGTGCGTTTGGCGGCTCAGCAGCGTCGTTCCAAGCTCCTGCTCGAGCGTTTTGATCGTCTGGCTCACGGCGCTCTGCGAGTAATTGAGGCGCTCTGCTGCCGCTGTGAAGCTTCCGAGCTCCACGACCGTACAGAACACCCGATATTTTGACATCATAGCTATCATCTCTTTTCCTTATGATTTTATCATAAACATTCGCTTTTCTAATGTCAAGAGGTACGCTATAATAAGCGTGCAACTGGAAAAAGAGGGATAGAACATGAATCGGAAAAAGTTTCTGGAGGGCCTGCGAGACGGCCTTCCCATCGCGCTCGGCTACCTTGCCGTCAGCTTCGGCATCGGCATCTCCTGTCACGCTGCCGGAATCACAGCCTTTCAGGGCTTTCTCATGAGCCTTCTCAATAACGCCTCCGCCGGAGAATACGGCGGCATTACAGTCATCACGGAAAACGCCGGTGTGTGGATGATGGTCCTTATGACGCTCATCATCAACGCCCGATACATGCTTATGAGCTGCGCGCTCAGCCAGAAGCTCTCCCCGGATACGCCGCTCGGCGTTCGGATGTTCATCGGCTTCGATGTGACAGACGAGGTCTTCGGCATCGCAATCGCGCAGGAAGGTATTCTCAACATCTGGTACTTTATCGGGGCCATGTGTGCAGCGCTTCCCGGCTGGAGCCTTGGAACGCTCTTTGGCGCGCTGGCGGGAAACGTTCTTCCCGTGTGGGCGATGAACGGCTTTTCGGTCATGCTCTATGGGATGTTCCTCGCCATCATCATGCCCGAGGGCAAGAAGAACCGCGTCGTGCTCGGGTGCATCGGCGTGAGCTTCGTGTTAAGCGGACTTGCGGCCAAATTTCTTCCCACGCTCAGCAGCGGCATGCGCATTCTGCTTCTGACAATTTTCATTTCCGCCGCCGCGGCTATTTTGTTCCCGCGCGAAAACCCGGAGGTTGATACCAAGGCCGCTTCCGGCGAGGAGGCGCACGCGGCATGAACACGTATCTCTACATCGCCGTCATGGCGCTCACGACCTACGCCATCCGCGTGCTCCCCCTGACGCTCATCCGAAAGCCCATCAAAAGCACGTTCCTGCGCTCATTTTTATACTACGTCCCCTACGTGACGCTCGCCGTCATGACCTTCCCCGCCATTTTAGAGGTTACCGACTCCCCCATTGCCGGAGCCCTCGCGATGCTGGTCGGCATTGTAAGCGCATGGCTGGGGCTGGGACTCCTGCCGGTTTCGCTCCTTTGCTGCGGAACCGTCCTCGCACTGCAATTTCTCATCTGATTTGCTGCATAGATACACGAAGGCCGCCGGAGAAAATGCCGGCGGCCTTCGTGTTTTGCAGCTACTCGGACAGTCTGCGTTTTCTTGCGCTTACTGCTTTTCCCAGATACGGAGGATTGGGAAGAATCCGGTTGTACCGCGTCGGAACATGTCGAAGTGTGTCTACAAAATGTGGAAATTCATCGAACGAATTTGATTGAATATTTGCTCGTAATATGTTAAATTATACATATCTCGAGTGAAATTTCGTGTCTGGCCGGACAACTCCACGATTGAAAGGAGACTGTCCCTCGTGAACTCTCAAATCAAAATTCTTCTTGCAGATGAAAGTGCGGTCTTTCTGGAGCAGCTGCGCCATGTGCTGGAGCGGGACCCGGCGTTTGTCATTGCCGGTTCGGCAAACGATGCCCAACGCGCCGTGGAGCTGCTCCACCGCACGCAGCCGGATATCCTGATTCTGGGCCTTCTGCTGCCGGAGCGCGACGGCGTATCTGTCCTGACGGCGGCAAACGCGCTGCCCCGGCCGCCGATGACCCTGGCGCTCACCGGCGCGCTGACGGAGCAGGACGCGCAGAAGCTGGAGACGCTCGGTGTGCGCTATATGATCCGAAAGCCCTGTAAATTGCAGGCGGTCGCCGCCTGCGTGCGCAAGATGCTTGCCGCGGTGCAGGAAATGTCTCATCTGTCCTCGGATGCGGAGGCTCTGATAGACGGTGTGCTGCGCGAACTCGGCGTTCCGGGAGTCCTCAAGGGCTGCCGGTATCTGCGCGAGGCGGCTTTGCTTGCGGCAGGCGATCTGGCGGGCGCTGGGTTGGAAGACCTGTACGCGCACGTGGCAGAGGCCTCCCACACCACGGCTTCCCGCGTCGAGCGCGCCATTGGCCACGCCATCGCCATCGCATGGGGCGGCGACGCGGAGCTGCTTCCAAGCTGCGGCAGTGCCTCCCCGGCTTGCGGACGCACCCCCACCAATGCCGACTGCATTGCGCACCTTGCTGGGCAGCTGCAATCGCAGCGCAAAACGGCGCTTCCCTGCTGAATGCAGCCTTCTCGAATGAACCCTCCGGCTTTGCGGGTCCCCCGTGAGCCGGAGGGCTCATGCCCGGCCGAGAAGGACAACGCAGGCTGCTTCTTTCCGGGAGAGCGCGAGACGCTGCGCCTTCCGGAGGAAATTTCGGCCTGCAAGGAGTTCTGCGACAGCTCGTTCCGGTGGCGCTTTACGGAAAACGACGCGCACGGCGTGAGCATCGGAAAGACGCTTCCTGCCATCGCGTCCGATTCCAAAACCCGCTACCCCAAAAAGATGCTGACGGCGCAGAACGCGGCGGAAATTCCGTGCGAGCAGGTACTCGGAAGCTACGTCGTGCGCTTCGGGCGCAGCTGACGCATAAAAAATCCAGATGTCCGTATCTTGCGGGCGTCTGGATTTTTACGCATTATTTTGAAGCTTCCTCAGGTCAGTGGGTCTCCGGTGCCGGATCGGACGTGGAATCCGACGCGTCGGTCTTCTGAAGAAGCGTCTCGAGACGGCTCAGCGCAAGCAGCTGCTTTTTGCTGTTTTCGGCGATGGTATCGCTGTTGTCGGCAATCTGGGCAAGCATGTACAAAACGGCGACGGACAGATACGAGCCGACGCATCCGGCAAGGGCGATCAGCAGAAACATCCAGAGTGTGCCGGTCACATGGGCGACGACCAGCCCCAGAAGGACGGACGCCGCCGCGCCGAGCCAGAACAGTGCCTGCGAGAAAAACTTGACTTTTTTCCAATGTGTTCAAACATAGCGGGCCTCCTTTGTTTTTCATGGTTTCACGCTAAAATGATACCATTGTTTTTCCAGCTATGCAACCACATTTCTCCATTTTAACGCCCGTTCCCCAGAATTTCTCATCCTCCAAACAAAGACAAGTGTCCCCGAAAACACGAAGCCCGAGCCAATGCTATTTCTCCCCCGTAGTCAAACACAGCAAACGCAAAAACCGAGACAGATCGCTCTGCCCCGGTTTTTCTATCCATCGTGGGACGTTACTGAAGATGCGTAAGGGCGATGTGGGCATCGCCCCGGGAGAAATATCGTCTTCGCCGCAAATCTCCGTAAAAACGGTGCGGTTTGCCGGGTCGATGTATGCATCGACCCCTACACAATGTACCGCACCTTCACTGCAAACGCTACTCCTGTTCGTAGCTCTGCTCCTCGCGCTCGGAGATGAGGTTCCAGACGAACTGGAAGAACTTCTTGTTGAAATAGAACAGGTACACGCCAAGCACCGTGAGTCCCAGCGTGACGAGCCACGCCATGGTCACGTCGGTCAGGAAATGCGCGCCCATGCGGAGCCGGGAAAACGCCACAATCGCCGTCCAGAGGCAGCCGAGCAGCCCCAGTCGCTTCTCCTTGCCCTTAAAGAGCTTCGAGACCGTCGGCAGCAGCGCGACCAGCATCGCACAGGCGGCGCAGGCCGTATGGCCGGACGGGAAGGAGCGGAACTCGTCGGACGAAACGCCCTCGGCAACCAGCTGGTTCTTGAGCGCGCTGCCCGCCTTCCACCACGGCGTAAAATAGCTTGCATTCCCCGTCGAGGCGATGAGCCGCATTCTGGCTCTGCCCCAGGGTACCTTGATAATATTGATGAGCAGCATCGTCCCGACGCACACAAAGATCAGCGTCAACACGAAGCGGATGACCGTCTTCCCCGGCGCGCCGTTCGTCACAAGAAGAAGTGCTGCCGAGCAGATGGCCGCGAAGAACACCGTTACCAGCAGCGGCACCCACGACGGCATGGCAGGCACATTGTCGGTCGCCTCATGGACCGCAAGAAAAATCCCGCCGAGCACCAGTCCGAACGCGCCGATCAGAAACAGCACGTTCCAGTCTTTTCTCAGGCAGCCGCGATGGCGGAACAGCAGTACCCCCGCGCAGATGAGCGCCAGAAACGCCGGAAGCTCGCCGAAGGCCGCAAAGAACTGCCCGAAGCTGCTCTCCTTGCCGGGATATAGAAAGCTTGAAATCTGGAAATCATAGACGGAGCCGGCTACCATCAAAAGCAGCAGAACCGCGAACAAAAGCCGCGCGCTGCGTGTATAGGAACGTTTGAGTTGTTTCATTATATACCTCTTGTAGGATCTATTTTGGTCGGAATTTTCCGGTTTTTTACGTGTGCCGGATTAGTATATCATAATTATGTAACCTTGGCAATTGACGAAATTGCATGAATCGTGGTATCATCTTTTGGAGAAAAGTGGCGCTTGTCCACGGTATCAGAAATGAGGCGACCTCTATGAAGCTGTATGAGCCATGCTTTGCCGCGCAGTTCCATTGTCTGGCGGGCGCGTGCCCGGACACCTGCTGCAAGGACTGGGAGATTATATTGGATGAAAAGACGCTCGCGCGTTACCGGGCGCTCCCCGGCGCGTTCGGCGACGAAGTGCGCGCTTGCTTGACCACGGACGCAGAAGGAGACACGATGTTCCGCCTGACAGACGGGCACTGTCCCCTGTTGTCCTCCGACGGTCTTTGCCGCGTGCAGCTCTCGCTCGGAGAAGAAGCCCTCTGCGACACCTGCCGCGCGCATCCGCGCTTTTATGAAGAATACGGCCAGACGAAGGAACTCACGCTGAGCATCTCCTGCCCCGCGGCCATCGACCTTCTTTTCGCGCAGGAAACACCCATCAAATTCGTCTGTTGCGAAGACGGCGCACCTGTCTCCGGCTGCAACGATTTAGACCCCGACCGCTATTTTGCCCTGCGCCGCGCACGCGATACGGCCATTTCGATCACGCAGAACCGCGCGCTGCCGATCTCCGACCGCCTTTCTCTATTGCTGCTCTTTGCCGTGCGGCTGCAAAGGCTGATTGACGCGGAAGCCTACGGCAGACTGGACGGACTTCTGGCGCGCTTTTCCGACGATCGAGCAGTCCGGCGCGCTCTTGCCCGCGCGAAGCGCATGCAATCGAAGCCATCCGCCTTCTTCCCCTGCTGGCTGCTTCTGAATAACATGGAGCATTTAACAGAAACGTTCCCTCGCTTGCTGGACGAACGCTCCACGCAGCGCCCGCAGCACGTGTTTGACCCGGATTTTTCCGCGCAGTGGGAGCACCTGACGGTCTATTTTCTCTGGCGCTATTTTCTCAAGGCAAGCGTCGACGGACAGGTGCTTTCGCAGACGGAAAGCTGCCTGTTCCACGTGCTCTGCATTGCGGCGCTGTTCTCCTGTCAGGACGCGCGGGATCTGCAAACACTCTCCACGCTTGCCTCTCTTTACAGCAAGGAGGTCGAGCATTCGGACGAGAACCTTCGCCTGCTTCTGCGTGTCTTCGACCGGAAGACGCTTTCGTGGAAGACGCTCTTGTCGCTGCTCGGCTGATTTTGCGCAATCCGCACAAAATATTCAAACCCGTCCTGTATCATTTGTATAATTTTCCGCTTGCGTTTTTCTGAAAACCTGATAAAATGTAGCATGCTACCTAATATACGTAGCATGCTACTTTTTTGGAGGTTTTGTCCCATGAACGCCCCCCGTCATTTAGGCAACCGCGTCCGCGTGTTATCGCAGGCTATCCGGCAGGCCATCGACCGCAAGCTGACGGATCTCGATCTGACCGGCCAGCAGTCGTTCATTCTCCGCTATCTCTCGGAGCGCAAGGATGAGGTCGTCTACCCCAAGGACATCGAAAAGCGCTTCAATCTCACCCACCCCACCGTCTCGGGTCTTTTACAGCGGCTCGAGTGCAAAGGCTTTCTCACCTGCGAGCCGGACCCCGACGACCGGCGCTATAAGCGCGTGCTCCTGACCGAAAAGGCAGAAGACTGCCAGAAACAAATCTGGGAACACATTCAGTCGATCGAGGCGCGGATGACCGCCGGTATGCAGGAATCGGAAGTTGACACGCTGGTGCGGCTTCTGGACACGGCCGCGCAGAATCTCGATGTGTCCATGAATTTTGATTGTATGAAGGAGGAAAAAAGGCCATGATCAAAC
>CALCJW010000100.1:0-4187 GCA_937967235.1 uncultured Clostridia bacterium
CACTCATGCAGCTTCCTCCCGTATTGTCACATCTGAATCCGTTCGCCGCGTCATAGCAAGGGCGTTTTTCAATCGGGCCGCCTCGTCCCGATAGAAACGCATGATGTCGATCATCGCCATGTTAAAATCTTCAAATTCGTAAAAATCTCCCGTAAAGCGGACGGCGATACCGCTGGCATATTCGCGGTTTACTTTCGTCTGCAGCGTATAATCAAATGTATAAGAATTGGACAGCTGCGAATAGACAAACCGCTTCGCCCGCGCGAAAAATGGCTCTTCGTGCAGTTTCACACGAAGCAGCTTTGCATGAACACGGCAAAGTCTGTAAAACTCCATCATGTGCTTGCTGGAATAATAGCAGCCATAGGTAAAGCATTCACTGTTGTCCCCGTAGTCATGTGGACTTATAAGATCACAGTAACACGCCAGCGCGCTTTCGGCTGCTTCATAGGAATCGTCCATGCTGCACTCCAGATGGCGCATAGAGTTCACATTTTCCGGGGCGACTTCATATGCCAGGTATGCAAACTGCAGGCACGTGATGCTGTACGGCAACTCATCTAACGTATTTTCTTCAATTTCAAACATTGGTTCCACCTGCTTACAAAAACGGCACAAGAGCTTTCGCAGCGCTGGGAACCGATATGGCTTTCTCAGCGGTACGTTGTATCCTCTGAAGCATATCAGCCAGCTGCTCCGCACCGTCTTGAAGATCGTCAATATCGCTTTCATCAAATTGAGAGAAATCCAGATCGCCGATGGAAACGGACTTTCCCCGTAAAAGCGGAATGAGAAAATGGTCACGCAGATGCGGACTGATATCGGTAAAAAAGTCTTCTGCCTCGCAGGATGCAAGCGCATTGACGTTTTTTTGTAAGATAGAATAATCAAGTTCTGACTTCATACAATCACGCTCCAAAAGACACGGCATTCAAGACAGGCTTTTAATCCCGTGCGGTGTTAAGATGTTGATTCTAAGATGATTGCTTTTTTTGTTGTGCTGATACATCATTTGTGAAGCATTCGGATCCTGCTGCGGCGCTGAAGTTACTGTGATCGTTTCCTCCGGCTGCATATAACCCTTGATCACATGCGGCGCCTCGCCTCCGGCATAGCCATTGACCATGCCGGAACCGGCAATCAGACCGACCTGCCCTACCTTGAGCGGCAGAAGAGGTTGCTTGTCCATCCGGTCCAACACATTCTCTTCCCGGTACAGTTTTTTGCACAGCGCAGAGGACTCCAGCTGTCTGGCCAATTCCACTTCGTTGAAAACAGAACCATAAAATATCTGGACTTTCGCCGTGGCCGGAGGCAGTGCATAGCTTTCAGGGGGGAGTTCATCAAGTGTAGGGATTTGCTCCAATATTTCCACACGGCTCAAAAAGGCAGGAGCCAGCCTGGAACCATCTTTCCTGGGAATCCGGCATCCCAGCACGGCAATCTGATGAAACTTTGTGAACTCTTTGCCACAAAAGCGGTACACGGACAGTTTTTCGAAGTTATCACACAGTACACGAGCGATATCCGGAGTCAGGCGGTAATATGGAATGATGTAAATCAAAACTCCATGTTCCGTTAAATGTGGTATCGTCTCAATGAGAAAACGGCGTTCCTCCCGGGTCCGTGTACCGTTGGCGCCTATCGTTGAAAGATACGGCGGGTTCAGGTAAAGCAGTTGGAACGCATTATGACTGATACGGGAATAAAAATAGCTGCCCATCGCCACGCGTTCCAGGTGCTCACAGGCTTGGCGTGCTCTGGAATCATCCAATTCCACGCCAAACGTATGGCAGTTCCGCCCTTGGGCAATCCGTTCCAGCGCAAGGCCTTCACCGCAGCAGGGATCAAGCAGATTTATCTTAGAATTCTCGGGAAATACCAGTGCTTGCGATAAATATGCCACATGTGCTGGATCTGTGGGATAGTACCCAATCTTGGCAAGATTCGCCAGATGGCCCAACGCGGCGGAAAGGCTGTCATCTTTGATTGGAAGCAGGTCGGCAAACTTTAAAACACAGGTCAGCATCGGCGTATAATCCGGCGCCATAATTGGAAAATGGCGGACGAAGCTGACCAGTTTTTGCGATGCTGACGCCAACTCTTCCTGGCCGATTTCCAGAAGAGAAAGTCTGCTGCCATTCAAAAGGCTGCAGAGCTTTTCTTTTCCGCGCACGATGGAATCATGAACGGGGCGGGCTGTTTCCATCCCTTTTTCCCGAAGCATTTTATCCAGTCTGCGTCGAAGCTTTGCAAGCTCGGCAGCCGTGGATCGCAGCCCTGATTGTGCATTGAGCAAACAGCGCAGGGAATAATGGGTTTCCAACTCCATTGGCGGCACCTCACGCCGCTTTCGGCTGGGATTTTCTTCGCTGCCCGGTAAGAACGGACTGGAAACACATTTCACTGCCGGCATTTCAGAGCCGTCCGCACAGGGTACATATACTCCATGCGCCTCCCGTTCCCGAATCATTGTATCCAGTTGGTCCAAGTGATGCTCCATTTTGTGGATCAACTGATCCAGCACTTCGTCTGTCTGTTCTGTCTGTTTTTCAATGGCCCGGGCATCCGTCTCCTGGATGGCCGCTTCCTTGGTATGCCTCTGTTTTTCCAGACGCTTTCCTCTGGCGCGGATGTGAGACAGGAAACGATGCCAACAGACCGTCCTGCGAAACCTGCGCAGCGAGTAATCCCGCTGAGGAACGATCACGCAGTCCTGAAGGTCCCCATTTTCGCATCCCAGCAGTGGTGTGGCCACACAAGGCGCGACCAGATACTTTGCAACAAGCGAAATAAGGCACCAAATGCGTTTGGAAATATGAACGCTTTCTGCATAGACGCGGCGTGAAATCACTTCTCGTGCTTTTAAACGCCCTTCGCATGTAACGGACGACAGGCGGAGCTTGTCCACTTCCATGTCGCCGACCTGCACGCTGCCTTTGCCGCGGCAGATCACGGCAGATATCTTTCCCTTGACAATGAGGCTTCCGTCCACAATGAGTTTGTCGACGCGCAGCGTTTCAAAGCGTACGGTCTGGCCATAAGGCACATACAACCGCTCAATCAGGCAGATTCCTTTTTTCATGTTATGCAGTTCTCCTTTGTCTTTTTTTATTGCTCTCCGCCCGCACATTGATGCTGGCGGCTGAAAACACGGCGTAGCGGGTCGTTAATTTGCCCCGTGCAACGATGTTGTACACAAAGTCTGTCACCACGGTCGCCGCCATGATGTTTGCGGTAATACTCTGAGGCGCGGAAACCGCAGCCTCCGCGCAAGACAGTTCGCTGGGAAAATTATCGGTTTCCTCTAGCATATCCGGGTACAGCTTGCAGACTGGCTTGTAAATCGTGCGTCTGTTGCAGCGGATACCGCATACGACCTGCCCGGAAAATTCATCGTTCCCACTGTCGATGTAGACCAGATGTGAAGACCTTTCGAATACCCTGTGGCACATCTGCCTGGATTTGTTGTTGTCCACGCACCCGATCAGAATGCTCAATTCCGGCACCCGTTTTCCATCCAGCCAAATGTCGCCGGGTTGGACCATCCGATACAGATCTTCATCTTTTTCGAGGAATGCGGGATGGTAGAGAGTCTCCATCCCAAACGCCTCGGAGTAGCGTGTCGCAAGGACTTTAGCTTTGTTTTCGCCAAGATCGGCAGCGCAGAAATTCTGGCGCACGAGATTTTTGGCCTCTACAAGATCACCGTCTACAATATTGATTCTTACCGGTCTGTTCAACGTATGCATCAGACGGTAAAGATGCGGCGCCACATAGCCTCCGGTTCCTCCTGCTCCGAGGAGAAGGATTTTGACCGGACGGCACAAACTGAAGTTCATAATGCATTTCCTTTCCTGTTGGCGGTGAATGAAGGAGCGACCGAAGCTGTCCAGTATTCTGGAAACTCTGCCGGACTCACCTCGACCACATCTCCCAGTGGGATTTCCATAAATTTTCCGCCGTTGGAAATCCGCGCGCGGATTTCCGGGGATGGTCTTTGCAAACGGCCGACTACGATGTAGAGCCTGGTCGCCAATTCATCGCGGTTATCCTGCTCACTGAAAAACGCCGGCATGATGTTGTGGGAGTGAACGTCCGCGTAGTAATAGAAGCGTTCCTCGTCTAATTGTCCCGGCTGTTCTTCGGGCACGCGGATTTCTACACCGGAAACGTGCTGATAGGGG
>CALCJW010000101.1:0-2682 GCA_937967235.1 uncultured Clostridia bacterium
GTGTGCATATGCGTTTCCGGTTCATCAATACAGTAAATAGCATCAGGATAATATTTAGATTGAACAACCATATCCAGCATTAAATCAAAGGCAGATTTTTCTCCTGCCGAGAGATTGCGATAACTGAAATTTTTAGTGGTTCCTTTAGTAAAATAGAAGTTGCCATTTTGCAGCGGATCACCAACCGATGAGAGTTCCAAATCTTCGAATACGCGTTTAAGTGCTGATTGAATTTTCCCAATCAGTTCGCCACGCAAAGTGGCGACAGCTTTTGCGTCATTTTCATTGTCAAACACACCTGCAATTGTATTGGCAATGAGCCTCTGGTAGTTGGCGGAAACTGTTTGGTCATTCTGGATGAGTGAATCCAAACGAATCGACTCAGTAGGATCTTGCTGTCGGTGCATAGAGTCTATTTGAAAATCAGGTTCATTTCTATACGCACTTCTAAAATAGAAATGCCCTTTAATATCGCTGCTATTGCCAATATCTTTAGGTAAATCAATATCGTAAAAATCAATATCTACAAGCTTAGATGCGCGCTCATACCATTTACTCCCGTTAAAATCTTCGGTGTTTCCTGCTTTACTCAAATAATGGTAATCACCAATATTGCTGTATCCGGCATATTTATAGTAATGATTCATTGACTCCATAAAAGATGTCTTTCCTGAACCATTCGGACCGACTAAGACTACCAGCTTTGCTGTTTCGGGTATGCCCTCCACGCTCAAATGTGTAAACCGTTTGAAATTGTTCAGTTCTATCCTTTCTATCTTCATTTAATTCTTTCGCACTCCATTCTCAATCTCTTCAACTCCGCGTTCATTTCCATCCGCCGGTTAAGCTGTTTCTCTTTCTTCATCTTGTTTTCCAGCGTGGAAATCTGCTTTTCGAGCTGCTTCTTCTTTTCATCCCGCTCAACAGACTCTTTCAGGCTCTCACCGGAATCCGTTTGCAGCTCGTCCCCGGCAATCTGGCGAACGAGGCTTTCATAGACGGCATCCATGTTCAAGCCGTCGATACTAAGATGCAGTTCATCCTCCAGCGTCCAATCAGTGTGATAATAGCGTCCCACCTTGAAGGCGTTGCTGCCGGATGCAGCAGCCTCCTTGTAGCCGATCCACGCCTGAGCCTTGCCGTCACAAGTCAGAATAAAGAGAATGTGGTACGGGATCTCCTTGTCTATTTGTTTCAGCACCGCTTCGTCAAGCTGCGGATCATTCAGCCGTACCTCGAACACTTCGATTTCGGTCACGGCTTCACCCGCAGCGATGTTCAGCGTAGACGCTGCCAGCTTATTACGCCAGTACACCAGCCGGATCTGATCGACAAACACACGGCGCAAAGCAGGGGAAACGTCAAGATTCTCATAGAATTTCTGCTTCGGTATTCTTTTGCCAAACTCCGTAGATGCAGGAAATCCAAGCATCGTAAGCCCTCCTTATTTCACGACTAAGAAGCAAATCAGCTCAAAATCATCCAGTCCCGAAACTGCACTGAGCAGCGCAGATGTGCCGCCACTCTTGAACAGACTGTCAATATCGTTTTCTTCTTTTGCGTCAATGATGGAATTGATCGCCTCGCTCAGTAACTCAGAGATTTCACCCATTTTGCGTCCGTCATCCGTCTCATCATTGAATCGCTTACAAAGCTCCGCACAAGGCTCACCCTTGCCACGGCAGAGCAGACGCATCGTGTCGAGCAATTTCTTCGGGTTCAGGTAATCGCAGACAATTTCGCCCTCTTCACTGATGTAAACCATGTAGAAGGGGTGAATGCGGTTCCGGTTGTCAATGTTCACGCTGTCATTGATATTTCTGAGGACGAAAATCACACCGGCTGGAGAATCCTCCGTCTGCCCGACAACGGTGTGTAGCCCCTTTGGTGCGGTTTCGATGTCCTCGTGCTGCTTCATGTATTCGAGCAGATCAAGCCGGAACTCGTTAAGTCCCAAATCCATGATGGAAATGCCGCTGGTCATGTCTTCAATGTCCACGACTTCCTCTTGCAGCCGCTTGAGCTGTGCGCGGCGGTATTCAAGATCGCCTTTTTCTTCGGCATTGATCAGATCATCGTCGCCGGTGGAGGTCATGACCGAAATCTTCATGCGGGTTTCCACACGGCTTTTCAGGTTGATGTATTCATCAAGGTCCATATCCGGCCAGAAGTTTACAAGCTGGATATGGTCATTTTTACTGCCGATACGGTCAATTCGTCCGAACCGCTGGATAATGCGAACAGGGTTCCAATGAATGTCGTAGTTGATGAGGTAGTCGCAGTCCTGCAAGTTCTGACCTTCGGAAATACAGTCAGTTGCAATCAGAACATCAAGCTCGTCGGTGCTTCCGGGCAGGAGTACAGCTTTGCCCTTAGAAACCGGCGAGAAGCAGGTCAGCACCGTGTTGAGATCGGCTCGGAGCTTCGGAATGGTTGTTCTTCCGTCAACCGATCCGGTAATCTCTGCCGTTTCCAGTCCGAAGTTCTCTTTTGCGAATTTACTGACGTTTGCAAAGAGGTAATCGGCGGTATCAGAGAATGCAGTGAAGATAATGATCTTCTTATTACCGGGATTGATTGGCTGCTCAATTTTCTTGCGGATCAAGTCAAACAGCGTTTGCAGCTTTGTGTCATGCTCCGGCGTGATGTCGGCAATCATGAGGGACAGGAGTTCCAGATTCT
>CALCJW010000102.1:0-19081 GCA_937967235.1 uncultured Clostridia bacterium
GTGGAGCAGGGGTTTGTGCGGTATGCGGATGCGCTTCTCGGGGAGAAAATCGGGCATGTGATGCTGGACCGGGAGCTTCATCTTTTCATCGACGAACAGGGCGCGGCGCGCGACGCGGCGAGCTTCAGTGCGGGAACGCTCGACGGTATGATGCTGTGCATGCGGCTGGCGCTGGTGGACGCGCTTTTCCAAAAGGAGCAGCCGTTTTTGCTGCTTGACGACCCGTTCGTGAATCTCGACGACGAGGCAACTTGCCGGGCGCTTTCGATGCTCCGGGAGCTTGCAAAGCAGCGGCAGGTTGTGTATCTGACGTGTAATACGGCGAGAATCTAAAACGGGTGCAGCAAGGAATTTACCCAAATGCGTAGGGGTCGATGCCCACATCGACCCATTGGGCAATTTCGAATTCGCCAAAAATTTTCGTTAAAATGGTCTCATCCGCCGGGACGATGTGGGCATCGTCCCCTACGAGCTTCCCGGAAAAATGCAAAAAAACTGCCGCAGGTGCTGATTCAGGCACTTGCGGCAGTTTTTATAGGTTGGGGATAAATTGTGTGATCTCCGGGCGGACTGAATTGGAACAGAGGCACAGGCGGAGGCTGCCTAGCCGGTATTCATGCAGGCGGACAGGAATGCGCCGGCTGTCTTTATATAGGTAAAGGCCGTTTTCACGCAGGTCAGCATAGAAGGAATCGAGCGGGATATGCAGGCCGCTTCCTAACTGTTTGGTGTAGGCCTCTTTGATGGTCCAGAGGCGAAGGAGCGCATCGGGCTGCTCCGGTTCGGGAAGGGACTTTAGAAATGTAAGCTCGGTCGGATGGAAGCATCGATTTGCAACGGCCATGGTGATGCGCGGAGCTTCCAGATCGAGCCCGACGGATGAGGTATCCAGCGCGCAGGCAGCGTAATATGCTGCGTGGGTCAGGGAAAATTCGACGGCGTGCGAAACAAGATACGGCTTTCCACAGTCGTTTTTCCGGAAAATCTGCTCGGATACGGGAATATTGAGAGACAAAAGTGCTTGCTGAAGCAAAAAGCCCGCGCCGGTGAGTCTTGCCGCATCCTCTTCCCGGCGGCAGGAACGCGCGCGCGTTTGGCGCTCAATGGGAAGCTCGGGCAAAAACGCGCGCCACCGCTCATCCTGCATAAGCGGGCGCAGATCAAGCAGCCAGAGCTGCGGCAATTGCAGCTGCATGGGACACCTCCCGGGAAACCAGATTTGTTTTTTACAGTATAGCGCGAAAAAGAAAAGCCTGCAAGGGCAGCGTATGTTTTCAGGTGCGGGAGGCATAAGATCTTGTGAGGTGATTGTATGCAGATTCATGTGGTACAGCCGGGGCAGACGCCGTGGTCGATTGGCCGGGAATACGGCGTTTTGCCGGGGCTTCTCGCGCGGTTCAATGGGCTTACGGAGCCATACCGGCTGGCTGTGGGGCAGGCCATTTTAATTTTAAGACCGGAATCGCTTTACACGGTGCAGCCGGGAGACACGGTGTTTTCCATTGCGCAGAAATTCTCGCTCACGCAGAACGGGCTTTACCGGCTGAACCCGGGGTTATCCTCGCAGGAGCGGCTGTATCCAGGGCAGGTGCTGGTGACGAGCATCGAAGACCGTCCAACGGAAAAAACGACGCTTCTGGGATACGCGTACCCTTGGGCGAACGAACGGACGCTGCGCGGGATTCTTCCCTACGCCGATACGCTTGTTCCGTTTACGTATGGGTTTACGGAAGCAGGCGAGCTGGTGGAGCCGGACGACGAGGGGCTTCTGGCGCTGGCGAAGGAATTTGGCGCGAAAACGCTTTTGCATCTGTCGACGCTCACAGAGCAGGGAAGCTTTTCTGCCCAGCGGGCGGGCGCAGTGCTTGGCGATGACGCGGCGCGCGGGGCTCTGATTCAGAACACGGTCCGCGTAATGCGGGAAAAGGGCTTTGCGGGCGTGGATGTGGACTTTGAGTATCTGGGGCGGGCGCTGGCTGCGAGCTACGCGGCCTTTTTGCGGGAGCTGGCGGATGCTGTCCATGCGGCGGGCGGCTATCTCATGGCAGCGCTTGCGCCCAAAACGTCCGACGATCAGCCGGGCGTACTCTACGAGGGACACGACTACGCCGCCATCGGGCAGGCGGCTGACAAAATTTTACTTATGACGTACGAATGGGGCTTTACGTACGGGCCGCCGATGGCGGTGGCGCCGCTGAACGCGGTGGAGCGGGTGGTGAAGTATGCGGTGTCGCGCATCGAAGCGGGGAAGCTTTTACTTGGCTTTCCCAACTACGCGTACGACTGGACGCTTCCGTATGAGGCGGGGCTGACGCGAGCGGTAACGCTCGGGAACGAAGCGGCGGCGCAGCTGGCGTTTGACACGGGGAGCGAGATTTTCTTTGACGAGCCGGCACAGACGCCGTGGTTCTCGTACACGGGTATAGACGGCGCGGTACACGAGGTATGGTTTGAGGACGTGCGCTCGAGCTTTGCAAAATTTGGGCTTGTGAGACAATATGGGCTCGGGGGTCTCGGGTACTGGAACTTCATGCGGCCGTTTGCGGCAAATTTTTCGTTACTGAATGCGCAATTCCGGCTGGAAGGGCAAACGGATTGACAAATTCCAAAAAACAGGTATACTTCTGGATGATTACAAATGACAAGGGGGAACTCTCATGGAACAGGCAAAGGTATACTTTACCGATTTCCGCTGTCACCCGGGCCTGAACCAGCAGCAGAAGCTGGAGAAGCTGTTGACTGCCGCCGGAATGGGGAATATCGATTTTGAAGGGAAAATTGTCGCCATCAAGCTGCACTTCGGTGAGCTTGGAAACCTTGCGTATCTGCGCCCGAATTACGCGAAGACCGTGGCGGACTTTATTAAGGCCAGAGGCGGACGGCCGTTTCTGACCGACTGCAACACACTCTATGTCGGCAGCCGGAAAAACGCGCTCGAGCACATGGATGCGGCGTATATCAACGGCTTCTCCCCATTCTCGACGGGCTGCCATGTGATCATCGCGGACGGCCTTCGCGGCGGTGACGATGTGGAGGTTCCGGTTGTGGGCGGCGAGTATGTGAAAAATGCGAAAATCGGCCGGGCGCTCATGGACGCGGATATCATCATTTCACTGACGCACTTCAAGGGCCACGAGCAGGCGGGCTTCGGCGGTGCGCTCAAGAATCTCGGCATGGGCGGCGGATCGCGCGCGGGCAAGATGGAAATGCACGCACAGGGCAAGCCCTCTGTGGAAACGGACAACTGTGTCGGCTGCGGCAAGTGCGCGAAGATCTGCGCGCACGGTGCGCCCGTCGTCACGGACAAAAAGTGCCGGATCGACCACGAAAAGTGCGTCGGCTGCGGCCGGTGTATCGCCGTCTGTCCCAAGGACGCGATCACGCCGGATTACAATCAGGCCGTTGAGGTGCTCAACTACAAGATCGCAGAATACGCAAAGGCAGTTGTCGACGGAAGACCCAGCTTCCATATCTCCATCGCGCGTGATATCTCCCCGGACTGCGACTGCCATGAGGAGAATGATGTGCCGATGGTGCCGGATGTGGGCATGTTCGCCTCGTTTGACCCCGTTGCGCTCGACCTTGCGTGCATCGAGGCGGTCAACCGCCAGCCGATCCTGCCGGGGAGCGCCTTGGCTGAGCGCGGCGACCCGCACGACCACGACCATCTGCATGCCGCGCATCCGGATACCTGCTGGCAGGCGGCCATCGAGCACGGCAAGAAAATTGGGCTCGGCACGGACGAGTATACGCTCATTACCGTAAAGTAAAACAAACGCACAAATGCAGGACGCAGCGTTCATTTCTCTGGTCTGCATTTTGTGGATAAACGGATGAATTTCCCACAAAGCTGTGGATAAACGACGGGTTACGGCGCGGAAAGGTTACAGTTACATTACAGATGGGAAAGCGCCCTTGCAAAGATCGCGCAGGGCGTTTATACTGGAATCAGAATTATCAAAGGAGGCGGCGTATGAAAAGAAGAACCGCTTGCCTGGTATTGTGCGTGTGTCTGCTGCTCTGCTTGGCGCTGCCGGTAGGAGCGAGCGACGGCGCGGAGTTTTCCGACCGGGGAGAAATCCGCAACGTTGGCGCGGTGCAGATGCTGGTCGATCTGGGGCTGATTTCAGGCTATTCGGACGGGTCGTTCCGCCCGGCAAGCTATATTACGCGCGAAGAGGTGGCGAAGCTGATCGCCATTTTGTGCACCGAAAATCCGCAGGCTCCCGCGGACGTGTACTTCTATGACGCGCAGAACTCGTGGGCGCTTACCTACATCGGCTACTGCGCGGGGGAGGGCATTATCGGAGGCGACGGGCTCGGAAGCTTCCGCCCGAAGGACAATGTGACGGCGCAGGAGCTTGCGAAAATGCTGCTGGTCATTCTGGGACAGGACCCAGAATCCTATTCCGGCGCGGGCTGGGACGAGCGGGTGAACGCAGACGCGCAGTCGTTTGGTATTTACTATGGGCTCACGGCGCAGGTCAGCCAACCGGTCACGCGCGACAATGCGTGTCTGCTCATCTATAACGCGATGCGCTGCCCCGCGATCGCAGACCCAGACGCGCAGGGGCTTGACCGATATGTGCTCGACGATCTGATGAACCCGCGCTCGTATCTCGAGGTGCGGTACGATCTGACGCGGTATACGGCGGTCCTGACCGGCAACGAGTATGCGGATCTGACGACAAATGACGGAAAGCTCGCGGCGGGCACGACAAAGCTCGCGGGGCACAAGGACTTTGCCGTTTCGTCCGACCTGAGCCTTCTTGGGCGCACGGTGGATATTTATATGAAGGATGGCCGCGTGGTCGGCATTCCGTGCTACGTGACAAGTGAGGTCTATTACACGTTCGAAAACGCGCAGGCGCTCTCGAAGCTTTTGTCCGGCGGCGCGCTTACCATCGCGGACGACGCGCAGTACTATCTTAACTACAACGAGGCGGGAAGCGAAATTCTTACGCGCTCCGGCGTGCGGCTGACGGTCATCGACCACGACAACGATACACAGCTCGATATGATTCTGGCTGTGAGCTGTGAGCAGGCGGAGATTACGAGCGTGTCCCCGCTGCGCGTGAAGGTCGGAGACGAAGAGCTTGACGCAGAAAAATACTGCCTCACCGACGTGTTCTCGGCAGGAGAGCGGGTCTGGTACATGGAGATCGGCGGACAAGGCTTTGTGCAGCCGAGAAGCGAAACCTGAATATCAAAAAACGAACTCCCATCTTCCATCAGAAGGTGGGAGTTTTTCTATGCTCGTAGGGGCAGACGACTCTGTCCGCTTGCGGAAAAATCAACTTGAAACGTGTAAATTCTTGGCGAATTCAGAATTCTCATTGGGCGGAAAACGCGTCTGCCCCTACGAACAGATTGGAAATTTTTAGTAATTACAAAGAACACCCCCTGTATGGCGGTCATACAGGGGGCGTTTTGCGTTATAATGGCTCGAGCTTTGAGAGCGCTTTTTTGAAATATTCCGGCAGCTCGCACTCGACATGCACGGGCTGCCCTGTGCGCGGGTGGATAAAGTCCAAAGCGGCGGCGTGCAGGCACTGGGTGTCTAGCCCCAGCTCCGGCTTTTTGTGCCCGTACACCATGTCTCCCACGATCGGGTGGTTGCGCCAGGCAAGGTGCACGCGGATCTGGTGCGTCCGCCCGGTTTCTAACTTGCAGCGCACATGCGTATATCCCCGGTAGCGCGCGATGACCTCCCAGTGCGTGACGGCATTGCGGCTGTTTTTTTCCGTGACGGCCATCTTCTTGCGGTCCGTCGGATGCCGCCCGATGGGCGCGTCGATCGTTCCGGAATCCTCCTTGAGATTGCCGCAGACGATGCACTCGTAGGTCCTTGCGAGCGAGTGGTCTTTGAGCTGCGCGGAAAGATGCGCATGCGCAAAGTCGTTTTTTGCTGCGATCAGGAGGCCTGACGTGTCTTTGTCAATCCGATGGACAATGCCGGGGCGCTTTTCTCCGCCGATACCGGAAAGGGAGTCTCCGCAGTGGTGCAGAAGCGCATTGACGACCGTTCCGTCCGGATGCCCCGGCGCGGGATGGACGACAAGACCCTTGGGCTTGTTGATGACGATCACATCATCGTCTTCATAGCGAATATCGAGCGGAATGTCCTGCGCCTGCAAGTCTGTCTCAGCGGCTTCCGGAAGCGTGATATCCAGAATCATATCCACACGCGACTTTTCGTTCTTTTTAAGAGGCTTCCCCTCGAAGGTAACAAGCCCCTCCTCTAAAAGCCGTTGCGCCTGGCTCCGGCTGAGCTCCGGCACGAGCCGCGCAATCGCCGCGTCCAGCCGCTCGCCGGTTTGGTCCAGTTCAAGCCTCATCGCGGGGCTCCTTGTCCTTTTTCGGCTTATCCTCCAAAAACTCCTTGTCCTTGATCAGAATATAGAGCACGAGGATGATCGCGCCGAAGGTAATGAAAATGTCCGCGACGTTGAACGTCGAGAACCACGGAATGCAGATCATGTCGATGACAAGTCCCGTCTGGACGCGGTCAATGAGGTTTCCGATTGCGCCGCCCGTGATGGCGGCAAGGCACCAAAGCTCCGGCTTTTTATAGATGTGCTTCTTGGCAATCGCCCAGACCACAACCGCGAGATACACCGCCGTCAGCGCGACAAACATCCACCGCCCGCCGCGAAAGAGCGAGAGCGCCATGCCGTCGTTCGTGATATAGTGCAGCTGGAGCCAGCCGGGAATGATCGTCACGGTCGTGCCGGTCAGGTATTGCTGCGCAAGGACCTTCGTCCATTGGTCGACGGCCGCAACTGCGGCGGCAAAAATCGTTAAAAGAGCGTAAAACAAAGGCGAGGCCTCCTTGAGAAAACTTGCAGATTGGTTCTGTTTATCGTATCATACCCCGCCCGATTTTGCAATCATCCGCGGCCAAGAAGCTTGTCGATGAGCTTCGTTTTGCGAATGAACTGATAGAGCGGAATGCCGAGGATGTATAAGACAACGGCCTCTCCCGCGCCGACCTCCGCGCCGAATACCGCAAGTCCCTTCCAGAACTCGCTCGCGGGCATCAAAACGGCCGAGAGCATCGCGCCGACCATGAGCATATTGCAGAGGATCGTCGGCAGCGGCAGCGCCCACGTTTTTTTGATGAACCGCGTAAGAAGGCAAGCAAGAAGCGTCGCCGCCGTGCCGACGATGATATCGAGCGCGGAGACGGTCGAAAACAGATTCGCGATCAGGCAGCCAAGCGTGAGGCCGATCGTGAGCGAGGGTTCCAGCGCGACGAGCGGGCAAAGGGCTTCGGCAATCCGGAACTGGATGTTTCCGTAGGCGAACGAGGCCGTCAGGATCGTGACGGCGGCATAGAGCCCTGCAACGAGACCGTTCAGGGCAATCTGGCGTGATGTGATTTTCTTCATGATGCAATTTCCCTTTCTTTGGGGACAAAAAATGAGCGTAAAAAAATACGCCCATCCGCCGCAGCAGTTCCCTGTGCGGCAATCCCTAGTTTTGTTTAGAGACAGGATGGTTACGAACTGTCTGTTATTGTTTGCCGCGCGTCCGCCGGAGAAGAACTGCGCCGCGCTCTGTATTCTACCGGATGGCGCGAAAAAAATCAAGCCCCGTTTTTGTGGAATTTTACCGGGAACTGTGCCGGAACATCCAATTCGCCCTTGACAAATCCGGCCGAAGTGGCTAATATAAAGCCGTATCTGAATATTTTGCGTTGATAAGGACAAGTAGAAGGCGCTGCGCGCGCAGAGACCCGGCGGTCGGTGTAAGCCGGGAGCAATACGCACCTTTGAATATCCCCTTGGAGCATCCGCCTGAACAGAACTTCTCAGTAAGCGCGGACGGGACTTCCCGTTACAGAAGAAGAGTGTCCGAAGAAGCTTCTTCGGGAATTCAGGTGGTACCGCGGTTTTTCGCCCTGAGTCTGACTCAGAGCGATTTTTTATTTGTCAAAAACATGATTTCACATGGAGGCATAGAGTTACGATGGAATACAAACAGACGTTAAACATGACGAAGTCCGGTTTCCCGATGCGAGGCGGTCTTCCGATGCGCGAGCCAGATATGCTCAAGCACTGGGAAGAACTCGACCTTTACAACGAGCTTCTCAAGAAGAACAGCGGCAAGCCCCTGTTCTCGCTGCACGACGGCCCTCCGTTCTCCAACGGCGCGCTGCACATGGGCCACGCGCTCAACAAGTGCATCAAGGACTTCATCAACCGCTCGGCGGCCATGCGCGGGTACTATACTCCCTACATCCCCGGCTGGGATAACCACGGCATGCCGATTGAATCGGCCATCATCAAGCAGAACAAGCTGAACCATAAGGCCATGCCCATCCCGGAGTTCCGCTCAGCGTGCCACGATTTTGCGCAGCACTATATCGATGTCCAGATGGAAGGCTTCAAGCGCCTCGGCGTCGTCGCCGACTGGGAGCATCCGTATAAGACCATGGCCCCGAGCTTTGAGGCAGAAGAGGTCAAGGTCTTTGGCGCGATGTACAAAAAGGGCTACATTTACAAGGGCCTCAAGCCCGTCTACTGGTGCTATCACGACGAGACGGCGCTGGCCGAGGCTGAGATCGAATATCAGGACGACCCCTGCACGACCGTGTATGTGAAGTTCCCGATGAACGACGATCTGGGAAAGCTCTCGCACCTGGATAAATCAAAGCTCAACTTCGTCATCTGGACGACCACGATCTGGACGCTTCCCGGCAACCTCGCGATTGCACTCAACCCTGTGGAAAGCTACGTCGTCGTGAAAAATGAGGATAACGGCGAAATGTATATCGTGGCCGAAGCCCTCTGCGAGAAGGTCATGAACGTCGGCAAGGTCGAGCATTATACCATCGTCGAGTCCCATCCCGGCAGCTTCTATGAGAACATGCTCGCAAGCCACCCGTTCCTCCCGAAGACCTCCCGGCTGGTGCTGGCCGACTATGTCACCATGGACTCCGGCACGGGCTGCGTCCACACCGCGCCCGGCTTCGGCGCAGACGACTATCAGACCTGCAAGCGCTACGGCATGGACATGGTCGTCCCTGTGGACGATCAGGGTCGCCACACCGACTACGCCGGTAAATACGCCGGCATGATCGTCGACGACTCCAACCCCGTCATCTTAAAGGACATGAAAGAAGCGGGCGTGCTGTTCGCCTCCGAGGAAATCGTCCACTCGTACCCGCACTGCTGGCGCTGCAAAAAGCCGATCATCTTCCGCGCGACCCCGCAGTGGTTCTGCTCGGTAGAGTCCTTCAAGGACGAGGCCTGCGCCGCCTGCGACGATGTGCGCTGGCTGCCCGCGTGGGGCATTGACCGCATGAAGTCCATGATCCGCGAGCGCAACGACTGGTGCATCTCCCGTCAGCGCCGCTGGGGCCTGCCGATTCCCGTGTTCTACTGCAAGGACTGCGGCAAGCCCATCTGCACGGACGAGACGATCGCGAAGATCTCGAAGCTCTTCGGCGAATTCGGCTCGAATGTCTGGTTCGAAAAAGAGGCCGACGAGCTCGTTCCCGAAGGATTCACCTGCCCGTATTGCGGCGGCAAGCATTTTGAAAAGGAAACCGACACGCTGGACGGCTGGTTTGACTCCGGTTCGACCCACTATGCCTCCATGCAGAAGGATCAGGGCTTCTGGCCGGCAACGGTCTACCTCGAGGGTCTCGATCAGTACCGCGGCTGGTTCCAGTCGTCTCTTCTGACGGCAGTCGGCGCGCTGGGCAAGGGCGCTCCGTTCAAAGAGTGCGTCACCCACGGCTGGACGGTCGACGGCGAAGGCAAGGCCATGCACAAATCGCTCGGCAACGGCGTGGACCCGGCGGACGTGTTCAAGAAGTACGGCGCAGATATCTGCCGTCTGTGGGCAGGCTCAGCCGACTACCATGTGGACGTGAGATGCTCGGACGCGATCTTCAAGCAGATCAGCCAGAACTACCTCAAGTTCCGCAACACCGCGAAGTTCTGCCTCGATAACCTGACGGACTTCGACCCCAACAACCTGACTGCGCCGGAAGCCATGTCGGAGCTCGACCGCTGGGCCATCACGAAGCTCAATGAGTTACTCGTAAAGTGCGAGGCTGCCTATCAGGACTATGAGTTCCTGACCGTCTCTCACGCCGTGAACGATTTCTGCGTCGTGACGCTCTCAAGCCTGTATCTCGATATTATCAAGGATCATCTCTACTGCGACGGCAAGGACTCTGCGGTCCGTAAGTCTGCGCAGAGCGCGCTGTGGATGATCCTCGACGCCATGACCAAAGTCTTCGCGCCGATCCTCGCGTTCACGTGCGACGAGATCTGGCTTCAGATGCCGCACCGCGCAGAGGACGACGCAAGAAACGTGCTCTTTAACCAGATGTCGAAGCCGTATGCCGAATATGCGCTTTCCGAGGATGAAATGGCCAAGTGGGAGACCGCGTTCAAAGTCCGCTCGGATGTGAACGGCGTGCTCGAAACCGCGAGAGCCGACAAGCGCATCGGAAAATCCCTCGAGGCGCACGTGGCGCTGACGGCTGTTGACGCTGCTGCCGCCGAGGCTGTGAAGGCAATTTCCGGCATGAACCTTGCCGAGCTCTTCATCGTCTCCAATGTCGCCGTGACCGAGGAGAAAGCGCCCGAGGGCGCGGTCGTGGGCGCGGGAACAAACTTCCCCGGCCTCACCGTCACCGTCACCGAGGCCACCGGCAAGAAATGCCCGCGCTGCTGGATGCACTCCACGCAGGCCGACGAGCACGACCTCTGCCCCCGCTGCGCAGCTGTCTGCAAAGCACTGGACGTTGTGTTTGACTAATTCCAAAATACCAAAAGCGCCGGCTGACATCGTCAGCCGGCGCTTTCACAAATTATGCGTAGGGGGCGATGTGCTCAATCGGCCCCTATGCATGGATTGTTAAATGGATGGTGCAAAAGATTAACCCTTGAGGGTTTGTTTCGCCTCAAGGAGGGCTTCGACGAGCGCGTCGACATCCGCTTCGGTGTTATCACCCGAGAACGAAACGCGGACAGAGCCGTCGATGACGGCGGGGGGAAGATGCAGAGCCTCGAGCACATGGCTGCGGTGGCCCTTGGAGCAGGCGGAACCGGCGGAGACGTAGATTTCTTTTGTTTGCAGGCAGTTGATGATGCCCTGCGAGCGAAGGCCGGGGAGGGAGAGGTTTACGATGTGCGGCGCGTCCTGCTTTCCAATGAGGACGAGGCCGGGAACCTGCTGAAGCTTTTCACGGCAGAGGTCCCGAAGCTGCGCCATATGGGCAATATCGGCTGCGGCATTGGTTTCCTCGCAGGCGGCGGCAAAGCCGCAGATACCGGGGAGGTTCTCGGTGCCGGAACGGAAATTTCCCTCCTGTCCGCCGCCATGGATGAACGGGGGAAGCGGAAGACCGGGGCGGATGTAGAGCGCGCCGACGCCCTTGGGCCCGTGAACCTTGTGGCCCGAGATGGAGATCATGTCCGCGCCGAGGGTTTTTGCTTTGAAGGGGACCTTTAAAAAGCCCTGTACCGCGTCGGTGTGGAAAAAGGCGAGGGGGCTCATACGGCGGGTTGCGCGGATCATATCGGCAATCGGCATGACCGCGCCCGTTTCATTGTTTACCATCATGACGGAGACGAGAATCGTATCCGGGCGGAGGGCGGCTTTCAGCGTGTCGACCGAGACAAAGCCTTCCTCGTCGGGCTGGAGGTACGTGACCTCGAAGCCTCTTGCTTCCAAAGCTTTAAAAGGATGGAGCACGGCGTGGTGTTCAACGGCGGTGGTGATGATATGTCGGCCGCGCTTTCCGAGCCGCTCACAGGCGGAAAAAATCGCCCAGTTGTCGGCTTCCGTGCCGCCGGAGGTGAAGAAGACGCGGTCGGGCTCTGCACCGAGGGCATTGGCGACGGCTTTGCGGGCGGTTTTGAGTTCGCGCTCGGCTTCTATCCCCAGATCGTGAACAGACGAGGGGTTTCCCCAGTGATCGCAGAGTAAGCGCGTCATGGCCGAAACGCAGGCGGCGCTCGGCTTGGTGGTTGCGGAATTGTCCAAGTAGATCATAAGATTACCTCGTTTGAGTAAACAGCCGTGGGTTTTGTTCGCGGCCGGAGTAGGAGAAGGAAAGCGTCAGCCGTTTTGCCAAGGCTATTTGCCGACGCAGAAGCGCTCGAAGATGCGGTTGGTGATGTCCTCACGGACGACGCGGCCGGTGGCCTCGCCAAGGGCTTCCATGGCGGCCTCCACGTCGACGAGCACCGCGTCGGGAGTCATGCCGAGGCGAAGAGACGAGCGGGCGGCCTCAATCGAGGCGCGGGATTTTGCAATGGCGTCGGCCTGCCGGGCGTTTGTCAGAATGGAGCCGTCGCAGGGCGCTTCGTCGTCAAAGACCATGTCGAGCGCCTGCTCGAGCAAATCAAGGCCGTCCTGCTTTGCGCAGCTGACGGGGATGACGTAGGAAAAGGGAAGCTCGCTGGGGTCAATGACGCAGGGAAGGTCCTGCTTGTTTAAAATCGCGATGGCATCAGGCGCTTGCAGCGCCGCGTCCATGGCGGCCTCGTCCTCGGGCGTGAGCGGCTTGGAGCCATCGACGACGAAGAAGGCAAGCTGGCAGGCTTGCGCGGCTTTTAAGGAGCGCTCGACGCCGAGGTGCTCGACGATATCGCTCGTATCGCGGATGCCGGCGGTATCAAGTAAGCGCAGCAGGTGCCGCCCGAGGGTCACGGTCTGCTCGACTGCGTCGCGGGTCGTGCCGGGGATGTCGGTGACGATGACGCGGTCGAAGCCCGCGAGGGCATTAAGGAGGCTCGATTTTCCGGCGTTTGGTGCGCCGAGGATCGCGGCCTGCACGCCGTTTTTGATGAAGTTGCCGCGGCGGCAGGAGGAAAGAAGCGCGTCGAGCTTCTTTGAGGCGGACGTTAACGTGTCTGCATAGGCTTGCAGGCGGAAGGGCTCGATATCCTCGTCGGGATAGTCCAGAACGGCGTGGAAATGTGAGCAGATGTCCATGAGACTGTCATAGATGGGGTCCAGCTGTTTGCGCAGAACGCCCGCAACCTGACCGGCCGCGTTGGCGGCGGCGTCGGCAGTTTCCGCGTCAATGAGGTCGATGACGGCCTCGGCCTGCGTGAGGTCCATCTGGCCGTTTAAAAACGCGCGCTTGGTAAACTCGCCGGGGCCTGCCTGATGAAAACCATTGGAAAGGAGCGCGGAGAGTCCGGCGGTCAGGACGGCGGGAGAACCGTGGCACTGGAACTCGACCGTGTCTTCTCCAGTGTAAGAATGCGGCGCATGGGAGATGAAGACCATGGCCTCGTCGATGGGGCGGTTCTGCGCGTCAAAAAGCGTGCCGCGGGCGAGCTTCCGGTCGGGAAGAGACGATAAGGCTTGACCGTTATAGAGCGCAAAAACGCGATTTGCCAGGTCGATGCAGCCGTCACCCGACATGCGCAGGATGCCGATGCCGCTGCGGACCAGACCGGTCGCGATGGCGGCGATGGGATGTGCCATAAAAATCACCTCAGAGAAAGCCCTGGCTCGGTTGGCTGGGGCTTTATGGTTTATTGGAAGATGACGTCCACGCCCTTGAGCAGGAGCGGGTTCACGTCGAAAATCGCTTTGTCGCCGAGCTTGCAGTTGATATCGGTCACGTCGACGACGGTGTGGAGCATGCCGATGTGGCCGAGGACCTTGCAGCGCTTCGTGCCGAGCAGAACGGTGTAGCCTTTGCGGCCGAAGATCAGCTGCTTGAGGTTTGAAAGCACGCCGCGCAGACTATCGCGCCGCCTCGTCAGATCGTTCCCCATCTGGCAGCCGAAGCCGTTGTACCAGCCGACGGGGAGAACCGCGATACGGGTGGGCTTTTTGGCTTTCCAGCCAGCGCCGTAGCCGCAGGTGTGGCCCTTCGGGAGCCAGCGCAGCTCATCGACGGTTGCCTCCAATGTGCCGACACGCTTTAAATTGTAGCTTCCCTTGAAGCTCAGGCGGCCTAAGATGGCGGAGCCGACACGGACCGCGTCCATGGCGTAGTTCGGAAAGCGCAGAAGACCGGCGGAATTGCAGCAGTGGCACACGCCGACATCAAAGCCCTTTTCCTGAAGCTGCCGGATGACGGAGCGGAAGGAAACCATTTGCAGATCGGTCGCCTTTTTGTTGCAGAATGCGGAATGAAAGTGCGTATAGATTCCAAGCAGCTCCAGCCCGTCCATATAAGAATAGAGGTTGACGAGCTTATCCAGCTCACTGGGAAGAAAACCGTAGCGGCCCATGCCGGTATCGATTTCGACGTGCGCGCGGATGCGCTGCTTGCGCTGGGTGGCGATGCCGTTGAGAACCGCTGCGTCGTCCGGGCTGGAAACGGTGAGAATGACGCTGAGGTCTAAAAGCTGGTGCACCTCGTCGACGTCACAGGTCGGGCGAATCATGAGGATATCCTGTGGGAAGCCCGCGTCCCGGAGCTGCTTGGCATCGGAGACCTCGGTCACACAGAAGGTGTCGACACCCGCGTCCCGGCAGATGGCGGCCAGCGGCACGAGACCAAGCCCATAGCCGTTTCCTTTGACAACGGCAAAGAGGCGGGCTTTTCCGGCGCGCTTTTTGAGCGTCTCGAGGTTCTGACGGATGGCGGCGGAATCTACAAGGTAACGTTTCATGCGCGTGCTCCTTTATTTGCCGCGGTTGCGGATGAGATAGACCTTTTTGCGAAGCTCCTTGAAGACGGACGTGCCGTGCTCGACAGCCCAGTAGATGGCGGGGGAGAGGACCAGGTCCATTTCGCCGACGAACTCGGTGAAATCGCCGCCGAAGCCCTGCTTGAAGCGGAAGAGGCCGTAGAGGGGATTATCCTCGGACACGTCGCCGGACACGCCGCGGAAATCGTAGATGCGGCACTTCGTTTCGACTGCCCACTGGATCATGCGCCACTGGAGCAGATAGTTCGGCATGAGGTTTCGGTGCTCGTTCGATGACGCGCCGTAGAGGTACCAGACCTTGTCGCCGTAGTGGATGGCGAGGGTGCCGGCAATCGGGGTATTCTCGGGGTCGAAGGCCATATAGAGCCTTGCGTGCTCGCCGAGGTTATCGAGCATGGCAGAAAAGTATTCAGGCTTTCTGGTGACGAAGCCGTCGCGCACGCCGGTCGTGAGCATGAGATCGGAAAATGCGGGAACCATTTCCTTGCCGCAGATCCGGACGGTCACACCCTTGCGCTCGGCAAGGCGGATGTTGTAGCGCCATTTCTGGTGGAAGTTTGCGAGGAGCTCTTCCTCGGTTTTGCCTTCGACGTTCAGGCGGAAGACGTAGCGGGGCTGGATGGCTTCGAAGTTTTTGCCGCCCTCCTTGGCTTTGAAGCCGAAGCTCTGGAGCATGGAGGAGAAGGCGGTGTTGGACGAGGGAACGTCGGGGTCGATTTTGATGACGTAAGATTTGTATTTTTTCGCCAGAGCCTTTGCACCGTCAAGAAGCTGCGAGAAGGTCTCACGGTCATCCAGATCGCACACGGGGCCGCGGCAGCCGTACATTAAGGTTCTGCCGACGCCGGGGACCTTGCGCGTCATGACGGCGAGGCTGCCTTTGATTGCCCCGCCTTGGCCGCGCACGACGATGGCATCCCATTTCCACATCGGCTTCTGCTTGCCCCAGAGATAGCTCTGGGCGAAGTTGCCCTTGGGGTGGGACTGGACGAAGGCTTCGTATTCGGGAAGCGTTTTTTCGGTGATAAACTCGTACATGGCTGTCGCTCCATATCTATATATTGTATGGCGCGGGAGAATCCGCGCGAAAGTGCTGAAATCGTACATAATATCTTATCATATTTGAAGGCCGGATGCAAACAGTACCGTATAGTTTTTCCCGGGGAGCGGCACAATAATTCCCATGAGGTGAAAGGTATGGTCGATGGGAAGGTGCTGGCAACGCGATTTGCGGGGGCAGCGGATTTTGAGACGCGGAAGGTGATATCCGGCGGAAACGAGCTGGAGATTTTCTTTCTCGACGGGCTGACCTCCAGTGGGGACATTGCGGACTTTATCGTGCGGCCGTTACATGAGGCGCGGCAGGACGAGCGGGAAGAGACGCTTTTTACGAGAGCTGAGCGGGGGCTTGTCTGGTGCGCGTCGATGAAGAAGGCTTCCAGCACGGACGAGGCGGCCGAGCTGCTGGTAAATGGGTTCTGCGTGATTCTCTTTCCGAAAAGCGGGAAGGCGCTTGGGTGCGAGGTGAAGACGGGGGAGAAGCGCTCACCGTCGGCTCCAGAGGCGGAGAACACCGTCAAGGGCGCGAAGGACGCGTTTACGGAGACGCTTCGCACGAACACGAGCCTGATCCGCCGCCATCTGCGCACGCCGGAGCTGCGGCTGGAGGAGTCGGTGGTGGGCAGGCGGTCGCTGACAAAGGTCACGGTCTGCTGGGTGGAGGGCCTTACCGACCCGGAGCTTCCCGCGCGGATGAAAAAGCGGCTGGGGGAGATCGACATTGACGGGCTGTTATCGCCTGCAGCTGTCGAGGAATATGTGACGGGGGCACGGAAGACGGCATTTCCGCTTCTGGAGTTTACGGAGCGGACGGACCATTTTTGTCAGGGCTTGCTTGACGGGCAGGTGGGGCTGCTTGTAGACGGGCTCCCGATCGGGTATCTTGCGCCAGTGAGCTTCGGACGGCTCATGCGCTCGCCGGAGGACAGGGCGACGGATTATTTATCTGCATCTATGCTGCGGATCCTGCGGTATCTGGCGCTGGGCGTGAGCCTGCTTTTGCCGGGGATTTATGCGGCGATGGCGATGTTCCACCAGCAGATGCTGCCGACAAAGCTGCTGCTGTCGATCATAGAGAGCAAGCAGGATGTGCCGTTTTCGACGCTTTTTGAAGTGGTAGGGTTACTGTGTGCATTTGAGCTGCTACAGCAAGCGGGGCTCCATCTGCCGCAGGCGATCGGAACGGCGGTGTCGATCATCGGCGGGCTTGTCGTTGGGACGGCGGCGGTGGACGCAAAGCTTGTGTCTCCGGCGGCCCTCATCGTGACGGCGTCGAGCGGGATCTGCGGGTTTACGCTTCCGAACCGGGAATTGTCGGACGCGCTGCGGTTGTGGCGGCTGGGACTGACGGTTCTGGGCGGCGTTTTTGGACTTTTCGGTGTGACAGCGGGACTTTTGTTATTGCTTGTGAGGCTGGCGGGGCTTGAGAGTCTGGAACGAAGCTATCTTGCGCCGTTCGGAGAGGCAGAGGTCAAGGGCGCTTTGGTGCGCGAACGATTGACGGAGCAGAAATGGCGGGACGGAACGCTCCGACCGCTGGATGAACGAAATCAGAGGTGACGGTTTTGAAGAGACTATGGGTGTTTTTTGCGGCGCTGGCTGTGTGTATGGTGCTTGCGGGGGTGGACGAGGGAGAGGCGCACGATGCAGCGGCGCTGGTTCCGGTGCAGGCACTGGTGATCGACGCGAAGGACGGAACGGTTTTTGTGACGGCGGACACGGGAGACAATGGACGGGGCGGAAATCTCGATGCGGCGCTTTCGGATCTGCAAAGCGGGTGCGCGGGGGCGCTTTTTACGCAGACGGCAGAGCATGTGATCGTGACAAGCCGGGCGTGGTACCTTGCGCCGCAGGTCTGTGTGAGCCGGCAGCTTCGTCCGGCGGCGAAATTATACCGGGCAATGGAGGAGGTTAAAGAGCCGGAGGAGGCGCTTCGGTTTTTGCAGGCGCATCCGGGCAGCTTGACGCTCAGCCATGCACGGGCGGCGCTTTTGGAAAGCCGCGAGGAGGCTGCGCCGGTTTTAATGCAGACAGAAGGAGGGTTCCGGCTTGGATGGTAGCATTTCCGGGCGGCAGGCGGGCGCTTGGGGCTTTTGCGCGGCATCTGTTCCGGCAGTCCTGACGTGCGCAGGGCTTGGCTGGGGCTGGGTACTGCTTGGCTGCGCAATTGCGGCGGGGTATTATGTTCTGACGCAGGAGCTTGCAGGCGGCGCGGTGTATCTGCCGGAGTTCACAGTGCGCGCGTTTGGAAAAGCGGCCGGACGGGTAGTTCTTGCAATTGGCGGAGTGTTCACGCTGCTTGCGGCGGCGCAGACGGCCAGGCGAGCGGGCAACGCGTTTCCGGATGGAACGGCGGAGCTTGCCGGAGGTGTGATCGTGCTGCTTGGGACGCTTGCCGGAGAAAAGGGTGCAAAGCAGGCGGCGAAGGTCTGCGGGGTACTGTTTCTGGTGCTTGCAGGACTCTATACCATTATCATTCTGGCGGCGGCAAAGAATGTGCAGCTGCGGTGGATGGAGCCCTGGGGCGGCGCGCGGCAGACGCTGGAGGTTGTGCCGCCGCTTTTGGTTCTGACGTGTCTGCGGTTCCTGCCGGGAAGGAAAGCGGCGGTGAAGAGCGGATGGCTCGGGCTGCTGGCGGTTTGCCCGGCAGCTTTCGCGGCGCTGACGGCGGGGTGCCTATCGCCAAGGCTCACGCAGCAGCTGACGTTCCCGTTTTATACGGTGAGCCAGAGCCTCAGTGTGTTGGGGGTGATGGAGCGGCTGGAGCCGGTTGTTTCGGCGGCGCTGCTGCTAGGATTTTTCGCGCTGGAGAGTCTGCTTTTAGAGGCCACGCGGGAGCAGATCGAACGGGCAGCTCCCATTATTGCGGGGAAGAGATGGGCGCGGGTCGCGCTTGGAATCGTTGTGTTCGGACTCAGCTTTGTGACGGATGGAATAGCAGCCGAAGCGTGGGCTTTGGGCGCAGCTGTATGTTGGGGGATCGCACCGTTATTAACACAACTAATAGTGGCCATAAAATAATTTCCGAAAATTCGAAAAAAAGGGTTGACAAACGGCTTTTGCTTTGATAATATATGCGAGCGCTCGAGAGAGCGGCGGCAAAGTGGATGTGAGTCAAGAAAAACTTCGAAAAAGATCGAAAAAAGTTCTTGACAAATTGATGAAGCTGTGCTAGAATAAACGAGTTCGCTGCGAGAGAGAAATTGATCAAAGCTGAACGAGTTCACAAAAAGTTTTAAAGAATTTGAAAAAGTTCTTGACAAACAAAACTTGATGTGATATAATAAATAAGCTCATCTGAGAGCGAACCGCTGAGCTAGCGGAGTGCACCTTGTAAATTAAACAACGAGAAACATGAACAAACACCTTGGACAATT
>CALCJW010000103.1:0-8861 GCA_937967235.1 uncultured Clostridia bacterium
CCCATAATTTCCATATCCGGCACGAACATATCCACGTTTCGCGCGGTTCATAGCTCGCGTATCTTCTCAAGCCGATTTCCATGGCGCAGCTGACGCAGGAGCTCATCGAAATTCACCGAAAGATCGAAAAAAAGCAGGCGGATTTTTCTGCCGCGCGGCAGGATGCCTCCAACTATCAGGCTGTCGCGGCGGCGATGCTGCTCGACTGCTATTTCTATACCGGGCGCGTGGAAAATCTCAAGGCGCTCTCGCGCATGGGCTTGGCCCCGGAAAGCATTCGGAGCGTGACGGTGGCGGCGCTCTCATGCGCGGACGCGGACGCGCAGGCCTGCCAGACAGCGCTCGGTGCGGCGGAGAAATTTCTTTCGCGGCAGTATCCGTGCCGGGGCTTTTGCAGCGCCGGGCGGATCGTTCTGCTGCTCACGTCGGAAAACGGCTTTTTGCAGCTGCACGCGGCCATCGACGAGCTGCGCCGGGCGCTCAAGCGGCTTCTGGATCTGGACGTGAGCGCCGGTATCAGCAAGGAACACGCGCCGGATGCGGATTTCCACGAGGCCTATAAAGAGGCCATGGAGGCGCTTAAAACAGCGGAGACGGAAAGCGGCTTCTGCGCGGCCGACGGGCAGAGCGGCATTGACCAGCTGTGCGGCAGAGTGCTGCAAATCATTGACAAGGAATATATGGACGAGACGCTGACGCTCCAGTCGGTGAGCGACAGGCTTCATGTGAGCGCGAGCTATCTTGGCCCCAACATCAAAAAGAACGCGGGGGACACGTTTATCAACCTTCTCATCCGCAAGCGCATGGCGGTGGCCCTGAACCTGCTTCAGAGCAGCGATAGCCGCATCGCAGAAATTGCCCGCCGGTGCGGATACTCCGACCAGAGCTATTTTGGCTATTGCTTTAAAAAGTTTTACGGCGTTTCCCCTGCCAAAATGCGGCAGGAGCGCGAGCAGAAGGGAGCCCGCGCATGAAAAAGCGAAGCCTCAGCATGAACCAGATCATGATCCTGTCTCTGACGGCGATCGTGGTCGGGATCCTCGGGTGCGCCATCGCGTTTTTCCTGCAAACGTACCAGCGCTCTCTCATCCGCAACGCGCAGACCGACGGCCGGCGCACGATCTCGCAGGTGACCAGTACCGTAGACGGCTATCTCAGCGATATGAACAACGTCATGGAGCTGCTGGCAGACGAGCTCGTCACGCCGTCGGACGACCGCGAGCACTTTTTTGAAACGTTCCTTAAAATCCGCTCCGACGTGGTCGCTGTGACGATCTATGACGAGGCGGGGTACCTCATGAACTGCTACAGCTTAGGCCACGAGGTGCGGCCGGTCGTGCGGGAAAATCTGTCCTTTGACCGGACGATGCTGGATGTATACGCAGACGGCTATGTCTCCGCGCCGCACGTGATGTCCCTTTTTGAGGGGTACTATCCGTGGGTCGTGACGATCATCCGCCCGGTGGACGCGGGCAAATGGGAAAAATGGGTGGCGGTCGATATCAGCTGCACGAACATTTCCTCCTATATTAACGGCATCGGCATCGGCCAGCGGGGCTACTGTTTTCTCGAGGACACGAACGGAAACATCGTCTACCACCCCCAGCAGCAGCTGATCTATTCTGATCTCAAGCAGGAGAATACTGCGCTCATCTCCACACTCGACGACGGCAGCCACGTGATCGGCACGATGATCTACACCGTGCAGACGCTTGCAAGCGGCAGCTGGCGCGTGGTGGGCGTGAGCTTTGTGCAGGAGATCATTACGGATAACCTCCGCGAGATTGCGCAGCTTCTGGCGCTGGCGGCCATTGCAATCGTGGCGGCGACGCTGGCGGTGAGCTTTCTGTTTTCAAGAGTTCTTTCCCGGCCGATCCACGACCTCATTTCCGCGATGGCGCAGTTTGAGAAAAACGCGGACAATTTTGTCTATGAGCCGGTCTCCGGCGTGCGCGAGGTGCAGAATCTGTCTGCCTCATTTGCGCACATGGTGCGGAAGATCCAGCAGCTGATGGCGACCGTGCGCGCCGAAGAGGTGAACCTCCGCAAAACGGAGCTCAGAGCCTTGCAGGCGCAGATCAACCCGCATTTCCTCTACAACACGCTCGACTCCATCTCGTGGATGTGCGAGCAGGGAAAAAATCAGGAAGCGGTTGTGATGGTAAATGCGCTGGCGCAGCTGTTCCGCATCAGCATCAGCAAGGGCCATGAGCTGATCCCCATCCGCAACGAGGTGCAGCACGCGAAGAGCTACCTGCAAATTCAGTCCGTGCGCTACAAGGATCAGTTTTCCTATCGCTTCGAGGTCGACGAGAGCTGTCTCGATTACCTCTGCAACAAGATTACCCTCCAGCCGATCATTGAAAACGCAATCTACCACGGCATCAACGGCCTTGTTGACGAGGGTGAGATCGTCATCCGCATCGAGTCGCAGGGGGACGATATTCTGGCGACCGTCGAGGATAACGGCGTTGGCATGGAGAAAGAGCAGATTGACGCGATTTTCCACCGCAGCGACTCCAAATCCGGCATCGGCATCAAAAACGTCAACGACCGGCTCAAAATCTGGTTCGGCGAGGCCTACGGCATCACCATCGAGAGTGTCCCCGACGAGGGAACGCGCGTCATCGTGCGCATGCCGAAGAAGCAGAAGGAGTGAGACGATGAAAAAACGAATACTGCCGCTTGTTCTCGCGCTCCTGTTGGCCGCGTCTCTGACCGGGTGCGCCGGACGGACGGTTTCCGGCGAGCCGTATAAAATGTATATGATTGTCAAATCGACCACGACGGAGTTCTGGAAGTCCGTCTTCGCGGGCGCGAACGCGGCAAAGTCCGAGTACAACGTCGATCTGACCGTTCTCGGCCCGGAGACGGAGGAGGACTACGAGGCGCAGAACGAATACATCCGGCAGGCCATCCGCGACGGCGCGGACGCAATTGTCTTTTCCGCCATCAGCTACACGAAAAACGCGCAGGCCATCAACGACGCGGCGAGCGCGGGCATCAAGGTCGTCGTCATCGACTCAGATGTGAACTCTGATGGCGTGGTTGCGCGCATCGGGACAGACAATGTGCAGGCAGGAAGAATGTGCGCAAAAGCAGCGCTTGAGACCAATCTGGAATCCATCGTGGTCGGTATTGTAAACTGCGATGTGGAAACGCAGAACGGGCAGGAGCGCGAGCAGGGCTTCCGGGCAGGACTGTCGGGCGATGCGCGCGTGCAGGAGATTTACACCGTAAACGTGCCGACGGACGCGGAGCTTGCCCGGCAGGCGGCGCGGGGACTTTTATTGGAGCACCCGGATATCAACGTGCTGGCGGGGTTCAATGAGCCGCTTGCGGTCGGAACGGCGCTGGCTGTCGACGAGCTGGAGCTTGGAGACCGGGTGATTGAAATCGCGTTCGATACGAACCCCATCTGTGTCGAGCTTTTGCAGAAGGGCACGGTGTCGGCGCTGATCGTTCAGAATCCGTACGCAATGGGGTACCTCGGCGTGGAAAAGGCATGGCAGAGTCTACAGGGCCAGCGCTTTGACGCAAATACGCTCATCAACACCACAACGACCACTATTACACGCGATACGATGTTTACCATCGAGAGCCAGAAGGCGATTTTTTCCTTCGACTGATGTAGATTTTGAATTGTGACCGTGAGATGCGGACAGTTGGCCGCGCCTCAGTTTTCTGCGTTTCTTGGGAAAAGAAGGGGCGAATTCGGCAATTTCGGACCAATTAGAATGAACTGGATGCGAAACGATAAAATGCTGTGAAAAATGCACAAAATGCTGCATCTGTTTTCGGCACGCGAAAAATTTTTCAGAAAAATGAAGTTCAAAATTCGATATACGGACGCGGACACGCCTGCTACAATAAGTGTGTACTTGAGGTGCGGGCAAACCGCGCCGGATGGTAAAATTTATGAATGGAGGATTTTTCCGAGATGAAAAAGATCATTGCTTTGCTTCTTGCGCTGACCATGGTATTTGCTCTGGCGGCATGCGCCAAGCAGACCACCGAAACCCCGGCTACGGAGACCACGACGACTCCGGAGACCACCACGACCGAAGAAAACACCACCACTGAAGAGACCCCGGCTGCTGAGACGACCGAGGCTGCCGACCTGAAGGTTGGCGTGTTCTACTACACGTTCGCTGATACCTACATCTCCAGCGTCCGTACCGCACTCGACGCGCAGCTCGATTCTCTGGGCGTTGCCTATCAGAACTTCGACGGCAACAACAACCAGACCACCCAGAACGAGCAGATCCAGACCGCTCTGACCGACGGCTACAACCTGCTGGTTGTCAACATGGTCACCTCCGGTTCTCCCGACGTTGCCAACGAGATTATCTCCATGGCAAACGGCACCCCCGTTATCTTCTTCAACCGCGCCATCGAGGCTGACGGCAACGAGGGCACCGTCCTCAACGCGAACGCTACCATCAGCTTCATCGGCACTGACGCTCCCGAAGCAGGCCACCTGCAGGGCAAGATGGTCGGCGAATATCTGCTGGCCAACTGGGACACCGCTGATCTCAACGGCGACGGCAAGATCAGCTACGCGATGTTCAAGGGTGACGAGGCCAACGTTGAGGCCATCTACCGCACCCAGTTCGGTGTTGCGGATGCCAACGCGGTTCTGACCGAGGCTGGCAAGCCCGAGCTCGAGTACTTCGACGCTTCCAACACCTCCAAGTATCAGGTCGACCTCGGCGGCGCATGGTCCGCACAGGCTGCTCTGGACTACATGAACACCAACCTTTCGCAGTACAATGAGGCCAACGGCAACATGATCGAGCTCATTATCTGCAACAACGACAACATGGCAGAAGGCGCCATCTCCGCTCTGGAGACCGCTGGCTACAACACCGGCGCTGAAGGCTCCAAGACCATCCCCGTCTTTGGTGTTGACGCGACCGACGCTGCCAAGGAACTCATCGCTGCCGGCAAGATGACCGGTACCGTCAAGCAGGACGCCGAGGGCATGGCTGTTGCGATCGCTTCCGTCGTCAAGGCTACCGGCGAAGGTACGTCCATGGCTGACGCTGTCTCCGCTACCTCTGCGACCAACCCCGACATGTACACGATCGCTGACGGTATTGCCAACAAGCTGTTCGTTGCATACGCTGCTTACACCGCAGAATAATTCGAAATCGGAACCTGATTCGGGGCGGCTGCTGCTTTCGGCAGCAGCCGCCCTTTGCTTGACAGGCGCGCGTCGGAGCCGCCTGAACGGGTCAGCTGGACCCGGAACGCAATCCGAAGTTAAGGAGGGGAATTTGGATGGAGCAAACCGTACTGCTTCAGATGAAAGACATTACAAAGAACTTCCCCGGCGTCAGGGCGCTCGATAAGGTCAGCCTGGAGGTCAAGGCCGGAACGGTTCACGCGTTGATGGGCGAAAACGGCGCCGGCAAGTCGACACTGATGAAATGCCTGTTCGGCATTTACAACAAGGACAGCGGCCATATCTATCTCGAAGGCCGGGAAATCAACTTTTCCAGCAGCAAGGAGGCGCTGAACAACGGCGTCGCCATGGTGCATCAGGAGCTCAATCAGGCGCTCAAGCGCTCGGTCATGGACAACCTCTGGCTGGGCAGATACCCGAAAACAGCCGGTTTCGTGGTCAACGAAAAGAAAATGTACCACGATACCGTTGAAATCTTCAACGAGCTCGGCATTGACGTCGATCCGCACCGGATCATGAGCACAATGCCGGTTTCGCAGCGTCAAATGGTGGAAATTGCGAAGGCGGTTTCCTATCACTCGAAAATTATTGTATTTGATGAGCCGACGTCGTCGCTGACGGAGGAAGAGGTGGAGCATCTGTTCCGCATCATCAACATGCTCCGCGACCGCGGTCTCGGCATCATCTACATTTCTCATAAAATGGCGGAGATCAAGCGCATCTCCGATGAAATCACCATCATGCGCGACGGCCAGCATATCGCGACGAAGCCCGCCGCAGAGCTGGAGATGAACGACATCATCCGCCTGATGGTCGGCCGTGAGCTGGGCAACCAATTCCCAGAGAAGACGAATAAGCCGGGCGAGACCTATCTCGAGGTCAAAAATCTTTCCGGCATGTATAACCAGCTGCACGACGTGTCCTTTACGGCGCGGCGCGGCGAGATTCTGGGGCTGGCTGGTCTGGACGGCAGCGGCCGGACGGAGACGCTGGAGACGATTTTCGGCGTGGCTACGCGTAAAACCGGAACGATTTTGCTGGGCGGCAGGGAATGCAGGAACAAAAACCCGCGCCAGTCGATTAAGAACCGCTTCGCGCTTCTGACCGAGGAGCGCCGCGCGACCGGTATCTTCTCAATCCTGAACATCCGGGAAAATACGGTCATCTCCAGCCTCAACAAGCATAAGCGCTTCGGTTTTGTGCTGAGCTCGAAGTCCATGAAGGCCGATACCAAGTGGTCGATCGATGCGATGCACACGAAGACACCCTCGCAGGAAACCAAGATCCGTGCGCTCTCCGGCGGCAACCAGCAGAAGGTCATCATTGGCCGCTGGCTTCTGACGGACCCGGAGGTTTTGCTGCTTGACGAGCCGACGCGCGGCATTGATGTTGGTGCGAAATATGAAATTTATCAGCTGATCCTCGACCTTGCGAACCGAGGCAAGACGGTTCTGATGGTTTCGTCTGAAATGCCGGAGCTGCTCGGCGTGTGCGACCGGATTCTGGTCATGTCCGGCGGACAGCTTGCTGGTGAGGTGGACGCGAAAACCGCGACGCAGGAAGATATCATGCGCCTTGCGGCCAAGTATGTATAAACAGGAGGTCAAACTATGGCAAATCCTTTGAAAAACATGCAGCGGACAAGAGAAGAATACAGAAGCATGGATCGGCTGGATCGCCGCCGCTTCTGGAGCGACAGCATTCTCAATAACGCGCTGTACATCCTGATGTTCGTCTTTGTCGTCTATACTGCAATCAAGAACAAAAACTTCTTAGCCCCGGGTTCGATTGTTAATATTCTCTCCCTCGTCGCGGCCTCTCTTCCGATGGCGCTCGGTATCGCGGGCTGTATCGTCCTGACCGGTACCGACCTTTCCGGCGGCCGTGTGGTCGGCCTGACCTCCGCAATCGCGGGCGCACTGCTGCAGGACCGCACAATCTCGAGAAAGTTCTTCTCGAGTCTGCCGGAGATCACCGGCGGCTGGATTCTGCTGACGATTCTGTGCGTCGTGCTTATCGGCGCGATCATCGGCATGGTCAACGGCTTCTTCGTTGCGAAGTTCAGCCTGCATCCGTTCATCGTCACGCTGGCAACGCAGCTGATCACCTACGGCCTGATCCTGATTTTCTTCATGCTCAACGACAACAACGGCCAGCCGGTTTCCGGTCTGTCCCAGGAGTATAAGAATGTCATTTCCGCGCCGATGATTCAGTTTACGACCAAGTCCGGCGCGCCGATTTCCATCCCGTGGTACGTTCTGTATGCGGTTATCTTCGTATTCATTATGTGGTTCATCTGGAACAAGACCGCGTTCGGCAAGAACATGTTTGCCGTCGGCTCCAACGCCGATGCGGCACGTGTTTCCGGCGTCAATGTGTTCTGGACGACCGTTCTGGTCCATACGCTTGCGGGCGCGATGTACGGCGTGACCGGCTTTATTGAGGGCGCGCGTATCAGCTCCATCACGCAGTCGGCCGGCCTTAACTACGAGTGCGACGCGATCGCGGCGTGCGTCATCGGCGGCGTTTCGTTCGTCGGCGGCACCGGCAAGATCAGCGGCATTGTCCTCGGCGTGTTCATCCTGCGTATCATCTTCGTTGCGCTGTCCATGCTCGGCATCAATGCGAACATGCAGTACATCATCAAGGGCGCAATCATTCTCGCGGCCTGCTCGCTGGATATGCGGAAATATCTGGTCAGAAAATAAGACCTGCTTTTTCAGGGGGAGATGCTTGCATCTCCCCCTTTTTTTGTATAAAGAAAACCACCGGCAATGCCGGTGGTTCCAAAAAGCTTTAGCTATGCATAGAAAAAATATCCTCCTTTGATAAAATGAAGATGGTCTGCCAACCAAGAACAAAAAATCAAAGGAGGAATCAAGTCCAAATGAAACTTGATGTCAGTAGTTTAGCACACACGAAAGTACAGTTTACAAGGGACTACACAGGGTAACGGTCTGACGGGAGGTGTGCCGCCCGTCAGATTTTCCATGTGATGTTCAAGCTGTCGCTTGTAGCGGCAACGGTGGTAATCATCAAATCCACCACCCGCCGCTTGTCGTCAAAGGATACATTCTCCCAAGTGTCGAGGTAGCCGGAAATCTGGCTGACCTGTTCCGGGCTGATGGCTTCCACCGTCAACTCGGCTATCTGCTTCACAAGTTCCTGTTTGCGCCCGTCCAGTTCTGCTATCTTCACATTCACATAGGAGAGCAGGACATTGTTTGCGCCCGTCAGACTGTCCACCAGCTTTTCAATCTCGCTGTCCACATGGGCAAGCTCCACTTGCAGGGCGGCAATTTTCGGGTTTGCCTTTGCCGCTTTCTTTCTGCCTGTCAGCGTCTTGTAGCTTGCCAGTTTCTTTACCATCTGCTGATAAACAACCGTTTCCAGTTCCGAAGTGATGATTTTCCCACAGCCCGGACAGCTTTTATTGTCCAGCCGTTTCGTACAGCGGAGATATTGCCTGCCGGACGGATTGAAGATACTCATAAGCGCATATCCGCAGTTCCCGCACTTGATTTTCCCCGCCAGCCATGTGTGGGTGGCTTTTCGGGCGGACTGGATTTTCATGTTGTTCATCAGCTTCTTGCGGCAAGCCAGCCATATATCCGCCGGAACAATGCCCTCATGGGGAGCCAGCACCAGCATTTGGTCTTTCAAGTCGTTTTTC
>CALCJW010000104.1:0-8848 GCA_937967235.1 uncultured Clostridia bacterium
GTCAGGACGATTCTTGTGATGCGCTTTGCCATAGTGCTGGCTCCTCTCCATGTTCTGCCCATATTGTACCATTCTCAGGCAAAAATGCAAGGGCGGCGCGGAAAAATGCTCCGCGCTGCCCCTGTTTTCTGTCTGTTACTGCTCAAACTGGCTGTTGTAGAGCTTCGCATAGAAGCCGTTTCTCGCCAGAAGCTCCTCGTGCTTGCCCTGCTCGATGACGTGCCCGTCCTTCATAACGAGAATCACGTCCGCCTCGCGGATGGTCGAGAGCCGGTGCGCCACAATGAAGCTCGTCCGGCCGGTCATCATCTGTGAGAACGCGTGCTGAATCTTGAGCTCGGTTCTCGTGTCGATAGAGCTCGTCGCTTCATCGAGAATCAGCATCGGCGGCAGCGCCAGCATCACGCGCGCAATACAAAGAAGCTGCCGCTGTCCCTGTGAAAGAAGGCCGCCGCCATCGGTAATCACGGTGTCGTATCCTTCGGGAAGGCGTCTGATAAAGCCGTCCGCATGGCAGGCCTTTGCCGCCGCAACGATCTCGTCTTCGGTTGCATCGGGCTTTCCGAGCGCGATATTCTCGCGCACCGTTCCGGTTTTGATCCATGTATCCTGCAAAACCATACCGAAATTCTGCCGCAGGCTCCGGCGCGTGAGATCAGTAATTTTCTCGCCCGAGACGCGAATTTCTCCGCCATTTACGTCGTAAAAGCGCATAAGAAGGTTAATAAGCGTCGTCTTGCCGCAGCCCGTCGGGCCGACGATCGCCACGCGCTCGCCCGGGCGCACCGAAACGTTGAGGTCTTCAATGAGCGGCCGGTCGGCTACATACCGGAAGCTGACGTTCTTGATCTCCACGCGTCCGTCGGCGTGCTCCAACGCAACAGCACTCTCCGCGTCCGCTGTCTCCGACGGATCGTCGATGAGCTCAAACACACGCCCCGCGCAAGCCATCGCGTTCTGAAGCTCGGTCACAACGCCGGAAATATCGTTGAAGGGCTTCGCATACTGGTTCGCGTAGCTGAGGAACACGGAAAGTCCGCCCACCGTAATACCGCCCGCAACCGCCACCAGCGCGCCCGTCAGCGCCACGCAGGCATAGACGATGCTGTTGACAAATCGCGTGACGGGGTTCGTCAGAGACGAGAAGAATGTCGCGCGCAGCGTGTATTTTTGAAGCCTTCCGTTAATTTCGTCGAACGCCTCCACAGCCCGTTCCTCCCGTGAAAACGCCTGCACGACCCGCTCGCCGTCCAGCATCTCGCCGACCAGCGCCGTCTGCTCGCCGAGCGTTTTTGATTGCATGCGGAACATGTCATACGTCCTTGTCGCGATGAACTTCGCCGCAAAAAGCGACAGCGGTGTGAGAATGACGACGACCAGCGTAATGCGCCAATCGAGACTCAGCATAAACCCGAGCGTCCCCGCGATCGTCAGTACGCCCGTAAAGAGCTGCGTGAAGCCAAGAAGCAGACCGTCTGCAAACTGCTCGGTATCGGAGATCATCCGGCTGACGATCTCGCCTGACGGATGCGCGTCCAGATAGGATAGCGGCAGCGTCTGCAAATGCGAAAACGCCTGCTGGCGCACCTCGCGCGTGACACAGAAGGTAATCTTGTTATTGATGATGTTCATGAGCCACTGGCTAAGCGCCACAACGCCCGCCGTCACGGCAATCTGCACACCGTTCATCCCGAGCGCGCCGAAGTCGACCTGTCCCGGCCCGACAATTTCGTCGATCGCCCGGCCAACTAAGATGGGCACAAACAGCGTCCCCGCCACGCTCACAAGCGCCAGCAGAAAGCTCAGCACCACCAGATGCTTCTGCCCCTCGAGGTTCTGAATGACCCGTTTTAAGGTCTTGGAAGAGGAAGCTTTCTCTTTCATCTTGCATCCTCCTTTTTAAACTGCGACTCGTAAATTTCGCGGTACACCTCGCACGTTTGCAGCAATTCGTCGTGCGTTCCGCGCCCGGCGAGCTTGCCGTCGTCCAGCACGAGAATTTCGTCCGCAAAGCGAATAGATGCTGTTCTTTGCGAGATGATCACCACCGCTGGCTTCCAAGGAAGCTCCCGCAATGCATGCCGCAGTGCCGCATCCGTCGCGAAATCCAGAGCCGACGCGCTGTCGTCCAGAATCAGGACTTCCGGCTTTCTCACCAGCGCGCGCGCGATCGTGAGCCGCTGCCGCTGGCCGCCGGAGAAGTTCCGTCCGCCGGTCTCGACCTCGTAATCTAAGCCCTCCGGCTTTCCATCCACGACCTCCTGCGCCTGCGCAGCCTTGAGCGCATCGTAAATCGCATCGTCCGTCGCGCCCTCGTCGCCCCAGAGAAGGTTCTCCCGGATGGTGCCCTTGAAAAGCAGCGCCTTCTGCGGCACAAGGCCGATTTTTCTTCGGAGCGTCTCCAGCGGATACTGCCGCACGTCGCAGCCGTTGACCTTCACGCAGCCCTCCTGCACATCGTAAAAGCGCGGAATGAGGCCGATGAGCGTCGATTTGCCCGAGCCCGTGCCGCCGATGATGCCGAGCGTTTTGCCGTGCCCGAGCGTAAAGGAAATATCGTCCAAAGCGGGCGCGCCGCCCGTCGGATAGGTGAACGTCACGCCGTCAAACTCGACCGCGGGCGCGTCTTCCTGCTCCTCCGGATTTTCCTGCGGCACATCGAGACTGCTCTCGAGCGCCAGAATCGCCGACACACGCTTTGCGCTCGCCGCAGCCTTCGTCATACTGAGAATGAGGTTCGCCATCTTGATGAGCTCGACGAGGATCTGCGACATGTAGTTATAAAGCGCCAGCACCTGTCCCTGCGTCAAAATGCCCTTGTAGACCTGTCCGCCGCCCACGCGCAGAACTGCGATAATGGCAAGATTGATCATCACATACGTCACGGGGTTAAGGAGCGCCGAAATCTTGCCGACAAACAGCTGCGAAGATAGAAGCTCTCTGCTCTTTTCCTCAAAGCTCTCAGTCTCCTGCCTCTCTTTTCCGAACGCGCGAATGACGCGCACGCCGGAGAGATTCTCCTTCGCCGCGCCGAGCACGCCGTCGAGTCTCCCCTGCACCTTTTTGTAGAGCGGAATGCAGCTGAACATGATGCCGAACACCACCGCGAACAAAAGCGGAATGATGACGGCAAAGACCCACGCGCTCTTTACATCGATCGTAAAGGCCATGATCATCGCGCCGAACACCACGAACGGGGACCGAAGCAGCAGCCGCAGCGCCAGATTCAGTCCCGTCTGCACCTGATTCATATCGCTCGTCATGCGCGTCATAAGCGTCGACGTACCGAGCTTATCGAGCTCTGCGTAGGAAAGGCTCTGCACCTTCCCGAACAACGCGTGCCGCACGCTTGCCGTAAAGCCGATGGCGGCCTTCGCCGCAAAATACTGCGCGGTCACGGAGCTGGCAAGGCCAAGTAAGCCCAGTCCAATGAGAAGCAGGCAGCGCTTTACAATAAAGCCGCTGTCGCCCGCGCCGATACCGGTATCGATGATGTCCGCCACGACCAGCGGCACCAGCAGCTCCAGAAGCGCCTCCAGGAGCTTAAAAAGCGGCCCCAGAATGCTCTCGAGCGTATAGGGCTTGAGGTAAACGCCCAATCGTTTCATTGCCTTTTCTTCATCTCTTTCTTTGTCTTATGAAATATCAAACGCGCCGCTTTCCTCCAGCTCCCGCGCGATTACATCCCCGATGGGAGACTTCATGGAATTTGTGAGCCCCGTCTCGCGCAGCGCGTCGGTCAGGAAATAGTCCTCGTCCGACATACTCGCCACGCGCAGATACGTATCCATCGCGTCGTTCGGGCTCTCGGCCAAGCGCGCATAGAGCTCCAGCGCCGGAATGGCCGAGACGGCGTAGCTGATGTAGTAGAGCGGCTGCTGGAAGTTGTGGATGACCTCCGTCCACTCGTACTCATACCCGTCATACGGCTCGAAGCCGTAGCTCGCGTAGACCTCGCGGTAAATATCCAGAAGCCTGTCCTTCGTGAGATCGGACTCGGCGTAAATTCTTTGCTGGAACTCATCGTACATCGCGCCCGTGACCACACTGTATACTAAGTTTAAAAGCGTCTGCGCGCGAAGAATCTCCGCATCGTCTCCAAACAGGTCCTCGTAGAATTGCAGGAACATGACTTCCATACCCTGCGACTGAAGCTCGCTCAGATCGTAGTCGATCACGCCGTAGAGCGCATCCGATCCGTGGTAATAGCCCGCCAGCCAGTGGCCGAACTCATGGAACATGTCCGTGTAATCCGCGTAGGAGTCATAGGGGCAGTTGAAAATGAACGGAACGTCGAACGAATACAGATACGACGTATAACCCGTGGGCAGCTTCTTTTCCGAATACGAAATATCATACAGACTGTGCTCTACGAGGTATTCCGCCGCCTCGCGGACCTCCGGGCTCATGCGCGCCGTGCCGTACAAAAGCGCGTCGATCACATTCTGGCCTGTAATGCCGCCGGTGCTAGAAATTCCGCTGTCCGAAAGTGCCTGTGAAAGTGTGTCCGAGTATTTGGTGAGAAGCGGGGCAAAGTCTTCTTTTGCCGTCTGCCAGATTTTCTGCGCATCCTCCGGCGTATAGTCCCGCGAATAGAACGCGCTGTAGGCGTAGTCCGCATAGGAAGCGCTTCCTGCGAGCTCCGTCATCTGGGACCGCACCTTCACAAGCTCCAGATACACATCCGCCGCCGCGTCAACATCCAGTTCCTCCTGCGCGCTCAGAGCCGCGTACTGGCGCACGAGCTCCGACTCCTGCGCACTGAGGTCCATGCTTTCCTGCGAGGACTCCTGATCGTAGCTCTTGAATATCTCGACCTGCCACGTCTCAAATTCCCGGCTCAAAAGCCTCGAATGTTCTCCCTCGGATATCTTGTGCAGCGTCTGATGATACAAATCCGCCGCATCGTAATAGGCCTGCGTCTGCCGCAACGCACGCTCGGCAAGCGCCTCATCCGTCGCGTCCCGGTCGCTGTCCAGCGCCAGAAGCGAGGCCGCCGTGTCGATTTTCACCAGCATCTGCTCGGCCTCGAAGCAAGCCCTGTGGAACGCCTCCTGGCTGTTTTCCTCCGCGGCCCTCGTGATGGCCTCGCAGTAGGGCGCGTAAGCCTCGCAGGTGATCTCTCCGAGCTGCATTTCATCATAGGAGCGCTCGTCCCGCGCCAGCGGCTCAAAATAGCCGTCTCCCGCCAGCGTCTCTATCTCCTGCACCTGCCCGGCCGGAGCCTGCTCTTGTGGTGTCTGCGTCTGCTGCAGTTCTTCGTATAAGCTGTCCAGCGCGTCCTGCGCAACCGGAACCGGCAGACAGCCGCACAGTCCCAGCAGCAAAATCACGCAAAGCGCCAGCGCCAGTATTCTCGTTCCAAGCCTCATCCGTTCCTCCATTCTCCGCGTTCGCAACTGTTTCTTGCCTCGTATTATATGCGATTTTTCGCGTTCTGTCCATTCGAAAAGCATACAAAAGCGCGCGGAGGACGCTCCCCCGCGCATATAAACTGCCCCGTATTCTCAGCCGAGTCCCGTCCATCGCTCGCCGTCGCCGCAGGCGCGCGCCGTGTGGTCAATCGCCGCCTCCTGCATCGCGAGAAAATACGGCGCTTCGGTATCCAGGTTATCCGAAAACAGCGGCATGCCGACAAGCAAATCCGAAAGCGACTGCGGCGTTCTGCCAAGAATCCGGTTCAAAATCTCCGCCAGTTCCGCCCGCGAAAGCGCCTGTTCCTTGGAAAATGCCGCGCCGTGCAGCCCCATGACCCAGCCGTTTCCCGCTTCAAACGTCACCTCCTGCGCCGCCCAGCCGCTTGATAGCGCCGCAAGCGCCTCCTTCCCCGATTCCTGCGCGCGCACGCGCTCTAAAATGATGGCCAGTTCCTCGCTCGTCACGCCGTCCTCGGGCCTGAAATTCCCGTCCGTGCCTCCCAACATCAGCCGCAAGCCCGCCATCGCGCAGACGGCCTCATACGCCCAATGCCCACGCCCAACGTCCCGGAATGCGCTCTCCGACGTGAGCTCCCTCCTCGCGTCCGGGCTTATCATCCGGTACAAAATCTCCGCCAGCTCCGCCCGCGTCACCTGCTTTTCCGGCCTTATGCTCCCGTCCGGAAAGCCCTGCAAATACGCCCCGTGAAATGCCTCCTGCGCAAAGCACGGCACGCGCAAGGCCGCCAATAGCAGAAGCGCCAGCAGCAGTTTCCGAAAAACTTTCATGTTCCATTCCTCTTTTCCCGCGAGCCGTTCCCGCGTTCCGGTTCTCATTCTGACACATCTCCCCGGAAAAATTGGTCGTTTCCGCGCGCCCGGCGTGCAGATTTTCAGAAAAACCCGAAAGAAAACCGGCGTAAAATTTTCTCTTGACAAATAGCTACCGAAGTGGTAGAGTTTAGCCATTCAAACCAGTGAAGAAGTGTGAGTAAGCAATCACACCCCTTGCCAAAGAGAGCCGCGGACGGTGGAAGCGCGGCGCAGGGCGGTTGCCGAATGGGCTTCTGAGGGCGAGCCGAAGTCAGTAGGTGAGCCGGAGTTGACGCTCCGTTACAAAAGGCCGGTATGTGATAGCATACGCAAAGAGGGCGCGCAAGCGTCAAGCCGGGTGGCACCGCAGGAGTTTTATCCCTCCTGTCCCAGCAGTTCGTACTGTAGGGACAGGAGGGTTTTCGTATTTCCGGAATGTCCCGCAAAAACTTCCGTGCAAATTCAAAGAAAGGTGGACAAGAACATGTCTCAAGAAATCCCGTACAAAATCTATCTCTCCGAAAGCGAAATGCCCATGGCATGGTACAATCTCCGCGCCGACATGAAAAACAAGCCCGCGCCGCTGCTGAACCCCGGAACCGGCAAACCCATGGGCTTTGACGATCTGCGCGGCGTCTTCTGCGACGAGCTTGTCCGTCAGGAGTTAGATAATGACACGCCGTATATCGAGATTCCGGAAGAGATCCGCAATTTCTACAAGATGTACCGCCCGTCGCCGCTGGTGCGCGCGTATTGCCTCGAGAAAAAGCTTGGCACGCCGGCCAAAATCTACTATAAGTTCGAGGGCAACAACACCTCGGGCAGCCATAAATTAAACTCCGCCATCGCGCAGGCGTATTATGCCAAGCAGCAGGGTCTTACCGGCGTTACGACCGAAACCGGCGCCGGCCAGTGGGGCACGGCTCTTTCGATGGCCTGCGCGTATCTGGGACTGGACTGCAAGGTCTTCATGGTCAAGTGCTCCTACGAGCAGAAGCCCTTCCGCCGCGAGGTCATGCGCACCTACGGCGCGAGCGTTACGCCATCTCCCTCCAACACGACGAACGTCGGCCGGAAAATCCTCGAAAAAGACCCGAACACAACAGGCTCTCTCGGCTGCGCAATCAGCGAGGCCGTCGAGGCCGCGACGACGACCCCCGGCTACCGGTACGTCCTCGGCAGCGTTCTCAATCAGGTGCTGCTCCACCAGTCGGTCATCGGTCTGGAGGCCAAGGCCGCGCTCGATAAATACGGCGTCAAGCCCGATATCATCATCGGCTGCGCCGGCGGCGGCTCGAACCTCGGCGGTCTGATTGCCCCGTTCATGGGCCAGAAGCTCCGCGGTGAGGCGGACTACCGGATCATCGCCGTTGAGCCCGCGTCCTGCCCGAGCTTCACGCGCGGCAAGTTCGCCTATGACTTCTGCGATACCGGTATGGTCTGCCCTCTGGCCAAAATGTACACGCTCGGCTCCGGCTTCATCCCCTCTGCCAACCACGCAGGCGGCCTTCGGTACCACGGAATGAGCTCGACGCTCTCGCAGCTGTACCACGACGGGCTCATGGAGGCGCGCGCCGTTGAGCAGACGAGCGTCTTTGAAGCAGCCGAATACTTTGCAAGAGTCGAAGGTATCCTTCCCGCGCCCGAATCCAGTCACGCCATCCGCGCCGCCATCGACGAAGCGCTCAAATGCAAGGAAACGGGCGAAGAGAAGACGATCCTCTTCGGCCTCACCGGCACGGGCTATTTCGATCTCTACGCCTACGAAGCCTTCAACAACGGCACCATGACCGACACCATCCCCACCGACGAGCAGCTGGCCGCGAGCCTCGCGACCCTCCCGCAGATCGGCTGAGTTTCCCAAGATACGAAGCATCCCCGCACAGAACCTCTGTACGGGGATGCTTTTATATCTCCTCTTCGACGAACATCCGGAACGCTGTCGGAAGCGCCACATCCGTTTTGCGCCGCGCATCGCTCGCCCAGACAAATTCCGGGCTTTTCTCCTTGCATACTATATAATAACAGCGCATGCGCCAGATGATGTGCGTGAACACATGCACCCGCTCGACACTTTTGAGAAGCTCCGCCGGCTCGCATCCGGCCTTTTCCGCAAACGAAAGCGCCTGCGCCGCATCCAGCTTCCCCTCCACGTTCGGAAGCTCCCAAAGCCCCGCGAGAAGTCCTTTGTTCTCCCGCTTCCGGACGGCTAGGCAGCCATCGCACGTGAGGTAAAAAACCGTCTTCTCTTCCTCCCGCTTCGCCTTCTTCGCTTCTTTTACGGGGTATTTTTCCCACGTGCCGTGCGCGTTTGCAAGGCACACATCCCGCAGGGGGCAAATTTCGCATTTCGGCGCGCCGTTCGGAACGCACACCATCGCGCCGAGCTCCATGAGCGCCTGCGTGAGCGTTCCGCGCGGTCCCGCCTCATAAAGGGGCAAGAGCGCCTCGCGGTAAGCAGTTTTTGTCTTCTGGTTCGTGACCGGCGCGCCGTCTTCCATCACGCGGGAAAGCACGCGCAGAACATTGCCGTCCACCGCCGGGGTCGGCAAATCAAAGCAAATCGAGCAGATCGCCCCCGCCGTGTAATCGCCCACGCCCGGCAGCGCGCGCACAGC
>CALCJW010000105.1:0-2595 GCA_937967235.1 uncultured Clostridia bacterium
CCAGACAAAAAGCAGGCTTCGGGAAGTAGCTTCGAGGATATTGACATGGAGAACTTCTCGTCCGAGAGCCTGACGAGCGCCGGATGAAAAAGCTTTGTCTTATGCTGACGGCGGCGCTCCTGCTGCTTCTTTGCGCCTGTACATCTGAAAAACAAGCGGATTTACAGCCGGAGACGCCGGATATTTCGGAAAGCGCCGTCTCCTGGGACGGCCTGACGTTTGACCGGGAGCTTCCGCTCTCCTACGCCACGCAGTTTTCCGTCAGCTACGCGGGAGACGACTATACCCGCATCACCATCGGAACCGATCAGGATTTTTTGCTGGTAGCGGAAAACGCCGAGACCCCGGAGCATGTTCCGGAAAGCGTCACCGTTCTGCACCGGCCGCTTTCTCACATCTATCTCGTCGCGTCCGCCGCGATGGACTACTTTGACCATCTGGACGCGGTCGACCGGATTTCCCTCAGCGGCCTCAAAACCGGCGACTGGTACATCGAAAGCGCGAAGGCCGCAATGGAAGAGGGCAGCATGCGCTACGCCGGGAAGTATTCCGCGCCGGACTACGAGGCGATTTTGGAAAGCGGCTGCGACCTCGCCATTGAAAATACGATGATCTACCACACGCCGGAGGTCATCGAGCAGCTGCAAACGACCGGCGTTCCCGTTCTCGTCGAGCGCTCGAGCTATGAATCGAGCCCGCTCGGAAGAATCGAATGGCTCAAGCTCTACGGCGCGCTGGTCGGAAAAGAGGACTTGGCCTGCTCGCAGTATGACGAGCTCCTTGCCGCGCTGTCTCCCATTCTCGATCAGGAGGCAAGCGGCCAAACCGTCGCATTTTTCTACATCAACTCCTCCGGCGCGGTCAATGTCCGCAAATCGGGGGACTACATCGCAAAGGCCATCGCAATGGCGGGCGGGCAGTATGTTTCGTTCGACGAAAGCGGCGAGGAAAACGCGCTGTCCACGATGACGATTCAGATGGAATCGTTCTACGCCTCCGCTGTCGACGCGGATATCATGATCTACAACAGCACCATCGACGGCGAAATCAGAACCATCGACGAACTGCTGACAAAAAGTCCGCTGCTTGCCGACTGCAAAGCTGTACAGGAAGGCTCCGTCTGGTGCATCACCAAAAACTTTTATCAGGAATCGCTCGCGCTCGGCGATCTGATTCTTGACGTCCATGCGATTTTGCAGGACAAAGCCGCAGAGAACCTTCATTTTCTGCGGAAGCTGTCATAATTTGCGCAGCCAAAGGAGGAGCAGTATGGAAAAGACCCGAACGATACGCACATGGGGCAGCTTCCTGCTGCTCCTGCTGCTGCTTTTTGTTTTTTTGATCTGGAACGTTCTCGCGGGAAGCGTCAAGCTCCCTGTGTCTGAGATATTGGAAATTCTGCGCGGCAGAGGCGACGGCACGCAGAGCCGGATTCTGCTTCAAATCAGGCTGCCGCGCCTGCTTTCCGCGCTCATTTTAGGCGGCGCGCTGTCCGTCTCCGGCTATCTTCTGCAAACATTCTTCCATAACCCCATCGCGGGCCCCTTTGTGCTCGGCATTTCCTCGGGCGCGAAGCTCTGCGTCTCGATCGTCATGATTCTGCTTCTTTCGCGCGGGCTTGTCTCGTCGTCAGCCGTTTTGATTGCGGCGGCCTTTGTGGGTGCGATGGGTTCCATGGGCTTTGTGCTCGCCGTCTCGCAGAAGGTCAAGCGGATGAGCATGCTTGTCATCTGCGGCGTGATGATCGGCTACATCTGCACGGCGGCGACCGATCTTCTTGTCACCTTCGCAGACGACTCCAACATCGTAAACCTTCATAACTGGTCGATGGGCTCGTTTTCCGGCATGAGCTGGGAAAATGTCGGAACCATGGCCATCGTCTGCGGCGCGGCGCTCGTGCTCGTTTTCTTTCTCTCGAAGCCCATCCGCGCCTATCAGCTCGGCGAGGTGTATGCGCAGAACCTTGGCGTTCCCCTCAAGGCCTTCCGCGCGGCGCTCATCCTCCTTTCAAGCGTCCTCTCCGCCTGCGTGACGGCCTTCGCCGGCCCCATCTCCTTTGTCGGCATCGCCGTGCCGCACCTGATGAAGACGCTGTTCCGGTCGGCGGAGCCCCTGATTATGCTTCCGGCCTGCTTTTTGGGCGGCGGCGTATTCTGCCTTTTCTGCGACCTCATCGCGCGCACGGCCTTCGCCCCCACGGAGGTCAGCATCAGCTCCGTCACCGCCATTTTTGGCGCGCCCATCGTCATCTACATGATGATTCACAGAAAGGCGGCGTAACGATGAACGACTATCTGAAAACGGCCGGCCTCAGCGTCGGCTATGACGGCAAGGCCCTCATCCGGGATGTTGCGCTCTCGGTGCAGCGCGGCAAAATTGTCACGCTCATCGGCCCGAATGGCTCGGGAAAATCGACGATTCTTAAAACCGTCATCTCGCAGCTGCCCGCCATCGAGGGCGCAGTGTTTCTGGACGGCGAGGATCTGCGCGCACGCAGCCGGCGGGATACCGCAAAGCGCATGGCGATCGTCATGACTGCCCGCATGGACCCCGAGCTCATGACCTGCCGCGACGTCGTCAGCTCCGGCCGGTACC
>CALCJW010000106.1:0-5329 GCA_937967235.1 uncultured Clostridia bacterium
TCCTGTGCGTCCATGTATGTGTCATTTACACTTAAAATTATGCACTCCAACGGGCCGTGCCGTACTCCATGCCCTTGCGGTATTTCTTGGCGTTTTTCTGCTTGGAGTAGACCACCAGCCGGATAATGACGGCTGCGGCAAGCCCAATCAGCAGATCGGTAGGATGGAAGCTGGGGGCGGCACTTGCAAAGGCAGCGGAGAAGCCCTGCCCGATATGCAGCAGCTTTGCAGATATATCCACACCCTGCGCCAGCCGGAACGCCTGTCCGACCTTTCCAAACAGATAGACAAAGGCAAGATATGGGAGATGGAGTATGATTTGCTTTTTGATTTCCGGCTTCATCGGTCAATCCCCCTGTCCATATTTTTCACCTTGTCCCGCTTGGCGGTCTGCGCGGCTTCGGCTTTCTTCTCGGCAAGGTCGCGCCGCACGGAGGGCTTGCGCTCCTTATCCAGCTTTTTCTTGGAAAACTCCCGAAACGCCGCCGTCAGCACATCCGCGTCCCGTCCCTTGAAAAACACAAGGTATCGGTCATCTGCCCTTTTCAGTGCAAAATCAATGCCATATTTCTTCGCCGTGCTTTCAAAGGCTTTGATATTCGCATCGGTGATTTCGATATTGGAAACGCCTGTGCCATGCCGCATAAGCTGTTTCAGCGTTTGCTTGCCGCGATGGGGCGTGTCCCTTGCCTTGCGGTAGAGCTGCAAGAGCTTCCGCAGCGCGGCTTGCAGCACCTTTCCGTCCAGCTTTGCCGTCTTGATTGCAAGGGCAATCGTCTTTCGGGTCACTTCTTCCTGCAACGGTTATCACTCCTTTCGATTTTTCTGCCGCAGTCAGGGCGGGCGCACCCGCCAGATCAGCCATATTCTCATAGGCTCTCGTCCGGCGAACAGGAATAGTCTGGGATGCCAGATTTCGGCTTGCCCCAATCAGGGCTTGCCATGTCGTGCGCGACAAGGGCGGTATAGTAGTTGTCGATGGTGGACGGAGCGTTGAACAGCACTGCCCGCAGATATTGCTTGATGTTGCGGATCTTCGTAGTGTTCTCCCGCATACAGTCCATGACAAACTCGATGTGGCTGCTGTTCAGCTTCAAGAATTTGCTCTTTACCAGCTCGGCAGGGTAATCGTCGCCAGCGATGCGGAGCGTCTTTCGCGCAGAGCAGACAGTTTCCAGCATGAGGTCTACAATCTCGTCCAAACGCTCTTTGTCCATTTTCGAGTTCTGCGTGAGCGTGTCATACTCGATATTCTCCATGATGATTTCACGGTAAATATCTACGGCACTCTGTTTGAACGCTTCCGTTCCTTTCCGTTCCGGCGCAGCCCCGCAAGGTGAGGGGTCAGGGGAAAGGATAGGAAAGGAATCGGTATTTGATAGATCCGTAATTGATTTTTCTTTCTTTGATAAGTTAGTTCTTGATCTATCTTTATTTAATTGCGTTGGATTTTCCGACGTCGGATTATCCGTTGTCGGATTTTCCAACATCGGTTTGCCCGGTATTGGATTTTCCAACACCGGCTGCGGCTGCTCATAGATGGTATATTCGATAGCAGTCATTTTGCCTTTTTCATCGCGTCCCTGCCGCCGCAGGATATATCCGGCTTTTTCAAGCTCCCATACGGCGGTACGGATCGCGTCGATGCTCTCACGGTTGATATGGGACAGCCCTGCAAGGGTATAGTCCCAATCCTCCGGCAGGGACAGCATTTGCGATAACAGCCCCTTGGCCTTCAAGGTCAGCTCCTTGTTTCGCAGGTGGTGGTTTGACATGACGGTGTATCCGCTGTTGCGCTCCACCCGAAATACTGCCATAGGTTATCAGCTCCTTTCGCTCACTTCACCGTGCCGCGCCGGAGGGCGGTCAGCTTGCCCGGCTCATACGGACATTCCGCATACACACAGAACTGGTACTTCCAATGCGGACGGTAAAAGTGACAGGTATTGCAATCCTCACAGTCGGCACAGCCGCCGTTTTCGTAGCGGTCAAAGCCGGGCTTTCCCCGCATGAGCATTTCAAACGCACGGCTACTGCCGTTCGTAAAGTACATTGTGGCTGCACCTCCTCTCAGATTTGGGCAGAAAAAACGCCGTAGACTTTTCTCAAAATCTACGGCGTGGGTGTATGCGAAAAGGGATGCTGCCTTGCGGTAACATCCCTTTTGTCGCTTGGTTATTCAATTTTTGAGCTAACCTGTTTGTCCTCTGCCCTTAAAAGCGTTGATTTTACTGGGTTTCTGCTTGTTTTCCTATGTCAACGCTCTTAAGCCGCCTGTTTTTTTATGCTTAATCGAATAAATAGTGCCGAACCAGCTCCTGAAGCAGCTCATCGCGGTCTACCTTGCAGATGAGGCTCCGAGCATTGTTGTAGTTCGTGATATACGTCGGGTCTTCGGAAAGCAGGTAACCGACGATCTGATTGATGGGGTTATACCCTTTTTCACTCAGCGCGCTGTATACGGTTGTGAGCAGTGCTTTCATCTCTTGATCGGCTTCATCGGGAACTACAAATTTGATCGTATTGTCGTTCATATCGGTTAACCCTCCTTCGTCGGTTTCTTGGATGGCGGCGTCAGCTGACAAGGGCATACACGCTTGCGGGTCGGCCTGAGCCGCCATCTGCTGCGTTATCGTCCTTGACTTACGCCAGTAAGCCTGCGTCCTCTGCCTTGCATATGTCGCCCCAGACCGACCGGCAAGTCCTTCGGAGTTTTTCACGGAGGATAAACGGCGGCTGGGTAGGCAGACGAGGCAGGTGGGCTGGCGCCCACCAACGAGGATAACGACGCTAGGCGTTGTTTTGCCTCGTGAAAAACCGTGTCTGCCCTTGTCAGCTGACGCTAGTATCATAGTATATTTGTGCGGCAAAGTAAATATCCTGAACATTTCATTTATGTTACAAGATTTTGCGCCGGATGACATAATGCCACACAAGATATATTATCGGCAACTATCGAGAAGCTGGGAGGGAAACCGAGGGACGATTTACCGCAGGGTAACGTTCTTTTCTTCCTTGAGCGCCGTGAGAACCTTTTCCACAACGCCGGTGGAGTCCTCATCCGTAAGCGTGCGGTCGTCCGCGCGCAGCTCGAGGGAGAACGCGACGCTCTTCTTGCCGGGGGCGATGCCGGGGCCGCGGTAGATATCGAAGAGATTGATCTTGCGGAGCAACTTGCCGGCGGCGTTCGAGATGCACCGCTCGAGCTCGCCCACGGTGAGCGTTTCATCGCAAACCAGAGCCAGATCGCGCGTGACGGCGGGGAAGCGGGGCAGGCTGTGGAAGACACGCTCTTCGGCAAGGGATGCTTCAATGGTGGTAAAGTCGAGGTCCGCGACATAGACCTCGCCGCCGATGCCGTAGATCTCGGCGACCAGCGGATGGATCTGGCCGATGGTGCCTGCGAGCTTGCCGTCAATGAGAATGTCGGCGCAGCGGCCGGGATGGTAGCTCGGATTCTCGCGGTTCGCGACATATTCGGCGGGCTTGACGTTCAGAAGCGCGAGCAGCGCGTCAATTTCGCCCTTCATTGTGAAGAAATTCTCATGCTCGCCGTAGGTTCCGAAAATCAGGTGGCGCGGCTCTTCAGGAAGGTCCTGTCCGTCAACGGGAAGATAGACTCTTCCGAGCTCATAGAGCTTCACGCCCTTGTTTTTCATCGCGTAGTTGCGGGCGAGAATGTCCAGCATGCTGGGAAGAATAATCGTGCGCATGATGGATGTGTCTTCGCCAAGCGGATTGACGAGCTTTAAGGTCTTGCGCAGGGGAGAATCCTTCGGGATGCGCACCGCGTCAAACGAAGCGGGGGAGACGAAGGAATAGGTGATGATCTCACTGTAGCCGAGGCTTCTTGCCGCAGCGCCGGCCTGATTCTCGAGCATCGCGGTCTCAGAGTAACCGCCGCGCGTCGTCGTGCCGCGCATGAGCGTGGTTTCAATCTTATTGTATCCATAATACCGCGCGACTTCCTCGGCGATATCTGCCATGCAGCGAAGGTCGGGCCGCCACGACGGAACCTGAATCTGGCCGTCCACAACGGGCACTTCCTCGCGGCGCAGGTACTCAATCATATCCGCCTCGGGAATGTCCGTTCCAAGCAACGCATTGATCTTTGCGGGCTCGAGCGGAAGGGTAACGGGCGCGGGAACATAGTTGATGATGTCGATCATGCCGTCCATGACCTCGCCCGCACCAAGGAGCTCCACGAGCTCACACGCACGGTTGACGGCCGGAACGGTTAGCATCGGGTCGATGTCCTTTTCGAATTTCGCGGACGCGTCCGTGCGCATGCCAAGCGCCAGCGCAGTTTTACGAATCGAGCTTCCAAGGAAGTTTGCCGACTCGAAGACCACGTCCACGGTATCGGAGACGATCTCGCTGTTCTCGCCGCCCATGATACCGGCAAGGCCCACGGGCTTTGTCTCATCGGCAATGACGAGCATATCGGGCTGGAGATTGCGGACGTTTCCATCTAACGTTGTGAGCGTTTTGTCCTCGCCCGCGCGGCGGACGATGATCTTGCCGCCGGAGACATAGCGGTAATCAAACGCATGCATCGGCTGGCCATACTCGATCATGACGTAGTTCGTGATGTCGACGATGTTGTTGATCGGGCGGACGCCTGCCGAGCGAAGACGCTGCCGCATCCACTTGGGACTGGGCGCAATTTTGACGTTTTTCACCATGCGGGCCGTGTACCGCAGGCAAAGATCGTCTGCCGGGACCTCGACATCGAGAAGGTCAGTCAGGCAGCCTTCCGCGCCGCCCTTCACAACGGGCTCATGATGGCGCATGGGAACGTTGAACGCCGCCGCCGTCTCGCGCGCGAGGCCGAGAAGGGAATAGCAGTCCGGGCGGTTGTTCGTGATCTCGAATTCTACGATGGAGTCGTCGTTGCCGATGACTTTGTTCATGTCCTCGCCGATCTCTACGCCCTCGTCATTGAGGATCCAGATGCCGTCTTCATAGGCCGTCGGGCAGTCGTTGACGGTGAGGCCGAGCTCTTTGAAAGAGCACAGCATGCCGTTCGACTCCACGCCGCGGAGCTTTCCCTTCGTGATGTGGACGCCGCCGGGAAGATAGGAATTGTGCTTGGCAACGGGGACAAGGTCGCCTTCCGTTACATTCTGCGCGCCGGTGACGATCTGAAGGGGCTCGCCCTCGCCGACGTCTACCATGCAGACCCACATGTGGTCGGAGTTTTCGTGCTTGGCCATGGACAGAACCTTGCCGACGACGACATTTTTGATGTCCTCGTCCATGCGTGTGGTCGTCTCGACCTTCTGACCGGCGATGGTCATGATCTCGTCGTATTCCTTATCGGTTGCGG
>CALCJW010000107.1:0-2542 GCA_937967235.1 uncultured Clostridia bacterium
GTTCAAACAACCTCGTGATAGAGTTTCGTATACTCTTCATCCGTCAGATCACGCTTGACCTGAATCGACAGCTCCTTAACCTTATGCAGAAGCTCTTTGACTTTGTCCTTATCTTCGATCTGTGCAAGGCCCAGCCGCTCGTTGACCAGCGTGACGTTCGCCGCGCCGCTCTTCTTGCCAATGTAAATATGCGGCGCCGGCTGGCCGGTCATGGAGAAGTGATAAGGCATCATAATCAGGGGGTTCATCTCCCGGGATTTCAGCCAGTAGCCGGTGGGCAGTCCGGTTTCCCAACCGAACAGACGGTTGCCGACGATTGCCTTGGTGGGCGGAACGGGCTTGCCGGAGCGTGCTGCAACTTCATGCGACAGACCAAGCAGCTCGTCATACTTGATGCCGGTGTCCTGACCGTACAGACACTGCAAGCTCATAACCAGCGGTTCCAGCGGGCAGCTTCCGGCACGTTCGCCGATGCCGTTGACGGTGACATGCGCGCAGAATGCGCCTGCCTGCAAAGCAGCGATCGTCGTCGGAATCGAAAGGCCGAAGTCCTCGTGGAAATGCGCCTCGACCGGCTTGCCGACGCGGCGGAGCAGCTCTCTGACCATGTATGCCGCGCCTTCCGGAGAGAACGCGCCGAACGTATCGACCAGCGCCACGGAATCAAAGTGGCCGCCTGCGTCCAGAACGCCGTTGAGCAGCGTGGACAGGAAATCCATATCGGAACGAGAAGCATCCGATGGGAAGAACGTGACCATCAGACCGAGCTCATGCGCATACCGGGTTGCTTCGGAAGCGGCCTTGATGGCCTTTTCCATGCCCCAGCGCATGCCGCCCTGCAACATCTGCTCGCTGCCGGGAACCTCGATGACAACGCCGTCGACGCCGCACGCCTTTGCAACGTCCATGTCGCTCATCACGCCGCGGACAAAGCAGTAGATTTTCGCCTTCAGGCCGAGCGCGCAGATTTCCTTGATCGCCGCCGCGTCTTCCTCAGACGTCATCGGGCAGCCCGCTTCAATGCGGTGCACACCGGCCGCGTCCAGATGCTTTGCGATGGCGACCTTGTCTTCCCTGGTAAAGATGATACCCGGCTCCTGCTCACCGTCGCGCAGCGTGGTGTCCAGAATTTCAATGTGCTCCGGGAAATGATAATTCTTTGTAACCTCAGGCAGATAGTTTGCGGGGCTGACCCACCACTTGCCTTCTTCTTTATAAGCCATTTTCATGCTTCCTCCTTATATTTCTGCCCGGAAAACCGGACCGACTTACAGTTGTAAAACAATCCTCGCGTCCAGAATCGCGCAGCCGTTTTCATACACGCGGCATGGATTGAGATCCACCTCCCGAATCTGTGCAAACGCCTGCATCAATTCTGAAAGCCGCTGCAACAGCTGGCACACGCCCGCCCGGTCCAGCGGCGGCGTGCGAAATCCGTTCAAAACCGGCGCGCAGCGCAGCGATTGCAGCATACGCTCTGCCTGGCCTTCCTGCAACGGCGCCAGACGGAACGCCATATCCTGAAATGCTTCTGCATAAATGCCGCCCATCCCGGCCGCCATCAAAGGCGTGTCATGGAGCCGGGCCGCACCCAGCATCACTTCAAATCCGCTTTGCGCCATCGGCTGCACCGTCACGCACGCCGAGGGGTCGAGGCGTTTCATGGCAGAATCCATCTGCAAAAACGCTTCTTTCACCGCAGCCCGGTCTTGCAATCCCAGCCGGACACCGCCGACATCTGTTTTGTGCTGTATCACATAGGACTCTACCTTGAGCGCAACCGGATAGCCGAACGCTTCGGCCGCGTCTGCGGCCTGCATGGCAGTGTGCGCCACAACCGGCACCGAAACCGGAAAGCCTGCCAGCGCAAGAAGCTGCTTTGACAATCGTTCCGGCAAAACCAGCTGCTCATTTTTTGGAAAATCGCGCAAAAATTCTTCCACCGCGCAGCGCTGCGCAGCTGTCAGCATGGGCTGTACATGCTGACTCTGACACGCAGAGGCTTTGGCGTATCCGCTCAGTGCCGCCACCGCGTCCGCCGCGTCCTGCGGGTCGCAGAAACACGGGATTCCGGCCTGCTCCAGCCGGCTGCGGTCATACGCCGCAAAGGCCTCGAAGCTGCTGAGAAAACAGGCGACCGCCGGTTTTGCGGCTGCGCGGACCGCTTCGATCAGCTCTGCGTCGGGCAGGGAAAGATGCGGATTCAACGAGAAAAAGCCCAGCAGCAGATCATATTCCGGCGAAGAAAGCAGCGTCTTCGCCGCCGTTTCATACGTTTTCGGCGTCAGGCCGTTGGATGAAATATCCGCCGGATTTTTCAGCTGCATCTGCTTTCCGGCCTTTGCATCCAGCGCATCGCGCAGCGCCTGCGTGGGCTGCGGCAGTAAAACGCCGAGGCTTTCCATCCGGTCGGTTGCCAAAATCGCGGGCCCCGCCGTATTGCTCAGTACGATGGTCCGCGCCCCATCCGGCCTGCGGCCGCAGGTCAGCGCTTTGAGCATCACCGCGCAGCTGCGGCATCCGTCCGCTTCCAGAAGCCCGT
>CALCJW010000108.1:0-6366 GCA_937967235.1 uncultured Clostridia bacterium
GAGTGCCCGAACGACGCGATCACTCAGGAATAATTGCAACAAACAAAGCGCCCGTGCTCAGCACGGGCGCTTTGTTTGTTGCCCGGAAAGAGCGGGGGCTCTTTCCGGACAGGGATTACAAGCTGACTGCGGGCGCAAAACTCTGCGAGGCTTGGGTGTGCGTAGATTTTGGGGTTGTGCTTTTTCCTCTGGCATTGTATGATAGAGGAAACGTTTTTTGGGAGGCGCGGATGGAGGAGCTGATTTGTGGGAAATACCGGATGCAGATTCCGGCCGCGCAGTTTTCGCTCAGCACAGATACGATGGCGCTGGCGGATTTTGCCCGCGTAAAGCACAGCGCGCGTGTATGCGATCTTGGCTGCGGCAGCGGGGCGCTGGGACTTTTGCTGCTGGCGCGCGATGAAACGCTTTCTATCACGGGCGTGGAAATTCAGAAAGACGCTGCCCGCTGCGCCATGGAAAACGCTGCACAAAACAATCTCAGCGGCCTTTCCGTTCTGCATGGCGACCTGCGGGAGTACCGGACGCTGCTGCCCGCAAACGGCTTTGACGCGGTGATTTCCAATCCGCCCTATTACCCGCTCAAAAGCGGGGCTATCGCGGACGAAGCACCGCTTGCCATCGCCAGAAGCGAGCTCTGCTGCACGCTCTCGTGCCTGTGCGCCTGCGCGGCGTGGTGCCTGCGGTTCGGCGGAAGCTTTTTTCTGGTGCACAAGCCCGAGCGGCTGACGGATTTGCTGGTCACGCTGCGGGAAAACCGGCTGGAGCCTAAGCGCCTGCAATTCGTCCGCCACCACCCGGGCGCAACCGTCAGCCTCGTTCTGATCGAAGCAAGGCTCGGCGCGAAGCCCGGGCTGACGCTCGCAAACGACCTTCTATTCTATACCGACTCCGGCGAAAAGACCGCCGATTATAAACGACTCTACCACGAGGAGATCTGACATGGCTGGAATGCTCTATCTTGTCCCAACGCCCATCGGGAACCTTTCCGATATTTCCGCGCGCTGCCGCAAAACCTTTGAGGAGGCCGACTTCATCGCCGCCGAGGACACGCGCGTAACATTAAAGCTTCTGAACTTTCTGGAAATCAAAAAGCCGCTCGTAAGCTACTATGAGCACAACAAGCTTGAAAGCGGCCCGAAGATCGTCCGCCGCATCCAGGATGGCGAAACATGCGTCCTCGTCTCGGACGCGGGCTCCCCCGCCATCTCCGACCCCGGAGAAGACTTAGTCCGCCTGTGCGCCGAGGCAGGGTTGGCGGTCTGCGCAATTCCGGGTCCGTGCGCGCTCGTGACGGCGCTTTCCATCTCCGGCCTTCCGACGGGAAGATTCTGCTTCGAGGGTTTTTTGTCCATCAACAAAAAAAGCCGACAAGAGCACCTGTCGAGCCTTAAAAACGAGCGCCGGACGATGATCTTCTATGAAGCGCCCCACAAGCTCCTCGCGACGCTCAAGGACATGGCCGCTAATTTTGGCGAGGACCGGCGCGTGAGCCTCTGCCGGGAGCTCACAAAGCTTCACGAGGAGGTCGTCCGCACGACGCTCGGCGAGGCTGTCGCCCGGTACACGGAAAATCCGCCCAGAGGCGAGTTTGTCGTCGTGGTCGAGGGCGCGCAGGAAGTACCCAGCGAGGAACTCTCCATTGAGGCGGGCGCGAGGCTCGTGCGCGCAGAACTGGAAAAAGGCCTCTCCAAAAAGGACGCCGTGAAGCTCGTTGCCAAGCAGACGGGCCTTCCCCGAAACGCCCTCTATGAGGCAGCCTTGCAGGATGCAGACTGATTGAGAAAAAATAGGAACGCAGGTACGGTTTTTCGCCGCACCTGCGTTTTTTGTTCCTTATTTTTCCACCTCAGAGGTATCCATTGTTTCCTCCGTCAGCGCGCCGACGTCCTCGGCCTTGACCTTTTTGGGAAGGGTCAGGGACAGGATCATCGCCACAACGAACACGCCCGCGACGGGGTTGTTTGCGAAGATATCACTCACGATCTGCGGCATGCCGGAGAAGAATTCCGGAACCTGCGTCACGCCGATACCGATGGCAAAGGAGGTGGCCGCGATGATCGTGTTTCTCTGGTCAAAGCCGCACTCGCCGAGCATCGTGACGCCCGAGACGATGATCGCGCCAAACATGATGACCGTGCAGCCGCCGAGCACACAGTCGGGAAGCGTCGAGAAGAACGCGCCGACCGGCGGGAAGAGGCCGGCAAGGATGAGCGTCAGGGCGCCAAACATGATCGTAAAGCGGTTGACGACCTTCGTCATCGCAACCAGACCCACGTTCTGGCTGAACGAGGTAATGGGAGGGCAGCCGAACACGCCGCCGGAGATTGCGGAAATAAAGCCGTCGCAGCCAAGAGAGCCGGAGACCTCTTTTTCGGTGATCTCCCGGCCGAGGCCGCCCGTGCAGACCGCGGAGGTATCGCCGATGGTTTCCGCCGCCGAGACGAGGAAGACAAGCGTCACGGAGACAATCGCGCCGATTTCAAACTTCGGCGTATAGGCAAAGAGCTTGGGAAGGGCGATCAAGCCGAGCTCCTGGACGGTATTCTTCATGGACGCAAAGTCGACCATGCCGAAAAACAGCGAGACGATATAGCCCACGATCAGGCCGAAGAGCACGTAAAGCTGCTTCCAGAAGCCCTTGGCAAGAGAATTGTAAATGAGGCACGCCGCCAGCGTAATGACCGCGACAAGAAGGTTCTGCCACGCGCCGGTGGGATACACGGCAGAGCTCGCGAAGGACGAGATGCCGGTAGAAAGCAGGCTGAAGCCGATCGTCGTTACAACGCAGGCAGAGACGATCGGGCTGACAAAACGCCGCCAGTATTTCGCCGTCAGGCCCAGAAGACCCTCGATGCAGCCGCCCACAACGACCGCGCTGATCATAAGGCCGTAGTCTCTGGCTGCGAGCGTCATCATCGCAGACAAAAACGTAAAGCTCAGGCCCATCACGACAGGCAGCCTCGAGCCAATGCGCCAGATGGGATAGAGCTGAATGAGCGTGCCGATACCGGCAACAAGCATGGCCGCCTGAATGAGAAGCGCCGTATCGATGGCGGTGAATGCCACGCCGTTATAGACCGCGACGCTTGCAATCAGCATGACCGGCGTGACGTTCGCGACGAACATCGCCAGCACGTGCTGTAAGCCAAACGGAATGGCCTTTGCGACCGGAACTCTGCCATCTAACTTGTAGATGTTGTCTACAGAAACCGATGCGTTGGATTTCTTGCCCTTCATTGAAAAATCTCCTTTTGTTTGATGGCCGGAGCCGCGTCCGCGGTGGAGAGCGTCCTTGTCCGAAAAGGGAAAAGTGACAATCGCTGTCCGTTGTTCCGGCCTCACCTATAGTATACGGGTTCATTTTTCGTGAAGCAATACAAAAATTTTGTTTGGCTGACGAAAATTTTGTCAGTTTTTTAGCGCATTGTGCCAAAGTTTTGGATTCCGTTCGAAATGGCCGAAAAATACCGCAGGCCAGCGCGAACGCTGGCCTGCGGTGTGGGGGAGTACATATGGTTTTTCAGATAGGGCGGCTGGCAGGAGCGGAGGAAGGGATGAAAAAGTTCCGGACGGCGCGGCGCGCAAGTCGGCGCCCTATGGATAGAAGGAACTGCTCGCCCGGAACACAGGAGCTCTGCTCCTGCCAGCTGCAAAAAGCCGTACAAAGTGTCTCACGCTTTGCAGTATCTGGAAAATCGTCACAGCAAAACGTTTTTCCAGACAAACGCTCCGGCGGGCTTACCCGATGCCGCATCCGGCCGCGTTTGCTTTCGAAAATAGTATAGTGGTTTTGTGTGGGCTTCGTCAATTCCCCCCGGCGCAAGTTTTCGGAAAAACCGCAAAAAACACACACTTTTTTATGTCGAACATATATCATATTATATATGCCGCACGGCTTTTCATATGTCTCATTTTTTAATGACCCGATGAAAGGTTTTCACTTGCCTTTTGATCGTTTTTATGCTATGCTTGGCATATATACCAAGCATGAATTGAAAGAGGGTGTCCGCCGTGGCGATTACCGCAGCAAGCCTCGCCGCGAAGCAGCGGATTCTCAGCGCCTGCGTCCGGCTATTTCTGGAAAAGGGCTACAAACGCACAACCGTCGCCGAAATTCTGAAAGCCGCCAACGTCTCGGCCAGTACGTTTCAGAATATCTTCCACACAAAAGACGGCGTGTTCATTGAGCTCGTCCGCTTTATGTTCGACAACCAGTTCAACATCGCCTTAAAATACACCGAGCAAAATTTCCCGCCCGTTTTCATTTACGCGCTCGAGACGAGCATCCAGCTCACGCTGACCGAGCTCAACGAAAATGTGCGCGAAATGTACCTCGAGGCCTATCGCCAGCCGCAAAGCGCGGAATACATCTACCGCCACATGGCCATCCGGCTCTACCAGACGTTCCACTCGTACCTCCCGGCGTGTACCGAGAGTGATTTCTATGAGCTGGAGATCGGTTCAAGCGGCATCATCCGCGCATATATGGCGCGCTCGTGCGACCTCTATTTTACGCTCGAGCGAAAGCTCTCCCGCTTTCTCACAATGAGTCTGAGCGCCTACTCCGTTCCGCCCGATGAGCAGCGGGAGGTCCTCGCGCATATCCGAACGCTCGATATTCGCGGTCTTTCCGAGCAGGTCATGCAGGAGCTGTTCCGGAACCTCGCGATGCGCTTTTCTTTCTCCCTTGGCAATTCATAACTTCGCCTTCTTCTCAGCAGTCAATCGGCGCTGATCAGAAAAGCGGGCAAACGCCCTCCGTGTCTGCCCGCTTTCCTTGCCCTTCCGGCTGTGCCTGCAAAGTGCCGTTCTTGCAGATCCGTATTAAATTCGCTGGTATCCCATATGGGCGGACGTCTCTGTCCGTCCGGCAAAATGCATGCCCGAAACGCGAAAATCTTCGGCGAATTCGGTACTTCCCTTGGGCGGACAGAGTCGTCCGCCCCTACGAACGGTTTTGGCTGTTCCTCCGTAATTGCTCAGCTCTCGAAGGGCCGGACGCGAAGGTTCACGCCCAGCTTTTCGCAGATTTTCCGCGCTGATTCCTGTCCCTCCGGCGTTGTGACCTGATCAACGACGGTCATCATGACGGTCGGCACGTATTTTGTGCACTCGTGCGTGTACTTGAGCATCGCGTCATACGAGCCGATGCCGAACTTCGAACGCGTGAGCCGGAGATATTCCTCTGCATCGATGGCGTTGAGGCTGATGGAGACCGCGTCGATCTTCCCCTCCAGCCACGGCGCGGTCGGCTCACCCCAGATGAGGTCCGCCAAGCCGTTCGTATTGATGCGGGTCTTCACGGTGTAGTTCTTCTTGAGCCACGCCGCAACCTCCAAAAGGTCCTTCAGCCGCTCGGCAGGCTCGCCGTAGCCACAGAAGACGACCTCGTCCATGCTGTTTAAGTCCCACTTGGAAAGCGACTGTTCGACCTCCTCCACCGTTGGCTCGCGCTCGAGCCACAGCGGGTCGGAGCCGTAGACCCCCGGCGCATTCTGCCGCAGGCAGAACGTACACGCGCAGGGACAGCGGTTCGTCATGTTCACGTAGATCCCGTTTTTGGCCTTGTAGGTAATGGTCATGCCCTTCTGATCTGTCATATTAGATTTCCCCCAATTTCTTTTTGAGTCCCGCGCGGTCAAGCGCAGCTCCGAGCGCCAGATATACGACACTGCTCAACGCAACCTGTGTCAGATACCCTGGAATGCCGAGCGCGGGCGCGGCGAAGTTCCCGGTAATGATCGCTTCATAGAGATAATATCCGCCAACACAGAGGACAAGCGCAAGGACAATGCCAAGAACATTGCGCTTGTTTACAAGCTTGTCCAGCTTGTTGGTAAAGCAGAACGCCGTCAGCGCTTTAATGATGATGGTGCCGGGTGCCCAGATGCTGTAGCCCGAAAGCAGGTCCGCCAGACCCGCGCCGATCGCGCCGGCCGCCGCCGCGTAGGGAGCCGGAAGCAGGCTTGCCGCGAGGTATAAAAAGCCGTCTCCCACATGCGTGTAGCCCGTGTGGCTCGGCACGTGGATATACGCCGTAAAGACGTAGATGATCGCAGCCATCAGAGCCGTCAGGCAGATCCTTCTTGTCGTTTTGTTTTTCACAGTGCCACTTCCTTTGTTGTTTGCCCCAGTTCCCATACATATTCCTCAAAGCAGATGCCGTCCGTGTCCGGAACGCCGAGCTTCTGGGTGTACAAAATGGTTTTCGTGATAAAATCCGCCGCCTTGCGGACAGACGCCTCCAGCGGCTCGCCGTTTACGAGATCCGCCGCCAGAATCGCGCCGAACACATCGCCTGTGCCGGACCGGTAGCCACCCACGCGGTGCGCGCAGAGCATCGCCGTTTCTCCCTGCGAATAG
>CALCJW010000109.1:0-2363 GCA_937967235.1 uncultured Clostridia bacterium
AACCGGATAAAATCACAGCCCTGTACTGCCGCCTGTCCCGTGACGATGAGCAGGATGGTTTGTCAGGGTCCATCAAGAATCAGCAGACCATCCTCGAAAAGTACGCACAGGAAAACGGCTTCAAAAATACCCGTGTGTTCATTGACGACGGCTGGTCGGGCACAAATTTTGCTGGGGTAAGATAGCGTAACCATTTTTGTATGGTACGCTATCTGCCCCGACTTTTTGCTTATACGGCATAGCTTTTCACATCTGCGCCGATCTGGCGAAAGAAGGAAACGCTTTCCGTGTGTGCCTCGCCCGTATCGACCTGACCGACGAAGCTGTAATATATCTCAATTTTTCGCGTGTTCGTATCCTTGTCCAATTCGTAAACAAGGATACGGTCGATGAACTCATGGACGATCTCATAGGAGAGTTCCTGCACGTCCGTGTACTTGCGGACGATCTGCACGAAGCGCCCCACATCGTCCCGGCGCTCCGTGACGGTGCTGACTTCCTTCTCCAGCCCGCGGATCTTCTCCACCAGGGCGGCCTTCTCGTCATCATAGCCGGATACCATGAAGGTAAACTGCTGATCGCTGAGACGGCCCAGGGCGTTATCCTCATAGAGCTTGCGGAAAAGATGGTCCAGTTCGCCCAGGCGGGCTTTTGCCTTGTCCAGTTCGCCGCGCTTTTCCCGAAGCGCCCGGTTGGCCTTGACGTCCCCATACTCGGTGGCGTCGGCTATAAACTGCTGCTCATGGGCTTTCACATAGGAGAGGACCCGTTGGATATCGCCCAGCACCAACTCTTTCAGAACGCTTTTGCGGATATAGTGGGTGGTGCAGACCTCACCGGTTCGGATGCGGTTGCGGTAACGGCCGCACGTGTAGGCGTGCTTGCGTTCCAACGTACCCGCGCCCTGTTGGAGATACATCTTGTAGCCGCAGTCTCCGCAGAACAGGAGACCGGAGAACAGATCGATCTCCTCACTTTTGGTCGGGCGGTGCTTCGTGGCGATCCGCTTCTGCGCAAGGTCAAAGGTCTCCTCGTCAACCAGCGCCTCATGGGTATTGGGGAAGAAGTATCGCTTATCTTCCGGGTTTACCCGCGTCTTTTTTGACTTGTAGGACACCTTGCACTTTTTCGCCGTTACCGTATGCCCCAGATATTCCTTTCTCGACAGGATATCATAGAGGGTCTTGTCCGGCCAGTTGTAGATGCAACTGGGATGCGGCCGCGGATGGCGGCAGCTCCCGGTACGGCGATAGCGAAGCTCGCTGACGGTCAGGACCTTGTTCTCCCGGAGCCAGTCCTGGATCTCGCAGATGCGGTCGCCGCGGATATACATGGCGAATATCTGACGGACAACATGGGCGGTTTCCGGATCGGGCAGAAGGTGGTTCTTGTTCTCCGGGTCGATGATGTACCCATAGGGCACCTCGCCATTGACGCGCTCGCCCCGTTGGGCTTTTGCCTGCTTGACCGCGCGGATCTTCTTGGAGGTGTCGCGCGCGTAAAACTCGTTGAACCAGTTGCGCAGAGGCGTGAACTCGTTATCCTCCCTCGCCGTGTCAACGCCGTCGTTGATGGCGATATAGCGGACGTCGTACTCCGGGAAGATGACCTCAATGAGCTCGCCGGTTTTCAGGTAATTACGGCCCAGGCGCGATAGGTCCTTCGTGATGACAGTAGCCACACGGCCCGCCTCCACCTCCTGGAGCATGGCCTGTAAGCCCTCACGGTCGAAGCTGACGCCGGAAAAGCCGTCGTCCACAAAAAAGCGCGTGTTCAAAAAATGATGCTCGTCTGCGTACCTCTGGAGGATGACCTTCTGATTCTGGATGCTTCCGGACTCGCCGGCCTGCAAATCCTCTTGGCTCAAACGGCAATATAAAGCGGTGATCTTATCTGACTGTAACATTTCTGCCTCCTTCCCGACAGCCAGACAAGCGAATATGTGTAGGACAGATGTTGTCCCACACATATTATACCGCATATCATTCTGCCTGTCTGCTGGTTTTGGCTTAACTGGGTCAAACCGCCGCGTTTTCGGCGCTTTGCACGACTTCCTTACGGATCATCTTCACCAGTTTCTTTTCTATTGGCTCGGTCGCCCGTTCGCTGGGCGCCGCGCTCACAAGGTAGGTCACTTTGCCTATCTTGCGTTCCGTTGTCTTTTTCAGTATTTCCTGTTTAGGCATAGTCGTCCCCCTTTCGGAAATACATGGTTGTTTCTACCGTATGAACAGCGGCTTGTCCGCTATTCCAAAATATCAAAAGCAGAAACGGACGGCTGAATGGCCTATCAGCTCCACGGGAATCTCACCCCCGCGCGGTTCTCGCGCGGCCCTGCTCATTGCCTGCGACGCCTCACCGCC
>CALCJW010000110.1:0-17459 GCA_937967235.1 uncultured Clostridia bacterium
CAAACTTTTGCTCGCGTTCTTGGTCGCTGTTTGGAACGCATGGGTTATCCCTCTACATCAAAGAAAAAGTCTCTGAACAATAGGACAGAAAATGTCTACTACGGTATCCAGTTCAAGGGGTGAGTAAATTGGGCGAAGCGATCCTCAAAAAGCTTCCTTCTGCGCTTGAATATGACAACCTAATTTCGATTGATATGGTAAAGCGCAGGCTTGAACTGCGTGAAATTTTAAAAAAATATCCAGTTTACATACCATTGTCCGTAGTAGCGAAGTTTCTGAACATGAAGCCCGAGGGGCTTCGCGCCTGCATAAAGCAAGGAAGATGCCCGTTCGGTCTCGGCTACGAAGTTGATGACAAGAGCGCTTTCAAAATTCCAACTGAAACCTTTTTCCTCTGGTACACCCATGCGGTGATTCCAGTCGGTATCTAACAGGGAGGCAGTTCCCCGCCTCCTACTTTATCGAGAAGGAGGTGGGTGAGCATGCCCACGAAGAAACGTTATGAACACAAAATTACGCTGGGAAAGGACATAGACGGCAACTTGATCCGCAAATCCTTCTACAGCACGAAATCCAAACGTGACGCAAAGCGCAAGGCGGAAGAGTACGCAGAGACCTATAAAATCAAGCACTTCTTAGGAGAGCCTGAGAAGGCAAAAACGATCACTTTTGAAAAGTGGGCAATTCGTTGCTTGGAACTCTATAAGAAACCCTACGTCAAGCCCAACACATACACGGATACCTGCCTTGCACCTGTCAAGCGGCATTTGATTCCCTATTTCGGCAAACGCGAAATTCAGACCATTCAGCCCGCCGAAATACAGGAGTACATCAATAAAATCGGCAAGAAGTATGCGCCTGAAACCGTCAAAAAAGACTACAATATGCTGAGTTTCATTTTGCAGCACGCAAAAGAAGAGGGCTACTGCAAGGAAAATGCCGCAAACGCATCCATCATTCGCTTGCCGAAATATCATCGTGTGGTCGAAAAACACGCGCTTTCCCCGCAGGAATATGATACCACATACGAATTTGCTGTCAACCATCCAAAGGGACTGGCGATCATGCTGCTGATGGAAACGGGTTGTTCCAGAAGCGAGCTGTTAGGCTTGCGTTTTGACGATTTTGATGCCGAACACGGGATTCTGCACATCAATCAGGGCTTGGTATCTGTCAATTCAAAGGAAACGGGAACAGCACTGATTGCCGATGGACTGAAAAACGATTATCGCCATCGCGAAATTCCGATCTTGGAGCCGCGCCTGCTTGCCAGACTAAAAGCCGAACCGAGAACCATTACGCTTGGTTCCGGCGAAAACGAACAGACTGTTGAGGTAGAGTACATCTTTCACAGTCCGGAGGGAAAAGCGTATATCCCCCGGAACTGGTATGAACGCGAGTATCGACCTTTTATGAAGGCGCTGGTGAAAGCACATCCGGAGATTCCGTCTTTGACACCGCACGAGCTGCGGCATACCAGAGCGACGCTCTGGTCGGCACAGGGCGTTCCACAGCACCTGATCGCAGATCTGCTTGGGCATTGCGATACCAGAATGCTGGAACGGGTTTATAACCATACGACCACGGACACGCTGCGGCAGGCACTGGTCGCAGTACAGACGAAGGAGGGAGAAAGAGCTTGATGGCTCTTTCTCCCTCCATTTTCGCAAAACTGTCGTATTTTTGTCGTACAATCGATTTAGCCTTATAGGCTGCTTGAAAACGTCGAACTTTTTAATGTAAAAAGAATAAGAAAAAGCTCTGAAACCGTTAGATTTCAGAACTTTTTATGTGCTTTCAGGACACTATAGATGAATAGCTATTGCGTTCCAAAACCGGCGCTTATTCAACAGCTCCGTCAAAAAGTTCAAAACAACGCTTGTTATATGTAGCAGAGTCTACCACAGAAACCCTGCAATTGAGCCACGACAGTTTGGTTCGTATGCTGTCTTGAAGGCGCTCCATAATCATTTTCTTCGACCGTGTTACAGATCTGGGATTGTCAAAATCGCCTTCCAGAAACAAAATAACCATAATCGTTTTTTCTGAAATCGAGATCCGCTCATCACAAGCTCTGTTCCAAAGCTCAGAAAGCTCTCTTGCTGCGTCAGACTGCGTAGCTTTTGTCCACGCACCATAAAGGCAGGCAATCGTAGACGCCACTTTTTTAGCGACCTCAATATCCAGGCTGTCTCTGTCTTTGACATCAAGCGTCGCAGGTGCAGAGGTTACTTTGCTGTTATCGACACTGGTTCTCCACCTGTTTTCCTGCTCGTGTCCCTTACAGTTTTTGATTTCAATCAGCTGGAGCATATCACCTGAATCAGCGATGATGTCTACACCTTTGCCGCCCGGCATCTTTCCAAACGACTTCCGATAGAATCTCCCGTCATCAAATTTTGAAACGATGATATCCTTCGGAAATACAAACGTTAAATTGCTTTCCTCAATGTTCATATAGCAGCTCCTGTTCTCTATCGTAGAGCTGGTCAAATTCTTCCATAATCGCATTGTGCGTCAAATCTGTCAGCCTGCTTGCGGACTCCATCTCTACACCCGATTCGGTTCTATACAGGGACGCAAAGTTATATTGCAGATTCTCGGTGTCTTCCTTGGGATACATTGCCGCCATATTGAAGCACTGCTGAATAAAATAATCGTGCGTTGTAATAAATACCTGAACGCCCAACTTAGCCAGCTCAATCATAGCCTCAGTCATTGGCTGAATCATTTTGGGATTCATATTTGTCTCTGGCTCGTCCCAGAACAGAATTGCATTTTTCGAAAGACTGCCAGACAAGATAAGATACATGATCGTAGCAAGTTTTCGATAACCTTCCGAAACAAGCCCCATCTCAAATTCTCCGGCACCCTTTACCTGAAGATAAAACACCTTGTCTTTCTGAATGACATTTCCATCAAGGATTTTTCCGAAGCTCTTCAGGACGGCGTTCTGTTCTGCTGTGTTGGCTCCCTTCTTTAACGGTCGTTCCAGAAGACGCGCCAGATCATAATACGTTTCCTCAAAAGCGATATGATAATCTGAATAGAGCGACACAAAGTTTTCCGTCGATGAGATAATTTCCTTTGGCGGAATGTAGACAGCGCTTACAGCGGTATCGGGAAGCTTGCTGGCGGTAATGTCAACGTGCTTTTCCTGCCGGTTGCCGAAGCCAATCTTCCACAAAGCATCTTCATCAAAATGAACGGCAATCTCTGCGCGTCCGCTGCCTTGTCTTCGGTAAACCAGTCTGCCAATGCTATCCTTATCCGGTCGGAACACACCTTGCAGCTTGGAAACAAGGACGCTTTCTATCTTTTCCTTTGTGACATCGCCCTTTGTATTTTGCAGAACTTCACAGCTTTTCAGGCAGGAATAGAGCAGTTTCAGTAACGCCGTTTTGCCCGTTCCGTTCTCTCCGCAGATAATATTAATATTCGGAGAAAACGTCGTGTTGACTTTTTGGAAGATCATGAAGTCCTGCAATTCCAACCGTTGGATTTTCATAGGATATCTCCTTTACGGGTCTTTCGCCCCAATTATTCGAACTATAGTGTTATCTTACCATAGTATAGCCAAAATATCTATAATGTCTTGCAGAAAAATGGCGGAGATACTTCTATAGAACGATTCAGCAGTGTTCTCGTTTTATGCAGCGAAATGGCATATGCCATCTTTTTTTGCTATGACGAGCCGAGCCATGCCTGCAAGTATGGAAAATGACCCCTTCTTTCTGCAACATGGCGCTGCCATAATCTAAATACCGATAGGATCGTTATGACCAAGACAGGATTTGTATTGCCATCGCTTGTTTTATCAGTCTCGTCGATAGACTCCTCTGAAAATGCTCCATTCAAAATCATCTCCAGGAGTTCCTTCTTCGATGGTTTTTCAGTTGCGGCTTTTTGCAAACAGGAAATCTGTTGCTCTCTTGTCAACTCTGCTTCCATGATTACCACGTTCAGCGTCCAACCGATTTTCATCGCCAACCGGAGGAGCGTTTGGTCATTTTCATAATTCCGATAAAAATCGCGCATCCGGCGCACGTTGCGCGGGGAAAAGCCTGTGCGGTCAGGGAAATTCGCCTGCAAAAACTCTGCAGCTGCGACCGCTGCGCCCTTCTCCGGACGCTGGCTGATGACCTTGCCGATGGCATAGATCTCAATCATCTGAGGAAGATTCTGCGCGAGAATAGCGGTCAATTCCCGGTACATTGTGCCGTAATCTACAGGTTTTCTGACGTTCATGGTTTCTCCTTTCCGCGCTGGTGCGCATCATATATTTCGTCGTTTTGCGAATAGCCTGCTACAATATTTTGTGGTATGATTGCCCTGTTCGTTTGATTCTTGCGAAGGAGGAGTAATCATGCAGTACACCGATAACGAAGCCGCCCTAATTGGCGGCCTGATCTCAACCTATTTCTTTCAGCCTGCGGTATCCGAGCCTTTGAAGGACGCTTACAGCCGCGTTTTGGAGCATCTGCACCAGAATGCGCTCACTTCCTCCGACCTGCAACAGATCCGAAAGGCTGTATATTTTCTGATGCCCATGTGTCAGGCGAACCGACAGACACAACGGGAGCTTATGGGTGTCAATGCAAGGACAACAGCGCTTCTGAATGGCTCACGGTAATCGTGGATAACGCAAAAGGCACGACGCTTGGTCGTGCCTTCGCTATATGTTTTGTATTCGCTTAGTTCAGCAGATGTGGCTTTCCGGTGCTCTTTTTTGAAGTGGTCTTCGTGACAAGGACTTTGCTTGCCCATGCGAAGAAATACGGCACGGAATCGAACAGGTAGCTGGACTTCATCAGTTCGTCCAGCAGTTCTTCCATCGTAAATGGCTGATAGCCATAGGGATTCAACTCATCGATATAATCGTCCAATTCGTCGTGCGCTGCTGCCCGCAGGAATTTCTTCGTATCCTTATTCGCTTTTGAGAGGCGTTTGATGTAGTCCTCCGCCTTGTCAAACTGGTTCAGCTTGTAATACAAAACCGCCAGCGGAAGGAGCATCTGTGTTTCTTCATAGGAGTCAAATTGCTTATGGAGCGCCAGCGCGTGCATTTCGTCCTCCATAAAGACGTACAGGTGCATCAACTGATAGCGGACACCAAGGTCGTCGCTTTCGCACAGCTCCAGCAGGCGCTGTCCTTCGCTGATTGCCTGACGCATCATACCGCAGGAGATCAGCACGTCGAAGTATGTATAGCGCACACGCATATACGGTCTGGTTTCCGGCGCTGTCCAGAATTCACCCGTGTACTCTTTAAATGCACCGGCTTCTTTCATCTGTTGCTCAGCCAGCGCCAGCAATTCCTGCAAGGCAAGTCTCTGCTCGTCCAGATGATGCTCCGTTATGCTGGTGATCATCTGCAGCCGCGCATCGAGGTTGTCCGGCTCCAACTCCAGCGCCTTGCGGAGATATTCCATGTGCTTTTTCTTGGATGTTGCCTGCTCTGCAAGATCCAGATAATCGTCGGCTGTTTCGGGTGCGTGGTCTTTCTGCGCGGCACACTTCTGATCGTACTCTGCGAGGAACTGTTCCGCCAGTGCATTTGCATCGTCCTCACTCTTGATCTCGTCTGCGTGAGAATCCAGGAAACGCTGTAATTCTTTCAGAACCTTTTCTGTTTCTCTGCTCATTTTATAATGCCTCCTATTGCAGCATTTATAAATATTATAGCAGATTCGTCAGCTTTCGTCGAGATACGAGTGTCAAAGACTTCTTTTGAATTTCGACTGCTGAATACTTCGCGCCGCTGATCCTGCGTCCTCTACATACCGCGCATCTCATCCATTTTCATATCATCCTCGGATATCTCTCTGCGCATATAGGCATCGAACTGCTCTGAATACTGCTCGTACTTTTCACCGCCGATTTCTTTCAGAAAGTCCTCCTTGAACACCCACAGAGGATATTCGCAGTAGCCGCTGATTATACTGTAACCGGTATCCTGCGCGATTTCGTCAGTAAGCATCTGCGACGCAAACGGGCAGTTGTTGGCGTCGATGTATGCGCAGTTTTTCACGCTGAGAAACTCTCCGAAGGACACCGTGAGGACAGCGTATTGCTCGGTCACGTTCTCTTTCTGATCCACTTCATCGAGAACAATCGTCAGCCCCGGCATTTGCTTCCCCATGTAATCGCGCGTGTCATACAATTCGACCCGCGGCTTCAGCCGGATTTTCCCGCCTGTATAATATTCCGAAATTTCAAAAACCATAGGTTCCTCCTTTAAATTGTCCAACAGGGCAAAGAAAAGCGCAGTCGCCGTGACCGCGTCTTTCTTTGCCCTGTTTTTATAATACCCGTACCATCTGCTCATAGAGCAGGACATACTTTTCGTCGATGATCCGATTGTCGTGGTAATGTCCGAACAGCCAGTAATGAAACTGGCTGCGAACTCGGACTTCTTCCAAGAAGTCCGTCAGCCGATCCGGTTTGAAATCTGTGTTGATTTTTCGCTGAATTGTCGTCGGTGCGCAGTGTGTAATGATGTAGTCAACCTTCCAGTCCAGCCGTTCCAGCGTCTGCCGGGCTTCGGCGTATTCTTCGTCGGACGGCAATTCTTCTTCCCACCACGAAATATGGTTGATACGGAACTGTCCGCGATTGCGGCGCAGGGAATCATATCGTCCATAAAAATCCGAGTTGTCCATATCCAGAATCCCGTCCGCAATGTCATGGCTCTGCGCACCGCCCATTGTGAAGAAGGTGCGGCCTTGCAGCTCGAACGCCTGCCCTCGCATCAGGTGAATGACGTGTGGGCGGATTTTATGCACTTTTCCGCCGTGCCATTGCTCCACTGAGTATTCACCAAGGGCATCGAAGTTTTCATGATTTCCGTCCACGAATAGAACCGTAAACGGCAGGGCTTCCAGCCGGTCGAGCTGCGGGTCGTCGCTTTTGTCGCCGTTCCAAACACAGCCGAAGTCGCCGCAGACGATCATGTAATCATCTTTGGTCATCTCCGCTTGCTCCGGGAAATACTGAGGTTGGAATCGAAGTGTGTTTCCGTGAAGATCGCCCGTTGCATAAATCATTGTTTCACCTCTTAAAAATGCATCTGCATTGAATCTGTGTTTTCTGCTATTTTAAGCTCTGCTTCGGTCGCTGTCCGCAGCCCCTGACCGTAGCGGGTCTGTGCGGTAATCAGTCGGCCATCGGCAATAAGCTGTTCGATCCGTTCCCCAACATAACCTTCCGCGATGTATGGGCCGGACCGTTCCCAGTCCGGCAGGCGGCGAATCACAAACTGCCGTCCGATGCGCTCGGCGATCGAACCTGTGTGAAAGAGATTTTTTCGTTTCGTCTGGCAGGCTTCCAGAATGGCGTTGTCGATCTGCTCCGTCTGCGCTTCCAGTCTTTGACGATATTCCTCATCCGTCAAGTCAAAACATTCCCGATACAGCCGTGTCTCCAAGGTGCGAAAGGTATTTGCTTCATCCAAAAGCCGCTGCAGCGCTGTAATATGATCTTCCCGCATAACGCCGCTGAACACGGTCGGATGCAGGTACAGCGCGTCTTTCCCATTTCGCACCGTGTCACAATGACCGCTCTCCAGCGGCGTTTCTTCGACCTGCCAGCCCGCATCTCGAAACAACTTTCTTGTTTCTGTGCGGAATGCGCGTTGCGAGATATCGTCCGGCCAGCCCTGTGAATATGCGCTGCGGATCGAAATTCCAATCTCTCGGTATGTCATGGTTACTTTCCCTCCAGTCGTTGCTTGATTTCTGCGCCGCCCTTAATCCGTACCAGGATCTCGTCAGCAGAGAGGACTGTCACGCGCTCCACGATCTGCCGGACGGCGTTTTCATTCCATTCTGTGATCGTTTGTGCGGTATTCTCTATAGCTTGCTCTGCCTGCTTCATGCGGGTGCAGACGCGATCGGTATCCATGCTGCTTTGCAGGATCGTTTTCTTCTGCTTTTTGAGTGCAGTCTGCTCGGCTAGGATTTCCGCGAACCGAGCATTGCAGGCTTCTTTATTTTCGGCATCAATGGCTTCCGCCAGTAGCCGCTGGAATTGCTCATCTAACTGCGCCAGCCGTTGTTCGATATCGGCAAGGCTCATCGTCTGCCCATGCACCGGCAGCAGTTCCAAGGAGACAGCATTTCTGATACGATCAAGCAGTATCGGCTTGTCGCTCATGGCGGAGTTGATGGCTGCCAGAATCGCCGCCTGCAGCGTTTCTTCCTTGATTGTCGGAGAATCGTGGCAGTATTTTGTGCCGTAGTCCAAGCGGCTGGTGCAGCGCCAGACGGGGTATTTTCGTCCACGGGATGTCCATGTACATCGCCGGTAGAGCGTTCCGCACTCGCCGCAGAAGAGCCGATCAGATAAGGCATACTTACTGGTGTAGCAGGAACGGCCGGTCACAGCCTGTTTGGATTGGCTGCGCAGAGCGCTGCGCCTCGCCATCTCTGCCTGCACTGCCTGAAACTGTTCTTTGCTAACGATGCCCTCATGATGGTCTGGCATGTAGTACTGTGTCATTTGCCCGATGTTTCTGACGATCTTTTTGCTGATCACATCGGTACAGAAGGTCTTTTGCAGCAGCACGTCGCCGCAGTATTTTTCGTTGGTCAGGATTCCTTTGATGACCGAAACCGACCATTCTTCTGTGCCGAGGACAGTTTTGATATGATTGCTTTCCAGCCAGTCCTTCAGGTTTCGCAGGCTGGCACCGTCTTTGTATCGCTGGTAGATTTCTCGTACCACCTCTGCTTGCTCCGGGATGATGCAGAATTTTTCGTTTTCATCTTTTTTATACCCATAGAGTCGGTGGCAGGGAACCTTGAGCGTCCCGACGTTTGCGTGCATCTGCCGGCCGCGCCGGATGTTGCCGGAGATGGATTCGCTTTCGGATTGCGCCATCGCACCGTACATCGTGATCATGAACTCGCTGTCCGGCGGCAGGGAGTTGATGTTTTCTTTCTCGAAGAGGACACCAATGCCAAGCTGTCGGAGGATGCGCGTGTAGTTGATGCAGTCGAGCGTGTTGCGCGCGAACCGCTGAATGGATTTTGTGAGGATGAGGTCGATCTTTTTCTGCTTGCACTGGCGAATCATCCGCAGGAACTCCGTGCGCTTTTTCGTAGATGTACCGGTAATGCCCTCGTCTGCAAAAATGCCGGCCATCGTCCACTCCTTGTTGGACATGATTTTGTCGGTGTAGTATTCGCACTGGGCTTCGTAGCTGCTGGTCTGTTCTTCCTCTTTCGTCGAGACACGGCAATATGCCGCCACGCGAAGCTGTTTTGTGACCGTAGTCGTTTGTTGGAACTCCGGTTTTGGCGGAATGATAATGACGCGCGGCTTTTCGTCTGTCATAGAAGGTCATCCTTTCCGATAATCTGTCCGTTCTTGAGCTGCAAGCGCACCGCCTGGCGTGTCACCAGTACGGCAGAGACGGTGCTTCGCAGCAGCTCTGCATTGAGTTCTGCCGTGCATTCAAAGGCCGTGAACAGCCGCCGCAGGCGTTCGGTTTCGTATTCTTCATTGCCAATGGCATCGTACTGCTCCTGCGCCAGCTTGCAGATCAGGCTTCTGGCAGCGTCTTCATCGAGCGGCTGGGTATTCAGGACCTCGTCCAGTTCGGCTTGCGTATTTGTATATGTCGGTTTGGACGTTCGCTCTGGCTGCGTGATGCGCTCCGGCTGCTCTGCCAGCCTGCCGAGCAGATGTGAGACCTGCTGTTCGATCTCCGGTGTGGGCGGTTTGGCGCAAACCCGCTTGAGCGCTTTCTGTGCAGGTGTCCGCTCCGGCAGGCGCTGCTTGGTCTGCCTTTTTGCGGACGCCGCTTCGAATAGCTTTATGTCAACTAATTTCGGATAACTGTCTGTGCCGGTGTACTTGGCATTCTCCAAAATCCGAGCGACCATATTTTTGTTCCAGCTCTTTCCATCGTCATAGACGGTGTCGGTTTTGCTCATCTGCGCTGCGATCTCTTTGAGCGACGCGCCGAGCGTGTATTGCAGGAAAATATCCTGCACGGCTTTCGCTTCCGGTTCATTCCGGACGATCCCGCCCATGCGCATCTGATAACCGAATGGCAGCTTCCGATTTCCCATTACCGCTTCGTCCTTTCGATTTGCTCTAGCAGTTCCAACCCATTTTTCAGGCGGAACCGCAGGTGCTCGTTACTGTCTACGATGATTTTCTCCACAAGCGCATCGAACAGCTCCGCATCAAAGCTGTCGAGGAAATCCGGCCCATCCTCCAGCGCATCCATGAGATCGCGGGTGCGATCTGCCAGATCGTCGCTGTCAGTGTCGAGAAGCCTTGCCTTTTCCTGCTTCAGCCTGCGAAGCTGTTCGCTGAGCTTGTTATTGGAGGATATAAAAGTATCAGGGTCAACGCCGCCCGCCTGTTGAAGCTGGGTCAGAAATTGAACCTGACTGAGTGTGTCAGATATTTTCTTATTGAGAGAGATGACATCCTCGCTCCAGAGCATCCGGTTGCAGCGAATCTTCTGGAGGTTTGAGAGCATCTGCGTGAAGATGGGGTTGCCGTGGTGTTTGAGTTTATAGTACAGACGGCAGAACGCCTGCTCAATTTCACCTATCGGAACTGGTTGCAAATCGCACGTTTGACTGTCTTCAAAGTGCTTTTGGCAGACCCAGTATTCCTTTCCGCTGGATATTTTCCGCTTTAGGGAGCATCCACATCTGGGACATTGCAGCAGTTTCTCATATGTACGTTCTTTGCTTGATGCGTTTGCTTTTGTGTCGCGCCGTTTTAGGAGTGCCTGTGTGCGTTCAAATACATCGGGCGTAACAATTGCCGGATTGGTGTCATAAACGAACCGCTGCTCGCGTTCCCCTCGGTTCTGCATTTTCCTGTGCGGAAATGTATCTGTTGTATAGAACTTCCCAAGAAGTGCATTGCCCGCATATCGTTCATTTCGCAAAATGTGGTATACCGTTGAACCTGCCCACACCTCTACGTCTTTTCTTGTTGGCGCATTCGCCATGCGCAGTGCGCTTGCAATCTCTTCTCTGCTGCTTCCATGCAGAAACATATCGAAAATCTGCCGAACAACCGCAGCCTCATTTTCCTCAACGATCAGTTGCCCATTTCGAAGTCTAAAACCAAATGGTGCTTTGCAAGTATTGAACTTGTTGCCCTGTATGCGCTTTTGGTAACCCCACTGCACGTTTCCTGAAATTGACTCGCTGCCTTTCTGGGCCAGCGACGCCATGATCGCCGTAACCATCTCGCTGGACACTCTGGCGGTATCAATGCCCTGTTCCTCGAACAGAACGCTGATGCCGAGTTCTTTCAGTTCGCGTACAGCCGCAAGACAGTCCTTCGTATTTCTGGCGAAACGGGAAATGGATTTTACCAGAATGCGGTCGATCTTTCCTTTCCGGCAGTCCTGCATCATGCGCTGGAAGTCTTCGCGCTTTTCAACCGACGTGCCGGTGATGCCCTCATCGGCGTAAATATCGACCATTTCCCAATCCGGATTGCCGGAGATGAGTTCGGAATAATATTGATTCTGCACGCGGTAGGAGTTGAGCTGATCCTCACTGGAGGAGCTGACGCGGGCATACGCCGCGACGCGCAGCTTTCGCGCGACGATCTCGTCGTGCGCCGGGATAACAATGACGCGCTGCTGTTCCAGCGCAAGGTTTCCATTCGTTTGCTTTTTTGCCACGTTCTCACCTCCTCGCAGCAACACACACTACTACAATATTTGCAAAATAGCTATGACCAAAACGGAGAAAAATCAAGCGTAAAGTGTGAAATTTGCACCAAGCTCGACGGCGATCCGCCGCGCAATCTTCCTGATTTCATTTTCAGAAAACCCGACCGTCCGGAGCGCCTTCAGGAGCTGGCAGATACCTAAAAAATCAATGTTTGGATTCATTACATTTCTCCTGTGTACAAAGCAGGAACCGTATTCCATAGCGGGATACGGTTCCCGCGGTTTCTGACATTTGTGCTTCTGGCTTTATTCGTCGCTACTTCCCAAGCCAATGGGCGATTTCAAACAGCGGCGGCTGGCTGCCGCTCCACGGGTCTTGCACCCCTCCGAGGATCTCTCCGAGCTGCCCCCATTACGTTCCGTTGTGGCTGGACAGGTGTACCATTATAGGTTGGCAGGGTCATCGCAAAACAGCTTGCCAAAGCTGCTTCCGGATGGATGGGGCCGCTCGTCACCTTCTTGGGCCGTCTTTATACAGCAGAGCTGTACAGGTGGTCTTCGCGCATCCGCCAAATCGCTTTCCCTCATCGGGTTCTGCCAACTGATGTACTGTTGAATCGGATATGACTGCAAGCAGTGTTTGAAAAGGTTCATGGGCTTTGGTCTAAAAACCCTCTCACCTTTAGTTGCACAATTTTTAAGGCGTTTGTACGAAAAAATTTTTCAAAAATTCAAATTTTTTTCTCGGCGCACAAAAAAGCAGCAGAAGCCGTCGAATCGGCTCTGCTGCGAGAGTGCAGTTTTCATGTTTTGAGCGCAGAAAGAAAAAGCGCCGGACACCCGAAAAAGCACGGACGTCCGACAATGGGAAAACAATGTGGCTATCTTGCGCAGGAGCTGGACTGGGGTGGCGAAGCCCTGCTTTCCTGTAAATCAAACCTGCGTGCTGCGACTTGCATATTTTCTTCGCGTATGGTAAGCTAAAAATGATAATTCGGGTATGCGCACAGGAGGGATGGTCATGATCTTGTATCACGGAAGCACGGTTCGCGTGGAAAGGCCGGAGCTTCGCGGCGGCCTTTCTCTTCTGGACTTCGGCGCCGGTTTTTATACAACGTCCTCTTATGAGCAGGCCGAGCGCTGGGCAAGAATAAAAATGCGCAGAGAGAACACCCAGGTCGGCGCAGTCTCTGCCTATGAATTTGATTTTGAAAAAGCGCAGACGCTTCTGCGCATCAGGCGGTTTATGACCGCCGACCGGGCGTGGCTGGACTTCGTTGTTCAAAACCGCCGGGGCGCCGCGCCAACGTCTGCGTCTGATCTGCTGATCGGTCCGGTGGCAGACGATAACGTCTATCAATCCATTCGCCTGTTCGAAACCGGCGTTTTCGACGCGGAGGAAACCGTGAAGCGTCTGAAAACAGAGGTTCTGCACGATCAATGGACATTTCTAACGCAGGACGCACTTGCCCTCTGCCGCTTTATCGGTGCAGCTGAGATCAAGGAGGAACCACAGCCATGAGTCAGGAACAGTTTCAGGCGATCATGCCGATCATCTGTGCGGATCTGGTCGCCGCCATCTGCCGGGAGCGAAAGGTTTCCGAGCAGGACGCGATCCGACTGCTCTACGCTTCCAGACTGTATGCTGCGTTGGAAGACGAACAGACAAAGCTCTGGCAGTACAGCACGCCCATGCTGTGTACGCTTTTGAATCAGGAGCTTGCGGGGCAGCGTATTGCGTTTCCTGATGTCTAGGAGGGACGATAATATGAGTGAAGAAGCAAAATTCACAGTTTTCTGCATGGAGAGCTATAAGGCGCACAAATCGCTCTCCGGGCGTCAGGTCTATGACCTGTTTCAAAAAAACGGCGTCTTCGACTATCTGCGGGACTTCTATGATGTCCTGCACACGACCGGTTATCAGTACATCAACCGCGATATCGACGCCTATCTGCGTGCAAGAAATCCTGTTCATGAAAACGAAACCCGCCTGTGAGAATATCTCATAGGCGGGTCTGCTATTACACGGCTGTATGAAGTTTTTCCCAACGCACGGTCGCGTAGAACGCGATGGAACACACGGCGGCAATCGTCCAGCCAATGGGCCAGGAGATCCAGATGCCTGTTGTGCCGAGCGCCGTGCGGGACAGAATCTCTGCCAGCGCTACGCGAAGCACCAGATCGGTGAATGTCGCGACCATGAACTTCTTCATAAGCCCCGCGCCGCGCAGCACGCCGTCGGAGACGAGCTTGGCCGACACGATGAAGTAAAACGGCGCGACGATGCGCAGGAACGCCACGCCCGTATCCATCGCCTGCCCCGTGGGACTGTCGAGGAAAATATGCACGAGCGGCTGCCCGGCGAACACGTAGAGCACCACCAGCGGCACGCACAGCGCCCAGACGAGCTTGATGCCCGCCCGGAAGCCCGATTTGATGCGGTCAAACTTCGCCGCACCGAGATTTTGCGCCGTGTAGTTGGAAATGCCGTTGCCGAGCGTGGTCAGCGACGTGATGACCATGTTGTTGAGCTTCACCGCCGCGGAGTAGCCCGCCATGACCGCCGCGCCGAAGCTGTTGATGACGCTCTGGATGATGATGTTGCCGACGGAGATAAAGCTCTGCTGCAAAATGCTCGGGATGGCGATGACCGCGAACCGGCCAAAATGATTCCACGAGAAGATTTTGACTTTTCCTTCCGTCGGGAGCTTTACAAAGCGGCGGAAGACGACCACGAGCGCCAGCACGCAGCTCACGCCCTGGCATAAAAACGTCGCCCACGCGACGCCTGCCACACCCATATTGAACGCCGTCACGAACAGGATATCGACCGCGATGTTTGACGTGGACGAGCAGGCGAGGAAGATAAACGGTGTTTTGGAATCGCCCAGCGCGGAGAAAATGCCGGTGGCGACATTGTAGAGGAACACGAACGGCAGACCGTAGATGTAAATGTCCAGATACAGCTTCGAGTCCGCGAAGACCTCTTCCGGCGTTTTGATGAGCCGAAGCAAACTGTCGCAGCAGAGCGTGCCGACGAGCATCAACACCGCGCAGATCACACAGCTGGAAATGAGCGCCGTGTAGACCGTCGTCTTGAGGTCGTTATACTGCTTCGCGCCGAAAAACAGCGCCGCCAGAACCGAACACGCGATGTTGCAGCCAAACGCAAACGCGATGAAAATCAGCGTAATTTCATAGCTGTTGCCGACGGCGGCGAGGGCGTTGTCGCTGATGAATTTGCCCGCGACAAAGCTGTCCGCGATGTTATAAAGCTGCTGAAAGATGATGCTCCCGAACAGCGGCAGGCAAAACTGCCAGAGGACTTTCTCGGGCTTGCCGGTCGTCAGATCCTTATTCATGGCATGTCACCTCCCGACCATTTCCCGCAAAGGCAAATCCCTCCGCTGCATAGGAGAGAATCACGCCAAGCCCGCAGATCACCTGAAATGCGCGGGCGTGCTGCGCTTCACCAAGCGCCATGCCAAGGGCAAAGCCAAAGAGCATCGTGACGCAGAACACCTTTTCCCAGACAGACGCATCTTCTTTTTTGTGAACCATATGAAAAAGCAAAACAAACATGACCGCATCCAACAATGCCGCCATACAGGCTTCGAAAACTGTTTCCATGCCGGGCCTCACTTTCTTGCCGCCGCGGCCGCCGCAATGACGCTCGCCGCGCCGTCGATGCCGTATTCGCTCGAAGAGAGCATCAGATCGTAGCTCTCGGGTTCCCCCCAGAGCGTATCCGCATAGAAATCAAAGTGATGCTTGCGCATCCGGTCAACCTTCTGCGCCTTATGAAGGGCGCGTTTTTCATCGAGACCGTTTCGCGCGGCAATGCGCTTGGCACGATCTGCCGAATCCGCGTAGATGAAAACGGAAAGCGGATGATAGCCTGCGCTGTGCAGAATCGCGGAGGCGCACCTGCCGATGATGACGCAGTCGCCCTTTTCCGCAAGCTCTAATATCACGCGCCGCTCGGCTTCAAAGACCCGCGCTTCTTCGGAGTAAAACGCCTCGCCCAGCGCGGCAGTATCTGCAAAGGGATTGCCCGAGACGGCAAGACCAAAATTCTCACCCTTTTCGTCGTATTCCGCGACAACATTTTCCGAGAGCTTTCCTTCCTGCGCAGCTTTTTGAATGAGACACTTATCATAGCAGGGAATGCCCAGCTTTTTCGCGACTGCTTCGCCGATTTCCCGACCGCTGCTTCCATATTGGCGGCTGATGCAGATGATCGTCCGTTCCATCATTTCTCGCTCCTGTCTTACAATTTTTCTCTTGACCGCTCCTTATCGTAACAGAAATACGAAATATGTAAAATCTATATTTGACATTTCCGATATATCAAAATAGAATAGCAGAAAACAGAGCAGTGAGGTTACCGCGCGATGTACATTAACTATGAATACTACCGGATTTTCTATTACGTCGCGAAGTGCGGCAATCTGACGAAGGCGGCGGAGGCGTTGCAAAACAGCCAGCCAAACTTAACACGCGCGATTCGGAATTTAGAGTCCGAGATCGGCTGTCCACTCTTTTCGCGCACGAACCGGGGCATGATTTTAACCCCGGAGGGCGAGGAGCTGTACCGGCACATTCAGATCGTCTGCGCGGAAATTGAAGCGGGCGAAGCCGCCGTGACGCAGAGTCGGACACTCGAGCGCGGGAACGTGTTTTTAGCCGCCAGCGAAGGGGCGCTTCGGTGCCTGCTGCTGCCGGTTCTGAAAAAATACCAGGAAAAATACCCCGGCGTACACTTGCGCATCAGCAACCACTCCACGCCGCAGGCGGTCGCGGCGCTGCACGAAACAACGGCGGATTTCGCCGTGGTCACAACGCCGGTCACGCTCTCGCCGTCTCTCACGCAGACGATCGTCAAGGAAATTCGGGAGGTTCCGGTCTGTGCGCGGGAATTTCACGGTCTGCTCGGGCGAAAGGCTGCGCTTGCGGAGCTGCAAGCGTACCCGCTCATCACGCTCGGCGCGGGCACAACGTCCCATGCGTTCTACGCCTCCGTTTTTGCCGCGCAGAACCTTGCCTTTCACCCGGCAATCGAAGCCGCTACGGCTGACCAGATCATTCCTATGGCAGAAGCAGGGCTCGGCGTGGGCATCGTGCCGGAGGCGTTTATCCGTCCGTCCGATAATGTGTGCCGTATCGAGCTGGAAAAGCCCCTCCCGCCGCGTGCCGTGTGCATCGTCAAGCGGAAGGGGCAGCCTTTGAGCGTCGCCGCCAGAGAGCTGGAGCGGATGCTGCTGGCAGCTGGGACGCAGGACGCCTGACTCAGATCTGCTGCTTCAAAAGCCGAAGCAGCTTTTCTTTTCTGTAATGCAGCGTCATCACCGGGATTCCCGTTTTCTCGCTGTAGGCACGCAGGGTAAGCGGCGGCGTTTGCAGATATAACGCGCGAAGCAGCGCTGCGTCTTCCTCCGGAAGTGCGTCCACTGCCTCACGAACGCGCTGCACGGCAAGGGTATGTAGGATGTTTTCTTCCACATCGGCGTCCGGGTCCGGAATGACTTCCTCGCCGGTAGACTCTTTGTCTGCCTGCGCAAAAAGGGAGATGATCGTCCACCCCTTTTTGCTTTCTGCAAGATAGTCGCTGCGCCGCTTCTCGGTTCGGCTTTGCAGATATTCCTCCTTCGAGCATTCCAGAACGACGTTTTTCATATTCAAAAAGAACCTGTCTTTGTTCTCGGGATCACGGACGAAGTCCAGATATTCCGCGCCGCTCATCTCGATCCATTCTACGGCGTCGCTGTTTTGCTTTCTTCTGAAGTACCTCGTTTTCAAGATA
>CALCJW010000111.1:0-20666 GCA_937967235.1 uncultured Clostridia bacterium
GGGCAAGGATGGCGGGCAGGTGCGTGCTTCGCATGGCGCAGCTCGTCCATCCTCCGCTGTTGGTGTTCGAGCTGTTCATGGCTTTCGTGTCCGCGTAGCAGTCGTGCAGCTGGAAGGTCAGCGGTGCCTTCCCGCCTGCGGTGTAGGTGTCGTGGTTCTTGCCGATGATGTCCACCTGATAACTCGCGCCATTGATGGTCATCGTCTTGCTGTTGCCCACTACCCATGTGCTGGGCACGCTGCCGCTATGGCACGCCGCGATGATGGCAGACCAGTCATTATCCGCGAAGTTGTCCTTCAGGAAGCTCACCGTAACCGCGCAGGTCTTGCTCGTGGGCGCAGTGTAGTTTGCTCCTGCTGCCACACTGATGGTGATCGTCGCGCTGCCGTTGGCCTTGCCCGTCACCGTCACCGTGTTGCCCGATACGCTCACCGTCGCCGCCGCTGTGTTGCTGCTCACGGCGCTGATCGTGCCGTCGCCGCTGCGTGTCACCGTGATGGTCTTGCTCTTCGTCGTGGTGTCCAGCGTCATACTGGTGGGGGAGATGGAGAGGCTCCCTGCCGCCTTCCCGATACTCCAGCTCACGCTCTTCGCCGTCGTCGTGCCGTCCGCCCAGCGGTAATTGCTCTTCGGCGTGAAGGTTGCCGTGTAGCTTCCCGCGTTCGTGCCGGAGGTCGTGCCGCCGATGGTCAGCTGTGTCGTGCTGTAGTTGTTCCATGTGGGGGACTGGCTTCCGCCGTTGTAGGTCAGGCTCCCGCTCTGGCTCGGCACCGTGGAGATCGTCTTCCGGTTCACTGTCACGCTGGTGGTGGCCGTCTTGGTCACGTTCCGCTCCGTGTAGCTCACCGTGATCGTCTGCGTACCGACCGTGCTAAGCAGCGTCGGGCTGCAGCTGTAGCCGGTCACGTTGGCCGTGGCGCCGTCGGAATATGTGGCCTTTACCACCATGCCGGCGCTCTGGAAGCTGTCGCCGTACTCGTACGTAGTCTTCGTCGGTTTCGTCGTGATGGAGATCGACTCCAGCCGGTGCACCACCGTGATGGCCTGCTCCGCCGTCTTCGTCACGCCGCCTTCCGTGTACTCGATGGTGACGCTCGTCGTGCCGTCCGTCAGCTCCGTGTCCGGACTGAAGCTGTATCCGGTTGCCTTGAGCGTGGCGCCGTTGGAATATGTCGCCGTGACGATCATGCCTGCCGGATTGAAGGTCTCTCCGGAGACATAGGTCGTTTTTGCTGGCGGCGTTGTAATGGCGATCGACACCAGCTTCACCCCGCCGCCTCCGCCGCCTACCATGTTGAAGACTAATCCGTTCATGCCCCCACCTCAATTCTTGTGATGTTCACCGTCAATGCTGCCGTCGGCGTCTGGCTGCAGTGGAAGGTCATCTTTCCTGCCTGCGTCACATTGTCCGCGTAGATGATCGCCTCGCTGTACGCGCCAAAGCTGGCCGGTGCAGGCGACACCACATACGCATACGCGCCCGTCAGGAAGTTCGCGTTGCTCACCGTCTGCGCTTTGCTGCTCCAGTTGGCAGCCGCCAGCGTCACCGTGAAGGAAACAGCCTTCCCGCTCTTTGCGTTCCAGGCCGTCCGCTCCGCCGCCGTGACGTGCTTCGTGGTATCGGCCTCGTGGTCGTCGAGGTTGCCCTGCACAGTTGCCGCAGCGCCTGCCGTTTCTTTCCCTGCAAGCGCGGTGCGGATGTCGCTGTGCGCCGCGCTGGAGCTGTTGTGTGCCGACACCGCGCTGGCCGCTTCCGACTTGCCGGTTCCTGCCGGGTCTGCGCCTGCCTGCGCTGCCGTTACCTGGTGCGGGTTGTCCGTGTTGCCGGTGTGTGCGCCCAGGCTCGTGGCGTTGGCTTTCTTGTCCAGCTCCGTCTTCACGCCGCCGCTGGTCACGGGGTTCGTGCTGTTCGCCGTCGGGGCTGTGTCGAAGGTCAGCTTGTCCTGCTTGCCGTTCCACTTGGTGCGCTCCGCCGCCGTGACGTGCTTCGTGGTATCGGCCTCATGGTCGTCGAGGTTGCCCTGCACAGTGCCCGCCTTGGTCTCGGCGGTTCCCGCTGCGTCTGCGCCTACCATCTCCGGGGTATAGTCGCCCACCTTCGGAACAACTGCGCCGCCGCGTCCGTTGAAGCTCGTCACGCCGCCGCCTGCAATGGCCTGTGCGCTGTCGCACCAATACTTCGCGTTGTTGGTGTTCTCGCCCTCGCGCGTTCCTGTGCCGCCCACAGCCCAGCTCTCAGCTGCTTTTGCGTTTACCTCCACGCCCTGTGCGCTGCTCTGCGCAAGCTCCGCGCTTTCCTGCGCGTCCGCAGCCGCTGCCTGGGCGTCCGTCTTCGCAGTCTCTGCTGCAGCCTTGGCTGCCTGCGCTGCCTGCCTGTCCTGGCCTGCGCTTGCAGCGGATGCAGCTGCCGCCGTCTTGCTGCCGACCGCCTCATCTCTGGCCGCTTCCGCAGCCGTCTGTGCGTTTGCCGCATCTCCAGCCGCTTTTGTCGCCGCTGCGCTGTCTGCCGCGACGGATGCCTCGCTTTTCTTCGCGTTCGTCTCCGCCGTCTTTGCTGCCGCCTCAGACTCTGCCGCATTGCTGGCCGCCGACTCTGCGCCTGCCTTCGCCGTGCGGGCGTCCGTGGCCGACTGTGCCGCCTGCGCGGCGTTCGTTGTCGTGGTCTTCTGCGCGTTCTCCGCCTTTGTGGCGGCCGCCTGCGCCGTGTCCGCTGCCCCGGAAGCTGTCTGCTCGGAAGCGGCTGCCGCTGCCGCCTTCGTGCTGGCGGTTGCTTCTGCCGTCTGCGCAGCGCTGGCGTCGGCCTGGGCGCTCGATGCTGCCGACTGCGCGGCTGTCTTTGCCGCCTCTGCCGCTGCCTTGGCCGCCTGCGCCTGTGAGATCGTCGCAGAAACCAGGTCTCCCTGCAAATCTGCAAGCGTCAGAATCTCACGCCACGCGCTGTCGTCTTCGTTTTCATACTTCCACTGCAGCTGCCCGTCGGTCTCGCTGTACCGGATGACGACCGGCTCGCCGCCGTCGCCCTTCAGACTGGCCAGCCACTCTTCCTCGGTTCCGGTGAAGCCGTGCTTCACGGCGATGCCATAAGCCGTGATGTAATACCCGCGCCACTCGGTTCCGATCTTCGTGTAGCTCATACATACACCTCCATGTGGGTGTCCGCCGGATGGTAGTTGAGCGCGAACCAGCGCATGAACTCGCTGAAAAAGCTGTTGAATACCTGCATCGTGTTCTGGTACTTGTTGTACTCGCCGTTTGCAAAGTCGATCATGGCCGTCAAATAGGCCCAGTAGATTTTGTCGTGCGGCGGCTGCGCCAGCAGCTCCTTGTCCTTATCTGCGTCATAGTGGTAGGTGATGATCTCTTCGCTTGCGAAGAGCAGAACCTCCGTCTGCACCAGCCCCTCGCACTCGTTGAGCCACTGCGTCTTGGCCTCGTTGGAGAAGGCGTTCGGCTTGATCTCGTCTACCATGTCGATGACGCTCTTCAAGGTTGCCATGCCCGGCACCTCCTTCCTTGAAAAATGCAAAGCGGGGCAGCGGCCTGCGCCGCCGCCCCGTCTGGTCTGTGTTCTGATTAGCCGCCGGTCGAAGTGGCAATGAGCTGCGTGCCGCCGGTCACGCCGCCGACACAGAACGCCCGCCAGTCGTTGAAGCCCGCGATGAAACGCGCATAGCCCTTCCAGACGTTGGCGTCGTTGCCTGCCAGCTCGCTGCGAACCTCCAGCGCCACACGGTCGAGCCACACGGCACCGCCGTATTCCTCGTTGTACTTGCTGTCCAGCAGCACCCACGGCTTCGTGCCTGCGGTGATAAACTGGTTGAGGTACGGCCAGACGATAACGTTCCAGCGGCCGAAGTTGAAGTTGAAACCGTTGTTGGCGGTGTTCGGGTCTTTGTCTGCACCGATCGCGGCGAAGACATCCCGCTTGAGCGTGTACTCGTTCGGGATGAGGATGGTCGTCGGCGCCACGTCCAAAACTTCTTCGTTGTCGCCTCGGAAGTCCTGCATGGCGGATTCCGCTGCAGCCAGCGCGTCGTTGGAGAAACCGTCGGCAAAGAGGTTCGACTGTTTCTTCTTGCCCAGCGCCGACGGGTGCTCCTTTGCAAACAGGCACTTGCCGTCCGCGCCCAGCGTAGAGAAGGTCTTGCCGTAGAACTTCGTGCTCGTTGCGCCGGTGATGGCCGCGCCGAGCAGCGCCGCGCCGAACTTCTCGCGCGTGCGGTAATACGACGTGATGAAGCCCGCAGGCTGCTTCTTGAGGTCCATCAGCTTGCCGTCTTCCACGATCTCGCGCGACAGCGAGAAGCTGTTCTTCCAGGTCATGTGCTCCAGGAACTTGCTGAAGCCTTCCTGCATACCATCCACGGGATAGTCGCCGTTCTCGCCGACCGGCTGGAAGCCCTCCATCGCGGTCATGGTCGTGAATTTCTCGCCCCAGTGGTTGCTGGGGGAGATGTTGAACAGCTCCGGCAGCATGCTGGCCTGCTCGAAGGCCTCGCCGCGCTTCTCCAGGAACATCTTGATCGGTTCCTGGCTCTTGCCGAAAATGCTGTCCTGAAGGCCGGAGCCTTCGGTAAAGGTAATGTTAGCCATTGCTCATGTCTCCTTTCCTGGTATCAGAAGCGGACGCGGCACATATCGCCCGCCGCCGTGCCGTCCATATAGACGACTTCAGCCACGCCGCTCGCGGTCGTGCCCGTGACCTGCAGACCGTCCGTGTGCAGCGTCACCTTGTCGCCCAGCTTCACGCTGGTCGCCGCCGCTGCAAACGTGGTCTCGAAGATCATGTCCTTGTTCACCCGAATCACGGGGATGATGTCGCCCGCCGTGCACGGGCTGTCCTTCTCGCACATGGAGATGTACGTCGGCGCGTTCGTGCCGGTTGCCAGCGCGAGGTTCCCGCCCGACTGGATGAGCGCCATGCCGACCTTCGGCGTGATGGCGCTGCACGGCAGATATTCGATGCCCGAAATCCGGTTGTCATCGATGCTGTGAATTTTGAAACTCATGGGAAATGCTCCTTTCTCAGCCCTTGTGTGTCCGGCTGTAATGTGCCTGAATCTCCGCGTCGGTGACGCCGGGGTTCATGGTGCGGTACAGCTCCTTCACGTCCGAAGGAACCGGCACGGCGCCCTTCCCCCGCGTCTGCGTCTGCGCCAGATGCTGCTTCGACTGCGCGGCATTGATGGCCGCCTGGCGTGCCCTAGCCGCTGCGCCCTGTGAAAGCGTCTCGAAGTTCGCCAGCTTAAAAGCGTCGAGCAGACTGTTGCCCTTCTTCACCAGTTCATAGAACTGCGGATAGTTCGGCATCTTTGCCAGGTCTTGCAGCTGGCGAATGTTGGGGTCAAGCTCGCTGATCTTCTTCAGCTGCTCGTCCACCTGCACCTTGGCCTGCGCCTCCTGGGCGTCCTGTCTGGCCTTTTCCGCCGCCAGCTTTGCCTCCCGCGCTTCGCGCACCTCCGGCAGATTCTGCACAAATTGATTGAACTCTTCGTCGCTCATCCCGCTCTTGCGGAGCAGATGAGACTTCTTCTCTTCCTCAAAGCGCTCCCGGTACTCTTCGTACTCCGCCTTTGAGGTGATGGGCTTCTTGGTGTACGGGTTCGTCATGCCGCTGCTTGCAAACGCCTCGTCGATGAACCGCTGCGCTTCCGCTCTGGCGTCCTCTCTGGCCTTTGCAATCGCCGCATCCCGCTCTGCTTCCGCCTTCCGGCGTGCCGCTGCAAACTGTGCGTTGCGGGCATTCGCATCCTGCGCACCTTCGCTGCCCGTTTCTGTATTGCCTTCCGGCTGCTCGCCGCCTGCATCTTCTTCGGACGCCTGGTCGTCTGCGCCGGTTGTCTGCTGTGTATTGTCCTGGTCTTCTTCGGCAGGGTCGGCGGCCTCCTGCACTTCTTCGCCATGCGCCTGTTCTTCCTGCGACTGTGCAGATTCGGCGGCTTCCTGCTCTTTTCCGCCTTCGTCGATGCCAAACAGTGCGCCGTAGTCGATCTCGTTCACGTGTCCCTCCGGTACCCGCAGTCTGCGGGCCTTGCATTTTTACGCTATTGCTGCGAAGTTGTCGGGGCTGGCGGTGAGCGGCATCACTTGCCGCTCTTGCCGCTGCCGGAACTGCCGGTGCGAAGATCGTTGCCGGTCTTCACCTGGCCGTTGCCCTTCTTCACGTTCTGCGAGAAAGGCGCGTTGACCTTCTGTGCGCCGGTGTTCTGGATGATGCCAGCGTAGCCGGGTCTCTTGTTGTCTGCCATGTGTTCGTCCTCCTTTCTTTTTGGATGCTCCTGTGTCACGGCCAGCTGCGCGGGTGCCCCAATCCCGCGCAGCCTGCCGCTTTAGGAGGCCGGGCGATACCCGGATAAAAGAAACGATCAAAAGAATCAAACAGGGGCTGTCCCCTGGGGCTGCTGTCTCGCTGCGGCAGAGTCCCGTGCTGCGTCCTGTCTGGCCCGCTGCACGACGGCCTGTGCCGTCTGCTCGTCGATACCGGCTGGCTGCTGCGCCTGTTGGGCCTGCACGGCTGCCTGCTGTTGGGCCATCTGAATCTGCATGGCCATCTGCTGCTGGGCCTGCTGCTTCTTCAGCTCTTCTTCGAGATACCCGCGCGTCTCGCTGGCGCCCGGATAGTGCAGCATCTCCATCTTCGTCCAGAACAGGATGAGTGTCGGCAGCTGCGCCGGGTCTCCGAAGGCGCCGGTCTGCAGGTTCATGCGCGTCTCCTGCCACATGGCCTCGCGGTTCGACGCCAGCGGCGCGGATGTGTCGCACGAGAAGAGGAACTGATCGTTCCAGCACCATTCCCCGGCGTCGTCCTGCTCCAGAAAATCGTACCGGTTGAAGGTCTCATACTGCGCGTTTCCGTGGATGTCCGACGACACGACCGGCCTCGGCTCGTCCGTGTACGCCAGCTTGAACTTGAACATCGCCTCGAAAAGCGCAGCGTATGCCGCGTCCTTCATCACACGCTTGGATTCCAGGCGCCCGGCCGACTGCGCCGCTGCGAACTCCTTGGCCTTGCCGCTCGTGGCGGTGTGGTCTGTCCGACCCTGGAAGGAATCTGTAATGCCGATGACCTGCCGCGCCTCTTCGTATACCTGTGCCAGATAGGTGAGGTCTTGCTGCACGTTGCCCTGCAGATCGTAGACGTCGATGAGCGCCTTCGCCGCGGCGTTGCCAGGCCGGATGACCTTCATGTCGTCTGCATCCACGCGGATGCTGGCCTCGTCCGGCAGCGTGATATAGCTTCCGGATTTGAGCAGCTTGTCAATGATCTTGGCCTCAACGCGGTTTGTGGTGTTCTGCTGGTCTGCAATCTTGTCGATGTCGCTGTCACCAAGGAACCTGCCGTACATGCTCACATTCTTCTGCAGAATGACAGGGAAGATGTCCGGCTTGTAGAACGGGATGCGTGTCGGCTCTTCCGTGATCGTGACGACCGGCAGGCCCAGCTCGTCTGTCTGTGTCTCGCTGGCGGTCTGCTTCGGAACGACGCCTGGAATGACGCTCCCGTCTGTGCGCTGAATCGGGAAGTAGACTTCCTCGTATTCCTCGGTGGACTCTGCCCACTTCGTCCCGCCGCAGTACGGACAGGCCTTGCGCCCGCCGCGCTGCACCGCCGGTCTGGTCTCCCGCTCCAGCTCGTTCGCCGCTTCCTGAATGGCCGCTTCCGGTGTCTGCGGCTGCAAAATCGGCTGCGGCGGCGTTCCGTCTGTGCTCGGTTCTTCCATCGGTTCCGCTGCCAGCGGCTCAATGGCGCCGCACTGGACGCACCGGCGGAGCTTCCGCGCCTGGTAGTCGTCCAGGTCTTCCAACTCCGTATCGTTTACCCAGCTGTAAAGGCCGATGCCTCCCTTGTCGTTGCGGTAATAGGCGATGTACTGCGTGACCAGATCATCCGCCGTGGACGTGTCGCCCGCGCCCTTGACGTCCGGTTCGCGCTCCGACTCGTCTGCCACGCTCACGCCATACTTCCGGCGGATGTACTCCTTCGTCTGCGGGATTTTGAGGATGATATAGTCCATGTCCTCCACGCCCGTGTAGACACCGTCCTGCGGCACGATCTGCTTCGGGTGCAGCGTAGACACAGCCAGCTCTCCGATCGTGAAGTGCGTCCGCTGCGTGTTGTCCCACTCGACCAAAAACGCAGCGCCGCCCTGGATGGGCACCGTGCGTTCCATCATGTCGTTCAGCTGTTCAAACGGCATCCTGTCCAGCTCGTTGCGGAGCATATCTTCGATGAGCTTGGCCTTCATCTCGTCCTTCTTCCGCCGGGCCGTGACCTTCGGCTGCGGGATGTTGCTGTCCGTCTGCGCTTCGATCAGCTCCGCGCAGATGTTCCGGACGTGCGGTGTCTGCGTTTTCCGCTCGCCCCGGACGATGGCCCGCAGCTGATTGACGCCTGCATACAGTGCCTCCCGCTCGTCCATCCGGCTTGCCTCGGATTCATAAGCGCTTTCGTTTCGAGAGAGCCTGTCCTGCCAGAGCCGGAGCTTGTCGTTGTTCGCTCGTTTCGCCATGATCTTCACTCCTATGTCGTCGGCTGCCTGTCAGGTAGCCGGGGTTCCCCATTTCTTCTTCAGCATCTCCCGCTCCGCGGGCGATGCGTTTTCGTAGTCCTCCCACTGGCTGCGCGACCACTTCACGCCCTGCGCCCGCGGCTCCTGCAGCAGGTAGCTTTGCTGCGGCCGGATGTGGTGCGCAATGGCCAGCGACAGCACGCAGTCATCGTGTGCGCCCGGCTCCGCTTCCGGCTTCAGGGTCTCCGGGTTGCGCACGAACGACAGCATCTCTTCCAGCGTCGTCTCGTCGTTCACGATCTCGATGTCGTCCCGCACGGCTTTGATGAGTTCAGCGAGGATGACCGGCCGCGTCTTCGTGTTCGTAAGAAATCCGAACGACTGCCGGACTTTGTGCGTGTAGTCGTCGATGGTCTCCCGCACATACTGGCGCGGATACCGTAGCCGCTCCAGTTCCATGACGGGGTAGGTGGAAAAGTTCGTCTCCAGGCCGATGAGCGCCGTGTTGTAGTGCAGCCCCAAGCAGTAGACCTGCCGGGCGAAGACGTCCTCGTCGAATTTCCCGCGAAGCTGCGCCACCTGCACGCCGGTTCTGTTGTCCAGCACCTGTGCCACGAAGCTGTCGCTGCCCTCTCCGGCGGTGTCTCCGCCGATGACATACGGCGCGCCCGGCTCCGGCTCGTGGTAGATGCGGATGCAGCCGGTCTTGTCGTCCGTCCAGCTGATCGAAGACAGCTTCACGCCGTCGTCGTCATACTCAAAAATACCCGTGCGCTTCGGCGGCCGGATAGCCTGCAGCCTTGCCGCCACAGCTTTTCCGTCGAAGACGGTTTTGCCGGTCACGCCCCACATTCCCAGGCAGTAGACCTGGTAGTAATACTCGTCCGTCTCCTGAAAGCTCTCCAGCGTCCGAATGGCCGCGTCGTCCAGAAAGCGGTTATCCTTGTAGGTGGACTCATGCACCCGCGCCCGTGGGTCTTTTCGGTCGAAGAACCGTTTCTTCAGCCAGTGCTTGATGCTGATCGGGTTGAAGGTGAGGATGATCTGCTGATACTCCCGCGTCCGGCCGCGCAGTCGGATGTCCAGCTGGTTGAAATCTCCCTCCAGCAGTTCGCTCGCTTCTTCAATCCAGATGCCCGTGATGTTGTAGATCGACTTCAGCTTCTCGACGTCGTCCAGACCTGCGAAGATGATCTCGCTGCCGTTGCGGAATGAAATGGTAAGGTCAGACTTGTTCGGCTTGTATCTGCTGTCCGGATAGAAGTCTGCCAGCTGTCCCAAAAGCTGCTTGAAGCAGCTCTCCCGCAGCGTCCTGGCGACCTTCCGGCAGACCAGGAACCGGTGCCCCGGCTCCGTGATAGCCCGCTCCAGAATCTTTCGCCCCGCGAAGATCGACTTTCCGGAACCGCCGCCGCCCTTCAGAACCAGGTATCTGTGCTCGTCCCAGAACAGCGGCAGGAACGTGCGGTTGTTCGTCTCCCGGAGATTCCGGAACCACAGCGCACATTCGACCTTCAGGTCAAGTTCCTTCTGCGTCTGCTTCTTCGCCATCGTCTTCTCGCTCCGTCATAAGCAGCGCGTCGCGTTCCTCGGCCAGCAGTGCCAGCTTGTCTGCAATGCGCAGCTCACCGGCCCCCATCGAGCTGCGCGTCTTTTCGCCCAGCTCAACTTCCTGCTTCTGCCGCCAGCCGTAGTTGTTCTGCAGATTGAAGATGATGCCCTGCAGCCCCTTCTCCCGCGTCAAAAGCTCCTGCTCCAGATACGCTTCAATCCGCGCTCTGGCTTCGGCTACCACGTCCGCCAGCTCCGGATGCAGCGTCGGGTCTGCGTAGTTCTGCCAGGTGCTGCGATCAATGCCCAGCTGCAGGCACAGTCCGGCAATCGACGGCGGCACAACGTACTGCAAAAGCTGAATCTCATCGCCGTCGTCGTTCCGGATGATGCCGCCCGTGTCGTCTCTGGCCGGAATCGTGCGCGAAATGCTGCGGAAATACCGTTCCGTTTCCTCCCGCAGCTTCTTTTTGGTGTATTTTTTGGGCCTTCCTGCCGCCATCTGCGCCACCTCCCGTCCCGGCGCTCTAAGGTTCCCGCGCGTGCGCACCCGTATGCGTGCGCTTGTCGTGGGGAAAAATTCAAATATGCTCTCCGCACCGCTCAAATCCCGCCTAATGCGCGACGCCCTCCCGCAGGGTCTTGCTGCAATATCGAATGCATGCCCCGTCACGATGCCATGATACTGGAAAAGTCACGTCACGAAGTGTCAACTTTTTCGGCACCTTGCACAAAAAGCAGGGCTGCACGCCTGCAGTCCCGCTTTTCGTTGCCCGAATTATAGCTTTTTTGGGAAATCCTCGTAGTACCTTCGCACCATCCGGTGCAGCGTGGATTTGCTCAGGCAGTGCTTCATGCACACCGCCGTCGCCGTCGCGTCTGTTGTCACGAACTCAAACAGCGCCTGGTAGCTCTCCCCGCCATGTTCCAGGCACAGGTTGAGGATAACCCGCTGGTCTTCTTCCGGCAGGTCTTTGTAAAGGCGTGAGGTGAAATAGATATACCCCTGCCGGTTGTAGTCTACCTTCACGCCAGATTTGAAACGGAACATTCCCTCACGCCCTTTCTCTTACGCCGTCGTCTGTCTCATGCGCCTGCGAAGCTCTCGCGGATGACACCGCCGCGCACCCGGAAGCTGACGACGTGGTATCTCCTCAGTGGGTGGATGTACGTCACCGTCCCCGTGAATGGCTTGCGCTCCTTCTTCGGCTGCTTTCTGTCTTTTGCTTGGACGATCTCCGTCTCCCCGAATGTCTCCGGGATTCTCTGTACGATGTCTCCGATCTTCATGTTCATATCTCCTTGATCTCGATTCCGTATCTGTCCTGCATCATCTTCCGCTTGATGATATACTTCTGTGTCCGCGTCGCCCGGCTCTTCACGTCCTCGACGATCTTCTCCCAGCCGGTCTGCGTCTTCCGCTCATAGCAGAAGTCCGCGCAGTACCGGATGGCGCGGATGCGTCTTCCGTCCGGCGTGGTGTATGCTTCCTGCAGCGTGAAGTCCTGCTGCAGCCGCAGCTCGCGGATGAGTCCTGCCTGCAGCATGGCTTGCAGTTCCCGAAACCTTCCGGCCTCCTTCTTGCTGTCAAAGCGGATGCCCTCTGCCATCTCCGGCTCGTTCCGGTATTTCCTGGCCTTCTGTATCTGCGCTGTTTTGAGCTGAGCGAGTGCCTGCTGCTGCGCACGCAGCGGCAGGTCTTCCAGCCGTATGCCTATTGTCCCCACCTCCGTCTCATCTCGAAGTGAATATAAACGCCCTTGTTGACGGCGTTGCGGACATAGCTGATGGATGTCAGCTGATATTCCGGATACCGCTGCTCCAGCTGCACCCATGCGTTCTTTTCCTCGATGGCGTCTACCAGGCTTCCCACCTCGTCCAGCGTGATCTTCCCGTCGTACTGGGCAGGCTCCGGCTGCACCAGGTTCCGGCTCTGGTTCCAGTGGCGGAAGAACAGCTTATCCTTCGCGATATAGTGCGCAAGACCCGTTACGCCATCCGGCCCGAACTGCAGACGGATGCTGTTTGCATAGCCGCGTCCCCACAGCTTCTCGATCTCGTCGCGGTCGAGTCCGCCGCTGATGATGAGATGGTGGTGGATGCGGTTTGTCTTCTTTCCGTATTCCGTGCAGCTGATATACTTGAACTCCTTGCCGAGCTTTGTATATCTCCGCTTCAGACGGCGGATGTAATTCTGCAGATCGCGCTGAGCACCCTCTTTCGTCTCCGGTTCTTCTCCCGGCCGGTAGGTGAGATGCAGAGCGACGTCGTCTTCCGTGAAGTTCGTATGTACCAGGCGCGTGAGTCTCTTCTCTGCGTTCTTCTGGTTAAGTCTTCTCTGAATCTCGCTCGTCGGCTTGCAGCGGCTGCGTCTGCGGCCTGGTTTCTGAAACACCGGATATATGTCCGCGTCCATGTAATTGCCGCAGACATATACGCTTTCGCGGATGAAGGTGCGCCCCTGATACATGGCCCTGTGTCCTCCTTCAGAGAATGGTTGCTAAGTTAAGATTGCTTACAAGCCTTAATTCGCGCGTACGCGCGAATATATAATGTATATGGCCAGCCTGCCATCGTCAGTGCCGGGAGGCTGTCCCCGGCAGACAGGACGCGGCTGCGCCCTGTTTCGGCTAATGTTGTTTCTGAATGAAGTATCCTCGGCACCATGCTGGCGGCGTTCCGTCTGTGCAGCCGTCCATGCCCGTCGGAAATAGCTGGGTAATCCTTCCATAGCAGACGCTCGGCTGCAGCATCCGGATTCCGTCCGGCCTCGGAGGTGTTTGCTCCGCTGCGCCTGCGCGGTATCCGCAGCGAAGCGCCGTCATGCCGCCCGGCTGCTCTTCGCGGAAGGCCCGTGCGCAGCTGCTGCATCCCTGCTTCCTCGTCACGCTGGCCCCAGCTTTTCTGTCTCGCACGCTCTGGCAATGAGCGTCCATCGCTGCTTCCATGTCATGGCCGCTGCAATAATGGCCCGCAGCCGGTCGATGCCCTCGACTTCGACCGTTCCATGCGCTTTGTGTGTCACGCGCCAGCGAAAGTTCTGCGTCTGTTTCTGCATCGTGCGCTCCTTTCTGAGCCGATCTGCACGCACACAGGCGTGCAGATCATAGGTAGATTCCGGATTAAAGGCAGAAGCCGAAGGCCACGCTATAGGCAAAGCTGGCGTAGTAATCGTCCGCGTCGCCGCTGCTGCCGACCAGGCAGAAATACGCGGAGTCGCTGGCATACGGCGAGCGGAGCCAGTACCACCATGTTCCTCTTCCCGGAACTTCCTTCACGCGGCTGCGTTCCGAGTCAAACAGTTCAAACTGTTCATCTCCCAGATCGCCGGGCGTCCACTCAGCCGCCGCCTCTGCGCCGAACATTTCCGTAAACGACGGCAGCCACAGCTTGTCCTGCGTCTGCACTTCTTCGCCGTTGATCTTCTGCCGGATGGTGCGCGGCACGACCATCGCCTGCAGCTCTTTCGGCAGTCGAGGCAATACATCTTCGTTCAGCCACTTGCGCATCGCGCTGTCCTTCCAGCCGCCTTTGTTCGTCGCGTAGTCGTTCATTGCGCGCATCTTCTCCATGCAGTCCTTCAGTACAACCATCACGCGGCCTTCCTTCGTGACGTGCACTACCTGCGCCGTCAGCTGCTCAAACGCATCATTCTCATTGTCTGCGTCCGCCTCAAGGCAGATCGGGAACTCGCTGCCGACCTCCAGCATGATTTCCGCCAGGTTCATCTGCTCCTGCACGGTCTTCAGCTGCGCCCAGTCCGTCGTGATCGTCGTTCTTTTTGTGATGTCAAACATAGCTTTTCCTCCTGTATTTGTCTGTCAGCCCATCGTCTCCGCCAGATCGAGCAGCAGCCCGATGGTCTCATCGTACTTTGCCTCCAGCCGCAGGGCGCAGTCTTCCATGCTCTCGTCTCCGAATGGGCAGGCGAAGTGGCCGACTTCATCGCAAACCCGCCGCCCACATTCGTTCGCCAGCTCTACGATCTCCCTGGCCCCCTTCAGCCTTGTGCGCAGCTTCTGAAACCGTTCGATCTTCTCCGGGCTGAGAATCTGGTGCTCATACAGCCCCAGCTGCTGCACGAGGTCTTCTTTCTTCTCCGCGCTCCAGTACCCGCTCTTGATGCCGCTGCAGCGCTCTGCCGTCATAGCCTTCATACCGTCACTCCCACGCTGCGTCTGCCTTCTGTGGCACGGCCTGTTTGTGGCGCGCCCCGCATTTTTCGCAGTAGTAATACCGCGTGCTGCCGTCTGTCCGCTCCAGAACCCATGCGTGATTGCACTGGCTCCGGTCCGGAACCTTCGGCAGCCGCTGCTCCAGACGTTCCAGTTTCCGCCTGCGCCACTCGTCCACATCGTCCCGGCAGTCATGCAGCAGCAGCATCTGCTCCAGCATGATCTGCACGTCCGCAATCTCTTCAGCGATTGCGTCTGCATTGTCCTCTCCGCGCACGCTTTTGCAAAGCTCCTTCTGCAGCTCAGAAAGTTCCTCCGCTGCCACGACGCTCTGCATCTCTGCGCCCCAGGCTCGCAGTGCCCTGCTGCAAAGCGTGCGCATCTCATCGAGCGTTTCGTCGTCCAGGCCCGGTGCCGTGCCTTTGCGGTTCGCCTTGTTAAAAACCTCCCACTGCAGCCGGTATCCTTCCAGCTCCCAGAGCTTGTTTGCGATATGCTCCAGGCAGATGCGCTCGCCCGTGCGCTTGTCGTAGTTTGCCGGGTCAACGCACGCGCTGTCGGCCGTCAGAACGAACCCGTTCTTCAGCTTCGCCGTTACCACCGTGCATTTCCCGAACAGTGTCAGTGTCCGGATGTCCGCTTCGCCGAGAAGCGCGTCAATTCTCTCCTTGGTAATCTTAATGTCGCTCATAGCGTATCCCTCCTTCACATTCCCGGCGCCTCAATGATGCGGACGCCGTATTCCTCTGCGCAGGTGTGCTCGATCTTGCATCCGCGTGCGCCTTCCCAACCTGTTGCAAAATATGCAATATCTGCTGTTGCGAGCAGCTTCAGGCTTTCGCCCAGGAACCAGAGCGGCCGGTTGCACGCCGGGGCGTTTTCGAAGTAACTGTCGATGATCTCAACTTCGTCCCCGACGGCCTCTTTCGCCTGGCAGATCGCGCTCTTCCGCTCCGCAAGGATTTCCTCCTTGCTCTTGCCCTGCATGGGCTGTGATATGAATAGCTTCTTCATTCGTGTATCCTCCTTGTCTTCAAATTCTTTTAGGTGCTCGCGCAGTTCCGCGCACACCCACGCTGCCTGATAGAGCAGCCCGACTACATGTTCCGTCGCCCGAACATCATCGAAAAGCCATTCCGGCATCATCATAATCAGGTCATCGTCAGAGATGTCTGGCTCTACATATGGGCACTGGTAGCTCAGAATCTCCCGCGTCAGATTGAGCAGGGAAATATCTGCACCGTTCTTTCCATATTCGCGCACCCAGACCTCTTTGTCCTTGACATAAAACAGGTTGAGCGCCATTTCAAAATTGTCTTTCGGGGTATCCGTTGTAAGTCTTTTCATGCCTTCTCTCCTTCCTCTGGCTACGGTAAGCCGCGCCATTCCCAGCGATCTCCTCCGCACCCGTAGCAAAGGCATTTCTTTGCACATCTATCGCACCAGTGTGCAACGTCTGTTCCGGGTTGGACGCATACCGCACTATTCTTGCACGTCTCGCAATCTTTTCCCTTTTTAGCAATCTCAAGCAGCGCGTCCCTTTCTGCTTCTGCCCGCTCCCGCTTCCATTCGGCGGCATCAACCTCTAGGTTCTTCCAGCAAAAATTCTTTTGTAGTTTTTTGATCTCGCTCAGCTGCCGGTTTGCTAACGCTCGCAAAGACTTGATCTGCTTTTCATAAGCCTGTTTCTGCGAACGTTTTAATTTATCCGTCATAGTGCTCCTTCCAATACTCGTTAAATTTCTTCCCGACGATGATCGGCCTGCACCATTCACATTGAAAACGGCGCCATGCAGTGTCCCGCTCGCCGCTCTCATCTCTGTAGAGCATCGCAAACGGAACGAACCCGGCCTGCATGGTTTCGTGCAGCCTACGCTCCGCATTCTCAAAGCTGTCGCCCTCATACCCAACCAGCACATAGCAGCGCATATTGTGCCTCGCCGGTCTGAAGCCTGCAGCTCGCAGCTTCCGTCCCATCTCGATGAGCGGTTCGAGATCATCCTTCGTGTCATATGCCGTGTAGAGCCTGTCCGGCCGCACGTCGTAGAGCAGTTCTGCCTGCCATTGCTGCAGCAGTGCTGGCTCAAGGCCCCCAGAAAACACTGCCGGATGATTCTGCCTCTTCAGCATCGTGCAGACATCTCTGAAGTGCTGCTCGCTTGTGCCCAGTATGTTGTCGTCGAGGATGTTCCAGCCGTCTGTGATCGGCAGTTCGCGAACTGTTCCTCGTGCGCAGCGCGGCACGGAACAGAACCAGCAGTCCTTCGTGCAGCCGCGCGAGGTGAAGACCAGACCGTCGCGCAGATACAGCCCCGGTGTGAAGTCGCCCATCCGATCATCGAACGCCGGGCCTCCAACCTCGACCGGCACACCTAGAATCTGCCAGGCATAATAAAGGTCTTCCGCACGCAGGATGTCCCAGGTGAACGTCACGGAAATATGTACCTCGGTCACATTCTCCTTGATGCAGTCCGCAATATTCTCGATCGTTGGCTCTTTGAAGAACGCCAGGCCATCTCTCGGTGTCATAGCAGTCCTGCGCGGAAACACGCGAGCAATCATACCCGCACAACTCCTTCCGCCGCGTCTTTCTCCCGTTTTTCCCTGCACCACTCTGCAATCTCCGGGCAGTTGAACCGCCCAACGCAGACATCCTCGTCGCACATCGGGCAGCACACCCATGGCGCCTCCCGCATATACGGGTCAACCTTCTGCTCCACGTTTTTCTCTCCCTTCCACGCGGTACAGTCTGCCGCTTCGCAGCGCATACAGCCCGCCGACCGTCAGCTCCACCGGCCACGGTATGATCTCCGCTCGCTTCGACTCCCACGCAATCTCTCCGCTGTTTCCGATCTGCACGCGGCGCACCCGATACATCATGGTCTTTCCTCCCTAACTTTCGTATGGAGACGGCCAGCTCCAGTCCCAGTATTCGCCGCCATCCCACTCGGTTCTGAATGTGTTGTGTTTCCCGTCGCCGCCGAAGAAGAGATATTCCGGCGGCAGCACACGGCCCACATCTGTCTCGCCCTGTTTTTCCCGCTGCCATCTGTCGATGACATCCAGCGCCAGTTCTTTGAGTACCGGAAGCACCGGGTTCGTCGGGTCATACCCGTGATACTGTGCGCTCTGCGTGACGACTCCGATAATATCGTCCGGATAATACGGGTCATCGCTATCTACACGGTTCAGGATGTTCCAGTAGATCGCGGCCCATTCCGTCTTCGACTGGCAAATCCAGCCCTCGCCGAAGCACGCCTGCGCCATGTACCGGGCCTCTTCGTCCCAGTCCCGCTCCGGCTCCGGTTCTTCTTCCGGTTCCTGATTCTGAGCGGGCGGCTCGACCGTCTTCATCTCCTGCGCCTCCGTCTGCGCAGCAGCTGCTGCCGCTTCCTTCGCCTCCTGCTTGTTGCTGTGCCGCGCCGCGCAGACCAGCACTACGCCGGTTACCAGGATACACGCCGCTACCAGCAGCTGCAGCTGGCGGATTCTTCTCCGCCGTCTTCTGGAGCGTCTGTGTCTATGGCCTTGCTGCATACTGGAATCCTCCCGCCGCCCAGGTGAGCAGCACGCCAGCCGTGCCGGTTCCTATCACGCGCACCGTTCCGATGCCGAGCGCCATGGTTCCGTTCTCCATACCACCGACGACGCCCAGCAGAAGCAGAAAACAAAGCGCCGCCAGCACGCCGCAAATCCTCCGTCTTGCCCGCACATCCTTCCGGCTGCGGTGCCGTGTTCGCCGCGTTCTTTCGCGCAGCACAATGACCTTCTGCTCCATCTTCCTTCGTCCTCTCTTTATAGGAATGGCAGCGGCTCGCTGCCGCTCAGCTCTGTCCATGCACCCGGCAGATCGTCGTCCGCAAGCGGCACGTCTGCGGCTGCGTCCTTCCGGCTGTCCGCAAAATACATACTTTCAACCTGAAGCTCTGTGCTTTTTCGGCTCTGATCGTGCCGGTCTTTCCATGTCCTGGTCTGCATCCGGCCCGCAGCCACAGCCACGCGCCCTTTGGAGAACCACTTGCAGATAAACTCTGCCGTGTTCCGCCAGGCAGTGCAGTCGATAAAGTCGGCAGCTCGCTGGCCGGTCTGCTCGTTCGGTTTTCCATCCCGCTCTACAGCCAGCGTGAAGCTGCAGCAGGCGACACCGGAGTTCGTGTGCCGCAGCTCTGGGTCTGCTGTCAGCCGCCCCATGATGATGCAGTTGTTCAGCATACGCCAAGCTCCCACTTCTTCATAATGTTCTGTGCAGCCCGCTCTGTCAGCCCGATGAAGTCTTCGTCCGTCGTCCCCAGGAGAATGGCGTTTCCGACGATGACGTCATTGTAGGCAGCCGACAAATCTGTCGCCGTCTGATTGACCGGCAGGTTCTGTAGCTTTCCTTCCTCATTGACGATGAGCGCGAGGCCGACGCCGGGTTCCTGGCTCCATCCCTGTGCCAGTGCTGTTGGCACCGCCTCGATGTGGCCTTCCACGATCTTCTGCATCTCCTCCAGACTCAAGCAGTCTCCGGGGTAGCAGTGCAGTAGAACGCAGACCCCGTCGGTCTTAATGATGATGGCGTATCTTTCCATGTCTTCCTCCTATCCTTCAATCGCTGCCGTGATGTTGTCGATGGCGTCCTGCAGACTGTCATAAGCGTCCGACAGATTGCTGCAGACCTTGTCTGCCCGCTCGTATTTCTCGCTGCCCTGAAGGTTCTCCGGCATATTGTCCCGATACTCTTCTTCCTGTTCCTGCAGTTCCTGGAGCAATTCCTGCAGCGTTTCAAGCTGGTCTGTGATCTCCCGCAAATCCTTGCGCCTGAGCTTGTTCATACCGTCGTTTCTTTCTCATTCGATACTCGCATTGCGGGCAAATGTACCAGCCCTTCGGGGCGAAGAGGCTTACGTTCCAATCCAGCCCGCATCCGATGCACGTCTCATACCTGTTGCCCGGAATCCTGGCGAGCCTCGCCGCCTTCGTTCTTGCCACGCCGCCTGCACCTCCCGTCGTTCTCCGGATTCTTGGAACCCTTATTCCGCCGGGCAAGGGCGGCCTTGCGCTGCGCCAGTTCCGCGTCATAGACTCTCCGGCCCAGCTCGTCCATCTCACCTGTGTCGCCGCGCTTCAGCTCGCGGTAGATCGTGACGTAACACACGCCGATCTCGACAGCGATCTCTTCTGCGCTGTGCCCGGCGCTCTGCATCTGCTCAATGCGCTTGCGCTCAAACAGCTGCAAATCCTTCGCACCGCGCCGGACATTTTCCTTGCTTTCCATGCTCTGCACCTCCTGTCTCACATTTCTGCGCATAAAAAAAGAATTGCAAGAAAGGCTTAAAACCTTTTCTTGCAATTCATTTTACAGGGCACGTGTCTGGCGACATTTTCTAAACACTGCGTTTGCGATTTTGCCGGAGGGGCGGACAAAAAGCGCACCGATTTCTCACATTTTCACAACTCTCCACAATTTTCCGGTTGTGCAATTGTACGCCCCGTGCGGACACGCACTTTTTTTCGCCTCCTTACATATTCTGATGGGTACAGGAGGCGATCATATGGACTCACAGGGCACGGTTGTCGTGCGTCTTTCCACATCCAGCGCGCTCATTCCTCTACAGGGCGCAACCGTCACCATCACAAAGACCCGCCCGGACGGCACGCAGGAGCTTCTTGCCGTGCGTGTGACGAATTTCGACGGGCTGACAGCCCCCGTCATGGTCGAGACCCCGCCGATGGCCGAGAGCCGGAGCTATCAGAACACATCCATCCCCTATGCTGCGGTCGACATCCGCGTCGAACGCACAGGCTTTGACCGGGTACTTGTCAAAAACGCGCAGGTTTTTCCGAACACCGAGACAAGACAGGAGCTCTCGCTCATCCCAACGCCCGATCTTCCGAGCTCGTTTGACCGGACGGAAACATTCGTCGTGCCGCCGCAGAGCCTTTCGTGAGGTGATCTTATGCCGACCTCTGTCATTCCCTACATTCCCGAGACCATCGTCGTCCATCTGGGCGCGCCGACGCAATCGGCGGCAAATGTGACCGTTCCGTTCACGGACTACATCAAAAACGTCGTCTCGAGCGAAATTTATCCCACATGGGAGCCTGCCGCGCTGGAAGCGAACACACTCGCAATCATTTCCTTTGCCCTCAACCGGTTCTACACCGAATATTATCGCAGCCGGGGCTATGATTTTGACATCACCTCGTCCACGGCCATCGACCAGAAATACATCGAGGGCCGGAACATCTACGAAAATATTTCCGTCCTCGTCGATGAGATTTTTGACCGGTATTTGCGGCGCGAGGGCTTTGTCGAACCGCTGGCAGCAAAATTCTGCAACGGGGTCACAACAACGTGCGACGGTTTAAGCCAGTGGGGCTCGCAGTACTTAGCTGAAGGCGGCGCGGATGCGTTTTCGATTCTTCGCTCGTATTACGGCAATGTTG